>JBHENQ010000092.1:0-5245 GCA_046261975.1 Gemmatimonadaceae bacterium | reverse complement strand
GTAGCAGGCGGCTCAGGGGTTGCCTACATACACGACTGCTGGGAATGGGGGACTGGGGAATGGGGAATTAGCTGACGTGAGCTTGGTGGCTTCCGCGCTTGTACTCCTCCTGAAGGGCAACATAGACCGCAGCCGCTCGGGCGATTCGCTCCCGATCCGCCGCCGAGGTATGGCGTGCAACCCTGGCAGGCACCCCAACGACGAGCGAGTCTTCGGGAATCCTCATGCCCTCCTTGCAAACGGCCCCCGCGGCCACGACGCAGCCGCGGCCAACGTGGACGTTATTGAGCAGAATTGCGCCCATGCCAATGAGACAGTCGTCCGCGATCGTCGCGCCGTGCACGATCGCGCGGTGCCCAATGGTCACGCGCTCGCCTACCGCGGCCGGAACACCCTGATCGACATGAATTACAGCGCCGTCCTGAACGTTGGTCTGAGCTCCAATCGTGATCGGCGCGGTATCGGCTCTTATCACCGCCGTCGGCCATACAGACACCTGCGCGCCAAGCGTCACGTCACCGATGACCGTTGCGCGCTCGTGTACGTACGCGCTTCTGTGAATTTTCATTCCCGATTCCCCAGTCCCCATTCCCTAGAATGATGATCCGATTCGAACATAAAAACTCACCGGGTCTACCCTCAGCAGTGAATTGTCTACCAGCGGCGCCGCGACTCCGAACCTCAGGCGATACGGTAAGTCGTATTGAAGAGCCGCGTCCAGGATCAGCTCCGCGCCCGCCGATGCCAGGATCGTCGAGTCGAACGGCACGCCCCCCTCGCTCCCGGGATCCCAGGCCGCGCCGGCGTCGGCGAACAGACTGACCGAGGTGCGGTCCAGAAATACCGGCAGCCAGGCCAGTCCGCGCGACGGCATCCCCAGCGGCGCTCTGTACTCGAGAGACCCCGCCACCGCTCGGCTGCCGCTTCGAGCACCGGCCGGAAAGCCGCGCACGCCGAACGTGCGGCGCGCACCCACGGTAACTCCGGGCAGAACCGTGACGACGGAACCGCTGATGCCGCCAACGGAAAACTCGCCCGCCGAGTTGCCGGTCGCATAGCCGCCGGCCACGCGCGACGCGAGAACGTGATGAGCGAATCCGCGCCATGAGAGAGACTTGTAACCGCTCGCCGCCGCGGTGATCGCGTTGGAGTTCACACCCTGTTCACCCGAGATCCAGCGAAGGCGCCACGCCGCGCTCACGGCAATGCCGTCCTCCAGCGAGATCGCGAGGCCCGGTCGCCGAGCGTTGGTCCAGCCGCTGGCAAAAAGCACGGAGCGATATTGCGGGTTGCTCGAGTAAAAGGGATCGATGAAATCGATGAGTGTGTCGGGCTCCGAAAAATGATAGCGCCGCTCCAGCTCACCCGCGACGGTCGCGAAGCTGTAGCTCCGTACTCGCGGGCGTGCGATCGTGCCCGACAAGCCGACCACGCGATTGCGACGCCGGAGATCCCCGGCGCGAACGTTCCCCTGGTTGATGGCGAAGCGGTCCCAGCTCTGCGAGGCCGCCACGCTCAGCACCGGTTGTCCCAGCCCGCGATAGCTATACGTGGCGTAGGCATCGTGTTCGGGCGACTTGCCGCTGGCCGGGTCGAACAACGCCTCCGCGTAATACGAATGCCGGCCGATGACATCAACACCCGACGTGAACGCGCCGTACGCGTAGCTGCTCTTTGTGGTCGACCCAACCAGAGGCAGCCAGTAGCGAGGAAGGAGCGTCCTCCACGGCGCGTATCGTCCCGCGCGTGAAGCATCGCGCCCCGCAGCAGCGAGCGGCTGGGCCGCGAACGATCGATCCACTCCGGCCGTGTCAGCCTGCGATGTGTCGAGCGGTGCGACGCCAACGTGCCAGCCGTCGGCACGAAAGTGCACCGCCGCCACCGACCTTCCATCGGGCGAGACATCCGGGAAGAAGATTCCAGTGCCAGCCCGGCTCACGCGCTTCGGCGCGCGTGAGCGCGTCTTGCTGGTCGTGCGTTGCGCGGTCGTGGCGCCGGCGATGTAAAGCTCAGTGACACCGGTCCGATCAGACGAGAAGACTATCGACTTGCCGTCGGGCGTCCACGCCGGCGAGCTGTCGAACGCGCGGTCTCTGGTGATCTCGTGCAGCAACCGGCCCAGCGAATCGAGAATCACGATGTCCGCATAGCCCCCGCGGGTCCAGCGCGTGGCGGCGATGCGATCTCCATCTGGCGACCACCTGGGCGACGCCCACTGCGTGTCTGGCGACGCAGATGTCAACGGAACGATCACACCGCCTTCCGCGCTCAGGCGCACGAGCTGCGTGGTGGACGGCACAGCGCGCACCGCTACGATTCCGCCGTCGACACGTGCGTCGGCTTGTGCCAACCGCGCTGAGTGCGTGAGCCGCTTCTCGCCTCCCGGACCTGCGACATAGAGATCAGACCGAACGTGGTACGCGTCAACGTACTCGAGCTGCGAGAAAACCAGGCTATCACGTGAGAGCGGCGTGTTGATGTCAACACCGTTCCTCCGGGCGAGCCGTCGAACGGAGCCCGCAGTATCAACGACGTACGCACCGGGCGTCTCCTTGCCCGTGTTCGCTGCGTAGACCAGCGACGATCCATCTCGCCAGCGCGGATAGAATGCGACGCGACCGGTGTGCGTAAGTTCGCGCCAACGGGGAAACGGGGCGGCTGTGGCCGCGGTGGTACTGCGAAGGGAGTCGCGCCACTGCCGCCACGCACTCTCGAACGAGATGCCGAAACTCTGCCTGGCGACGCGATTGAGCATGAAGGGCAGCATCGCTCCGCTCGATCGCTCCACGAAATCGCGCACGCGCTCCGGCCCAAGTCGATCGGCCATGTGCTCGAAAAGCAGCGAACCGTAGGCGTAAGCACCTTCCCCGCCCGGGTAGCGAGATGTGGCGAGACTCCATTGTGTTGGATGCGGCAGCCCGCCCTCCAGAGACGCCGCACGAACAAGCATGTGCTGGTGCGAGCCGTGAGTCCTGCCCGCGCCGGTGAAACGAGACTCGTAGTACGTCGCGAGGCCTTCAGTCACCCACGCCGGCGTGTACGCGTTGGGCATGAAGTAGGGCACTCGCCCGAATATCCCCTGTGCTATACGCCACCAACCACGAGCTCTGTCGAGATGGAAGGTGTGCGTCAGCTCGTGCGTGAGGATGAGCGCCAGCCAGTCATCGTAGAAGCGAAGCGACAGCACATCGAGTGGAGGGTGAGTGTATACCACGACGCGGTTCGTGGGGAACGGCGTCGCGTAACCGTTGGAGTAATCCACGTTGTCGGCGATCACCAGGTCTATTGTGCCGCGCGGCTTTACGAGCTCCGACGCGAGTCGAGCGTAGGCCGATTCCGCCTGCACCGCGGCGCGCCGCGCAGTCTCCTCCAACTCGGGCGTGAAATGAACCTTGAAATGCGGGGTGTGAATGGTGCGCCATGACGCGTTGGGCACGAGCTGCGCATCGATCCGCGTTCCTGCGAGTGAGCACGCCGCGAACGCGAGAACCGATAGAGCGGCCCGCCTCCTCACTGTGCGCGGCCCGCGGCGGGCAGCGCGCGAAAGTACGCCTCCAGCCCATCCGCTACGCCCAAGGCGTAAGCCGTCTGGAACTCAGCCGTGCGGAGTGCGGCTTCCTGCTCGGGAATCATGATGAACGCGCCCTCACACAACACAGCCGGCATCCAGGTGGGCCGCGCGAGGGCGAGGTTGTCGTAGTAGATGCCCAGGTTGCGGAGCCCCATCCACCTCACCATTCCGGTCTGAATGGCGCGAGCCAGCGGTGCGGACTGAGGATGAAAGAAATACGTCCCCGTACCATGTGCGGCGAATGGATTCACGCCGTCCGGCAGCGCGTTCAGGTGAATGGAGACGAGAGCGTGCGCGTCGGCACGCCGCGCGATGATTGGCCGCTCACCCAAGGCAACGGGCTCAGGAGTGGTGCGGGTCATCACCACCCTGGCTCCTCGCTTCTCGAGAATCGCCTTGAGCTTGAGACCTATCTCCAGCACTGGAACGGCCTCGTATAACCCCGTTGGCCCGGTGGCGCCGATGGGCGGATGTCCCGGATCGACGGCAATGGTGAGGCCACTTAGCGGAGTTCGAGGATTTACCGCGGGCGGCTTGCGAACGCGGAGCACAAGAGAGTCCCGGTCCCAGAATGCCAGATAGCCGAAGGGTCGAGTCACCAGCTCCAGCGAGTAACGGATGCGGTCGCTGGTCTCCTGCTCCCAGTTGACCACGCGAACGAAGGTGTCATTGGCGACATAGCGGATGATGTCGGTGGACGACCGCGCGTTGTAGATGGTGAGATGGATTGCGCGATCTCGCTCCTCCACGAAGAAGGCGGGTCGCTCACCCACTGGAATCACGAGATCCACCCAATCGTCAGAGGGCACGACGCGCGCGTTGGAGGCAACGCGCCGAGGAGCGGGGAAGTTGCGAGGGAGCGGCCGAACATCTGACGCGTTCGCCCATGCCTCGAGCCGCGAGTCCAGCCGCAGCCGCACGAAGTCACCTATTCGGCCGGTGAGCTCGAGCTGGGTTCCGGGCAACAAAAACCACTTGTACGTTCCAGCCGGCGTCGGCCTGAGATTGATCACTCGATCGGTATCGCTAACCGCGCTGGAGTCGGCACCCACAACTACCCACCTCGGCAAGCTGTCCGGATGGGCAACCGGGGCGAGCGGAAAACGCACCGTGTCCGAGCCGCGCGCGACCAAAAGGTGTGTCGTGTTGCGCAAGAGACGCGCGGGTACATCCGTGGCCCAGATTTCCGCGTCGCCCAGATATCGTTGCGACGCGCTGTCCGATGCCGACCCTTGCCCAACGGAAGCCAGCGGCGGACCGGGTCGTTCGCGGCCGTTCACCAGTGGATGGCGGGCCACGCTGTCCAGCTGCACCCACGCGAACACGTTGGTGGGAGCGCGGACGCTGACACGCACCGCTTCGTCGTCGCGCAGCGCCATGACACCCTGCGGAACGACCGAGGCTGAGTCTACCACCAGCGGACCAGCCAGCGGAAGCACGGGACGCCGCGGCAGAATGCGTGCCGCGTGCGTCTTCCGAACGGTGTCGGCATTCAGAGCAACCATGAGCTCATAGCGCGCCGAATCGGGCGATGGGTTGGCAAGAAACGCGAGAAAGGCACCGTTAGGCAGAACCGGCACCTCGACTCCGTTGATCCATAGCTTCGCGTTGCCGTTGCCTACCGATCCGTGTATGAAATTGGAATCGCGCGACGTGACGAGCGCCCCCTCACGA
>JBHENQ010000091.1:0-8665 GCA_046261975.1 Gemmatimonadaceae bacterium | reverse complement strand
AAGGGGCTGGGCGCGCCGGTTGGAGCCGCGCTCGCCGGTACGACTGATGTTATCGCTGCAGCGTGGTCCGTGCGGAAGCGCTTCGGCGGCGGCATGCGCCAATCCGGAATACTCGCTGCCGGCGCGCTGCATGGGCTGGAGTTTCATTTGCCCCGGCTCGCGGAGGATCACGAGCTTGCTCGCGAGTTTGCTTCGGTAGTTGACGGCGCTGGCGGCGCGCGCGTGGTGGAGCCCGATACCAACATCGTCATGCTCGACTTGCCCGAGCATGTGAACTCTGCTGACGTAATAGTCGCCGCGGCGAAGGCCGGCGTGCATGTGACGCCGTGGTCGCGATCGCGTATTCGCGCCGTGATGCACTTGGATGTGAACCGGGAGATGGTGCGCGAAGCGGCGTGGGTCGTAGCCAGGGCGGTGGAAAACAATGGTGCGCACCGATGATCGGTATGGTATATTCCTCACGTCCCAGGTCCCGAAGGGCGCGAGCCCGCTAACTCCGTCAGGACCCCGAAGGTAGCAGCGGCATGTGGTGTCTTTCGTCGCTTCGTCAGGCCTGGGACACTTAACTTCTAGGGATTAGGGATTAGGGAATGGGGAATAGGGACGTGTCCCTGTTCCCCATTCCCGTTTCCTGTCACCAGTCACCTAATACCAGTCACCTATCACGTTTCCCTAATCCCTAGCCGTTGATGATTTCGCTGGCCCGCAAATACCGCCCGAAGACGTTCGCCGACGTCGCCGTGCAGTCGCACGTGTCGAATACCCTCAAGGGCGCCATCGCGCGGGGACGTGTGGCACATGGTTATTTGCTGTGCGGGCCGCGTGGAGTGGGGAAAACAACTCTTGCTCGCGTGCTTGCTATGGCCCTCAACTGCGAGAGGAAGGAGACCTCAGGCGCGCGGGACGGAGAGCCATGCGGAGAGTGCGAATCGTGCACTCGGATATGGAAAGGCTTCTCGAATCTCGACGTCGTGGAGATCGACGCCGCATCCAATCGCGGAGTGGACGATGCGCGTGAGCTGCGGGAGCGCGCCATGTACGCTCCGACTACGAGCGAAAGTTACCGGGTCTACATCGTGGATGAAGCGCACATGCTCACTCGGGAAGCGTGGAATGCGCTCCTCAAGATCATCGAGGAGCCGCCACCAAGAGTGGTGTTCGTCTTCGCCACCACCGAACCGCAGAAGATAGCCCAGTCAGCGGCACCGGTGTTGAGCCGATTGCAGCGTTTCGACTTCAAGCGAATCTCTCCGGCGGCGGTGCGCCAGAGACTCGACTTCGTGCTGAGCGCGGAGGGCGTGATCGCCGAGCCCGAGGCGGTCGCTATGATCGCGCGCGCCGCTGACGGATCGATGCGGGACGCCCTGAGCTTCGTTGATCAGTCGTTGTCCACGGGGGACGGCAAGCTCACAGCCGAGCTCGTGCGCGATGCACTCGGGCTCGTGCCTGAAGACGAGATCATCAGCATTCTCGACCTCATCGCCGGCAAACGTGCGGCTGACGTTTTTCCTGCCGTAGGGAAGCTTGTTGATGCAGGTGTGGATCTGGGCACGTTCCTGCCTGGTCTTGCCGAGATGCTGCGGTCTCTGCTCGCGCTGTCGTTGGGTGGCGCGGCGCCCGACCTGTCAGATAGAGCACGCGAAGCGCTGACCAAACTCAGCAATCGGTTTTCAACCGGCGACATACTGCGCATGCTCGCGGCAATCACCGAGCTGGAACCGCGTTTCAAGAAAAGTGGACAGCAGCAACTCGTGGTGGAGTCCCTGCTCGTTCGATTCGCCCTCATGGACAGAACCGTAGTGCTGGAGGAAATGCTGAAGAGCATGGGTGTAGGGGGCGGGGTGTTGGGTGTCGGGAGTGAACCCAAAGGTCCGGGCGCGAGGGTAGAGACGAATGAAGTGCGCCCAGAGCGCCAACAGCCAACAAAATCCTCCTTACCAGCGGAGACCAACCCACACCCTACACCCCACACCCTACACCCCCTGATGCCCCTGGAGCTCAAACGCCTTAGCGAGCGATGGGACGACGTGATCGCGCACGTGAAAGCGGAGGGATTCGGGTCCGGCATGTTGGTTGCCGCCCTTGAGAACGCCGTTCCCTCCGAAGTGTCCCGTGATGGCGAAGTGACGCTGATGCTTGAAGGACCGAATGAAGTGCTCGAGAAGGCGCTTGCGGCAGGGAAAGACACAATCCTCAAGACGATCCGCACTCTTTTCATCGGCGCCAAAGCCATCATCGTGCGGACCGGTGCCGAGCCCGCACAGCAGAACGCGCCCTCGACGTCGCGACGGATGTCCGAGGAGGATGCGAGGGCCAACCGTCTCGCCCGGCTTCGAAAGCGTGATCCCAATCTGGACGCCGCCGTCGAAGCGCTCGATCTCGAGTTGCTGGACTGATCATAGCGCCACTCGCGCGCTTGCGTCGTTCGCGTGCCGGTAGGTAGCTTGCCTTTGCGAGGGTATGCGGTTCGAATCTGACACCCGACACCCCACACCCGACACCCCACACCCGCTTCTGGTTTTCCATGACCGACTTCACGAAGATCCTCCAGCAGGCCCAGCAGATGCAGGAGCGATTCCAGCAGGTGCAGGAAGAGCTTCAAAGCAAGTCCGTGTCTGCGTCCAGCGGCGGCGGCATGGTCACGGTGTCGGCGGATGGGAAAGGCCAGGTACGAGCCATCAAGATTGACCCCACTGTGGTGAATCCCGCCGACGTGGAGATGCTCGAGGATCTCGTCCTGGCGGCAGTTGCGGAGGCTCAGAAGAAGGCTGCTGACGTTGCGCAGCAGGAGATGAAGAAGCTTACCGGAGGTCTTCCCCTGCCATTCAAGCTTCCGTTCTGAGATGGGAGCGATCGATGAGCTGGCCACTGAGCTGGCCCGGCTCCCTGGTATCGGCAGAAAAACGGCCTTGAGGCTCACCTACCACCTGCTCAAGCAGCCCGACGAGAATCGGAGTCGCCTTGCGCGAGCAATCGCGACTGTTGGCGCGCGCGTTCGCAAGTGCTCGGTCTGTGGTTGCCTGACGGAGCAGGATCCCTGCTCGATCTGCAGCGATCCCAGACGGGATCGCGACGTGATCTGCGTCGTCGAGGAAGCATCTGACATCAGCGCCATTGAGCGCGCGGGCGAATTCCGAGGTGTGTACCACGTTCTGGGCGGCCGTTTGTCGCCACTGGATGGGGTGGGGCCCGAGGATCTGGCCATGCAGCAGCTGGTTGAGAGGGTGGCTTCCGGCGAGACGCGAGAAGTCATCCTGGCCACCAATCCGAGCCTCGAGGGTGAAGCGACGGCACTCTTTGTTCAGCGCCAGCTGGGCTCTCTGGGCTTGCCCGAGGAGAGGCCGGTAGTCACTCGGATCGCGCGAGGCCTCCCCGTTGGCGGTGACCTGGAGTATGCCGACGGAGTCACCATAGCCCAGGCCCTAAGCGCACGGAGGTCTATGTGAGGAGGGAATACCAATGGGCGGCCGTCGCTGCGGGCTTCGCTGGTGGCGCCGCGGTAGGGTTAATCGTCTGGAATCAGCAGACTCTGCGGTACCGCCAGGACCTGTTCAGCGTTCGGCGCTGGCGGCGACTGGCAGCCCTGAGCTACCTGCGCGCAGAGTCCAGTGCTCGTAACGTACTTCTCCTGCGCGATTACGTGAACTGGGAGAAGGACCCGGCACTTCGCCGGCGCGGCCAGGCGATTCTTCGCGGGATGGAACACTCACTCCACTAGGCAGGACAGAAATGGCAGTTGGTGCAGCGAGCTGGTCGTTCACCGAAGATGATTACGGCGCGATCACGCGGTCGCTTCAACAATTTCTCTACGACAGCAACGCCCGGTGCGCGCTTCTGGTGGATCGGTCGGGGCAGCTCGTGGCCACGGTCGGCGAACATCAGGACTTCGACGCCACGGCGTTCGCCACGCTCACCGCAGCCGATTTCAGCGCAAACGATCAGCTCGCGCGGCTCATTGGCGAAACGGAATTCAGCTCCCTCTTTCATCAGGGCGATCAGGAATCGATGTACCTCGCGGACATCGCGCGGCGCGTGATTCTGGTAGTCCTCTTCGACAATCGAACCACCCTCGGTCTCGTGCGGCTCAAGGTCAGAGGCACGGTTGAGGAACTATCCCGACTCTTCATCGAGATGTTTCAGCGAAGTCGTGAAAAAGAAACCGAACAACCCGGAATACTCGCAGGCGCGGATGATGAAATCGACAAACTGTTCCAGTAGTAAAAGGGTACCGTAATGTCGATGATCAACTACGCTTCACGCGAGATCAATTGCAAGATCGTTTACTATGGGCCGGGGCTGGGAGGAAAGACCACCAATCTCGAGCATGTGTATGGGAAAGTTAAGCCGGATACGCGCGGGAAGCTCATCTCGCTCGCGACGGAAACGGAGCGAACGCTATTCTTCGACTTCCTGCCCGTCGATCTCGGCACTATTCGCGGTTTTAAGACGCGATTTCATCTCTATACCGTACCGGGTCAGGTGTACTACAACGCCAGCCGCAAGCTCATTCTGAAGAGCGTGGACGGGCTCGTCTTCGTAGCAGATTCCCAGACCGAACGCATGGAAGCCAATCAGGAGGCCATGCAGAATCTGTACGACAACATGGCAGAATACGGATACGATCTGACGCGAATGCCGTTCGTTATCCAGTACAATAAACGCGACCTACCCAACGCGGCTCCCATCACCGATCTGCAAGCTGCGGTCAATCCCGGTTGGGAAGTGCGCGAGCCGCAACGCCAGCGCGTTCTGCCTGACCCCTATCACGCGGGCCAGAACCTGGTGGACAGGATTTCTTCGGGCGAGTGGGTGGAGCGGGCGCCGCATTTCGAGGCTGTCGCGGTGAACGGCGATGGCGTGTTCGACACGCTGAAGGCCGTCAGCAAGCTGGTCCTGAAGACGCTGTCTTAGCGCATAGGCGAGGCCTCGGCGCGCATTTCAGTTCGACCGCTCAAGTGCTAAGTTGAGACGTGTTTCGCCCGATTGAACAACCCGGCCTGGCCAGAACGCGCACCAGCGGGGTGAACCTGCCCAACGCGCTTTCCATAGGCCGGATCATCGTCGCCCCCCTCATCGCTATGCTCCCATTTGCCGCCGGATGGGAGCTCAGGCTAGCCGGCTTCGCCCTCTTCATCGCGGCCGCAATAACGGATTACTACGATGGAGTGATTGCGCGCACGCGTAATCTCGTCACCGACCTCGGCAAGCAGCTCGACCCACTGGCTGACAAGCTCCTCCTCGTTGCCACGCTCGTTCCGATCTTCATCCTGATGCGACGCGAGCCTCTAGCCTATCCCCTCGACTTCATAACGCCCCTGGGGCGGCTGGGCCTTCCGCTGTGGGCTCTGATCGTCGTTCTTGGCCGGGAGCTATTCATGACGGTTTTCCGCCACATAGCAGCTCGCCGCGGCGTCGTCATTGCAGCCATCGGTCCGGCAAAGGTCAAGACCGTAATGCAGAATATCTGGGTGGGTGCGGCGTACTTTTGGTTTGCGGCCGTAGCCGCCGCGCAGCGCTATGACTGGACCGGCACGCTGTGGCTGGTGTTCGCCAACGTCAACGGCGTCATCGGTGTAGTGGCGATGCTCGCCTCGATAGTGCTCACGCTCTATTCGCTAGCGCTCTATTTGTCGAAATACGCAGGGGTAATGCGATGGACTAGGGATTAGGGACTAGGGGACAGTTTGACACGGTCGCCCAAAGCTATATTCCCGACTCCCGACTCCCGACTCCCGACTCCGAATGCACGTAGAAATAATCACGGTAGGCGACGAGCTGCTGCTTGGCTTCACTGTGGACACGAACGCAGCGTTCCTGGCGCGGGAGCTGGCTGCGGCCGGAGTGGAGGTTGCGCGTCACGTCACGGTCGGAGACGACGCCGCCGACATACAAGCCGCGGTCCGGGAGTCGCTCGATCGCACCGGCGCGGCTATCACCACCGGTGGACTTGGCCCAACCTCGGATGACCTCACGAAGCCGGCAATCTCGCAACTGTTTGGCCGACCGCTGCGCATGCACGAGGACCTTCTGGTGGACCTCGAGGAGCGTTTCCGACAGCTCGGCTACAAAGGCGGAATGCCCACAGGCAACCGCCAACAGGCGTTGATCCCCGAGGGCGCCCGCGTCCTCCGCAACACGCATGGCACCGCGCCTGGGATCTTCCTAGAGGACGACCAAGGCCGCTGGGTTGCCATGCTACCGGGCGTACCGCGCGAAATGAAGGGCATGGCTTCAGAGGAACTCCTCCCGTTACTGCGCGACCGAACCGCCAATATCGCCGAACCTCCTGTCGTGCTTTCTCGCACGATAAGAACGACGAGCATCGGTGAGTCCAGGCTGGCTGAGCTGCTCTCAAACTGCGCGCAGACCGCTGCTGGAATACCAGTGGCATACATTCCGGGCTGGGCTGGAACCGATCTTCGTCTGACGTCGCGGGGTAGGACGCGCGCTGATGCTGAACGCGCGCTCGAAACTGCAGCGGGCGAGATTGCCCGCCACGCAACACGGTATACCTACGGTGATGGTGACGTTGACCTCGCGTCAGTGGTGCTCAACCTCGCGCGAAAAAACGGGTTGCGGATCGCGACCGCGGAAAGCTGCACCGGTGGAATGCTGGGTGCCCGCCTGACCGCGATACCCGGCGCGAGCGACGTCTTTGCGGGCGCCATAGTTGCCTATCAGGACAGTGCCAAGATTACGCTACTGGATGTGCGCGCCGACGATCTCGAGGTTCATGGCGCAGTGAGTGAGGAGGTCGCGGCTCAAATGGCGGCCGGAGCGTGCCGTCGTCTGGGCGCGGATATTGGTGTGGGCATAACAGGCATCGCAGGGCCCTCCGGTGGAACCAGTGAGAAGCCGGTGGGCACTGTCTGTATCGCGATTCGGGTGCGTGACACTCTACAGACCGTGGGCCGTAGGTTTGTTGGCGATCGCGAGGAAATTCGACAGCGGTCCTGTCAGGCGGCTCTCGATATGATCAGGCGCATTATCGTCTCGGCAGAAAACAACAGGTAACAGGTAGCTGGTCTAGTTGCACCGCTCGTCGCGCCAATCGAAATTACGACAGCGTTCGGAGGCAAGTCCCGGCAGCAAAGCGCCAGGGGTGCCAATTTTCTGGGTATTGAGGGCTAACGTGGGAGATGACGTGAGAGTGAATCGAAAGTCAGGTGCCCGGCAGAAGGCGGAGGACAGCGACGAGGTTGCGGCGAGCGCCGAGCAAGCCGACGGCGCTGCAGACGCGGAGACCAGCACCCCAACGGATTCTGGCCCCGGGGAAGAGGAATCGGCCGAGCAGGAATTCACAGGGAACGCAACGAGCCGGGACTTCTCCGATTCCGCGGCGACCGGATCGATAGACGAGCAACGAGACAAGTATCTGCGTCTGGCCGCCGAATATGACAACTATCGCAAGCGCTCGGCGCGAGAGCGTCAGGAGTGGAGCGGCCGTGCGCAGTCCGAGCTCGTCAAGCAACTGATCGATCCCCTGGATGATCTGGCGCGCGTGGCCCACGTGGAAACGGCCGACGCTCAAAGTGTGATAGAGGGCGTGAATCTCGTCGAAAAAAAACTCCTCAAGGCCCTCACAGCGGCAGGATTGGAGATCATCGTTCCCGTGGATCAACCCTTCAATCCAGAGCGTCACGAAGCAGTCGCAACCGAGCCGGCGCTCTCGGCGGAAGACGACCACCTTGTGTCGAAGGTCTATCAATCGGGCTATGTCTTCAAGGGACAGTTGCTTCGTCCGGCGCGCGTGGTGGTGAAGCAGTGGAACGGCTGATCTCGATGAAAGCTTAGCGCCTGCCCCCCACCCAATGGCTCAGACTAAGGACTATTACGCGGTCCTTGGCGTGTCCGCCTCCGCGACGCAGGATCAGATCAAGAAGCAATACAGGCGGCTCGCCAAGCAGTATCATCCGGACGCAAACCGCAGCGATCCGAAGTCGGCTGATCGCTTCAAGGACATCTCCGAGGCATACAACG
This sequence comes from Gemmatimonadaceae bacterium, assembly GCA_046261975.1. GTDB lineage: Bacteria > Gemmatimonadota > Gemmatimonadetes > Gemmatimonadales > Gemmatimonadaceae > JBHENQ01. Next base: position 685 of record JBHENQ010000091.1, on the reverse strand, counting down.
TTCTGGGCGACGCGGAGAAGCGAAAACAGTACGACGACATGCGGAGGTTCGGCGCCTTTACCGGATTTGGCGGCGCCGGAGCGCGCCGAGGGCCAACGCCTGGAGGGACCGGATCTCAACCCGGCACTAGCGGGCCTGGTGGGGGAGGATTCCGCTTTGAAGAGTTCGACATCGGCGGACTCGGCGGACTCGGCGATCTTTTCTCGACCATGTTCGGCGGTGGTAGCCGGACAGCTGGCGGGACGCGCGCCAAGGGGCCGGAGCGCGGGCAGTCAGTGGAAACAACTCTCGAGATCCCCTTCCGGGTCGCCGCGCTGGGCGGGAAGGTCCCGGTGGAACTCGAGGTGACCGAAGAATGTGGTACTTGCCACGGAAACGGCGCCGCGCCTGGTGCCACACTCAAGACCTGTCCTGAGTGCAACGGCCGCGGCATCGTGTCGTTCGGTCAGGGCGGATTCGCAGTCAATAGGCCGTGCCCAATGTGCCTGGGGCGAGGCCAGATCCCATCCGAGCGCTGTCCTACGTGCAACGGCGCGGGCGACGTTGGCGCGCGAAGAAAAGTAATGATCTCGGTGCCCGAGGGCGCCGACACCGGCACGCGTGTAAGGCTTACTGGCCAGGGAGGGAAGGGAGCGAACGGCGGTCCCGCCGGCGATCTCGTGATCAATTTTCAGGTTCAGCCCGA
>JBHENQ010000090.1:0-4171 GCA_046261975.1 Gemmatimonadaceae bacterium | reverse complement strand
GCATCTGTTCGGCGTCCGTGACATTACGCGCAGCCATCACATGGGCGAAGAGCGTGCTCGCCGCCGCTGGCAGCGATGACCCGCAGATCGCGACCGCGCCTTTCCAGGCGCGGGCACGCGCGAAGTGGACACACAGAACACTCGCCACGCCGGTAGTGACAAATACGGAGGTGTGCGAAAGCCACGGCGCCGCCAAAGCAACGACCGCGAACAGAGCGAGGCGTTTTCGCGTGATCCCAAGCAGTAGGATCTTCAGTGCAAGGAGCGTCAGTAGGAGCCCAACGGCCACATCGAGCGAGTACTGCTTCACCTCCGACGAGTAGTAAACGAGGTAGGTAGAGGCCGAAAAGAGCGCGAGAAACACCGCACCCCCTTTCGAGTCTATGGCCTTCCTCGCCACCGCGTTCGCCAGAAACAATGAGCTGATTCCACCGAACAGCGGCAATAGACGGAGCGAGTACTCGCTATTTCCAAAAATAACCAGCGCAATTTTCTCGAGAAATAGAAATCCGATCGGCGGCGTTTGGAGGTAGTCCAGAGGCAGCAAAAGCTCCGCAAAAGACCGTTGCACAAGATTGCGTGCGAAGGCTGCTTCATCCAGCCACAGAGATCGATTGCCGGCGTAATCGACCGCTCGCAACACGATGCCCATCCCTAAGAGCAAAGCACCCAGGCGGGGCCACGAATAGAAGCGCAGCAAGCCGAGCGTAATCGGGTGGTCGTGAATCCAGCCAGGTCCTGCACTCGATCGCGCGCCGCCTGACTTGCGGCTCATTTCACTGATGCTGATATTGACCCACCTCACTCAGAAAGCCGGCCTCCACCCAATGTCAATTCGCGAATTTCGCGCAGGAGCGCTTTTTCTGCTCGGCGTGGCCGGGCCGCTTTGGGCTCAGTATCCACTCGCGCCCAGCCCCGTGCTCCGGCTTACCAGTGCCATTCGCGACCCTTCTCTGTCCGGATACTTGTCGGTGCGCCAACAGTACATCAACGATTCCTCATCTTTCGTGGTAAATCGAGCGCGTTTGACCCTTCAGGTACGCGTGCTGCCGCATGTATCATTGAGAATTCAAACCGACCTGTCCGGCCTGGCGAGATCGGACAGCTCTCAAGCGGCCGTCGTGTTGACTGACGCCTACGTCCAGCTCTCTCCAACCGATACATCGAGGTTCGCGCCGTTCGTGAGTCCGGCTATCATAGCCGGGCAGTTCAGAACGCCATTCAGTCTTGAGTTTCTCACGTCGTTCTCCACTCTTCAGTCGGCGAATCGATCGGAGGCCGTGAATCGACTCGCGCCAAGAAGGGATATAGGTGTCATGGGTCAAATGGGACTCTCGGGCGCCGTGGTGCGTTCCGCCGCGATCGTGAACGGCGGAGGTCCAACGTCACTGTCGATGCGAACGAACGGCAGATGGTCGTGGGGCGGGCCACGCTGTTGCCGTTCCACGATCTGGCGGTGGCCGCAAAGATTGCCTTCGAGGGAAATTCTCGTATCTGGGGATATGACGCTCGCTGGATCCACGGTAGAACCGTCGTCGAAGGTGAGGTGATTCGACGCAAGGTGCAAGGTACGGATGGCGACGACACCGGTGGGTATGCGCTCGCTTCCTACAGACTACTGCGATGGCTGCAACCGGTGGTCAAGTGGGAGCGTCTCCATGTGCGTGGCGTGGTTCCAGAACGCCGGAGAAAAGCTATGGCGGGGTTGAACATCTTATCCGATCCCGAATGGCTTCGGCTGCAGGTCAATTGGGTGGACGTATCAAGTTCGGCTCCAGAACGCGATGATGAGTTCTTCGTTCAATTGATTTCCATCTTCTGATTGATGGTGACGATGCGACGACGGTCGCTGATTGGGCTACCACGCCTCTCGCGCGTTTTGATTTCGCTTACGATCGCGGGCTGTTCCGGCGGTGAAGCTCCCGCGGTTGCCGGCGAGACCGACCACACCCTTGTTGTGTTCAACGCGGGCAGCCTGGCGCGGCCGCTTCGCGCCGCCCTGGACACGTTCGCGGCGGTCAGCAAGGCTACGATCGAGCAGGAAAGTGCGGGTAGCCTGGAGACCGCGCGAAAGCTCACCGAGCTAGGCAAGATCCCGGACGTCATCGCCTTGGCCGACCATAACGTATTTCCGAAACTGCTCATGCCGGAGCATGTTGGATGGTACGCGCAGTTCGCGCGCAACAGAATGGTCATAGCGTATACCCCATCTTCGCGAGGAGCCCGAGAGATAAACGCCGGCAACTGGTGGCAGATTCTCCTGCGACCCGGCGTTGAAGTGGGAAGATCTGATCCTGATCTCGACCCGAACGGCTACCGGACGCTCATCTCGATTAAGCTCGCAGAAAAGCATGCTGCCATGTCTGGCTTGGCAGCGCGAATGCTGGCCAATGCCCCCCCGCGCAACGTTCGTCCAAAGGAAGTCGAGCTCGTGGGGCTGCTCCAGGCCGGCGAGCTCGATTACATCTGGTCATACGAATCGGTAGCCCAGGCGGCAGACCTGAGCTATTTGCGCCTGCCTGCGGAGGTGGACCTTGGATCTCCGGAGCTCGCCACATGGTACGCGCAGGCAATGGTTCGCGTCGCGGGCAAGAGCGTCGGCGATACGATCGAAATCAGAGGAGAGCCGATCGTGTACGCGGTCTCTATCCCGCGAGCCGCGCCGCACCAGGCGCTCGCCGAGCGATTCGTCGCTTTCCTGCTTTCCGCGGATGGTCAGCGCGTACTCCGTGGTGCCAGACTGGATGCTGTTGAGAAACCGGTACTGGTTGGCACGGGTGCCCCCGAATCGGTCGCAGCGCTGGGATCACGCCCCTAAGCATGACGCCTTCGCGACCCAGACGCGCGCACTATGTCGCCAGCGTAGTTGTCGCTCTTTGTGGGTCGCTGTTTCTTCTTTTTCTTTTTGCTCCTGTGGCAGAGCTGGTGGCCACATCCGGAGGCGATGGTATCCGGCTCCTGTTCGTGGATGCGGAGCTTCGCGCCGCGTTGTGGCTTACCGCTCTATCCGCCACGGTTGCTACCGTGCTGGGAATAATCGGAGGCACGCCGCTGGCGTACCTGCTCGCGCGCCGAACGTTCCGTGGTCGCGCAGTTCTGGCAGCCGTGCTCGACCTGCCACTCCTGATACCCCATCCGGTGGCGGGCATTGCCCTCCTGCTGGTGCTCGGCAGGGAGAGTATCGTAGGTGGCGCGGCTTTGGAGATCGGCCTCCGGATCGTCGGGTCTACCGCAGGGATCGTGAGTGCCATGCTTTTCGTGGCGTCGCCGCTGTACATCAGTGCAGCACGTGAAGCGTTCGCGCGGGTAGACACTCGCTACGAAGCCGTTGCCCGCACCCTGGGGGATCGTTCCTGGCGTGTATTCCGTCGCATTACTCTGCCCCTGGCGAAGCGGGGCCTCATCGCCGCCGCGGTGGTGATGTGGGCCCGAGCAGTGAGCGAGTTCGGCGCCATCGTGATTCTGACCTACAATCCGAAGGTCGTAAGCGTGCTCAGCTACGACCGGTTCACTAGCTACGGTCTAACGCAGGCTTTACCGGTTGCCGCGGTTCTCGTCCTTCTCTCCATCGTGCCTCTTATCCTGCTGCGAGCACTGCGCCCCGAAAGGCAAGCATGGGGCGCAGGCGCCGGAACCGACGGATGATCGCTGTCAGTGGCCTGGGCGCGCGCGTAGGCTCGTTCGAGCTGGCCGACGTGTCGTTCTCCGTCGACAGCGGCCAATATGGAGTGGTAATAGGTCCGGCCGGATCAGGAAAGACAACGCTCCTCGAAACGCTGGCCGGGATAATCCCACAATCCGCCGGAACCACGCTGCTGGAAGGTCTCGATGTTACGTCGATGCCGCCCGAGGAGCGACATGTGGGGTTCGTCTACCAACACGGCTATCTGTTCCCCCATCTGTCGGTCGAGGAGAATATCGCCTACGGTGCAGTGAGTGCCGCGCAGGCTGCTGAAGCCGCCGAACGTATTGGCACCGTTCCTCTTCACCGGCGAAACGTGCGAAGTCTGAGTGGTGGCGAGCGGCAGCTTGTAGCAATCGCGCGAGCGCTGGCCAGACGACCGTCGGTGCTTCTTCTGGACGAACCCTTCAGCGCGCTCGATCCTCGCCGCCGCACTCAGGTCCGCCGCGAGATACGCGCGATCCATCGCGAGTGGAAGATGACGGTTCT
>JBHENQ010000089.1:0-7321 GCA_046261975.1 Gemmatimonadaceae bacterium | reverse complement strand
GTAGTAGCCCGTCGCGGCAGTCACGACGAGGAAGAAAAACCAGCCCCCCTGGCGCCCGAAGGGAAGACCGCCCGCCGCGAATGCGCCGACAGGTCCTCTGCGGGTGTGGCGGCCGAGCGCGAATTCCGCCATCAGTGCCGGCACTCCGATCGCAACGGTGACGAGGACGTAGAACAGCACGAAGGCCGCGCCGCCGAACTTTCCAACCATGTAAGGGAATCGCCACACGTTACCTAGCCCCACCGCCACGCCGATTACCGTCATCAACGTGCCGAAGCGTGAGGCGAACGTCTCGCGTTCCGTCATCCGGGCTGCACGGCTGCGGCGAGGGCATCGAGCGCCGCATCAACGTCCGCGATGGTGTTGTAGAAGTGCGGCGAGAGGCGAATCACAGGTCCACGCGCCGATGGTAGCACACCGCGCGTCCGCATCGCCGCCTCGATGATGTGCGCATCGTGAACCAAGAACGCCGTGGTTGCGGTCTTCCGGCTCACGTCGGCAGTGCCGTGGAGCGCCAGGCCGCGCTCGCTGCCGCCGTCGATCAGGCGTCGTGCGAGAACTTCATGCCACGCGCGGATCTTGTCTACGCCGATGTCGGCGACCATCTCCATTCCGGCGCGGGCGATGTAGGCGTTCATCACTGGCGGCGTTCCGGTATCGAAGCGAGAAGCCGACGGCGCCCAATCTAGCTCCTTCACGCGGAACGCGAACGGGTCGGCTCGGCCGAACCAACCGGTGACAGAAGGCTGAAGGCTTTCGATCAGCTCACGCCGCACGTAGAGAAACGCGATTCCGGGCACGCCCATCAGGAACTTGAGACAGCCCGAGGCGAGGAAATCCACGGAGAGTGCCTTCACGTCAACAGGCATCGTGCCGAGTGTCTGATACGCGTCCACGTACAACAAGGCGCCGTGTGCGTGTGCGCGCGCCGCGAGCTGCGCGATATCCTGTGTGAACCCGTTGACATAGTAGCCGTGGCACCCGGAGACGATCGCCGTCTCGTCGTCGAGGATCGGGCCGTAGTCAGCGGGATCTATCATTCCGTCCCTCACCGGAACCCACGCCACGTGCGCACCGCGCTGCTCCTGCGCGAGCCATACGTGTCCGACGGTCGGGAACTCCGCCTCGGTCACGACCACCTTTCGGCGCCGTCCGGTAAAATGGAGCGCACTTGCTACCGCACTCGTCGCCTCGGACACCGAGCTGAACACCGCAATCTCACCAGGCGATGCGTTGACAAGCTTTGCGAACACACGCTTAGCGAGCCATACCTCCTCCATCCATGCGTCCCAGTCCATCGCAGTCCGATCCCAGGAGTTCAGGTACCGTTCGGCGGCTGCGCGCGTGAGGTCAGTCTGCGGCGCGTGTGAGCAGTTGTTCATCGGGATGAGTGACGCGAGAATTGGAATGCGCTCGCGGCACGCTTCCAGATCGTAGCCGGGTGGCGGACTGTCTCGCTTGGAACTGACGCTCACCGATTAAGCGCCCGTAGGTGGCGGACTCTCCAGATAGTCAATGGGGCGTAATGCGTTCCGGCTCAGCTCTTGGCCGCATGCCGCCTCTGTTCGTACGTTGCAATGAGCCGCTCTGGCGATGTGGCCGCGATGACCTTGCCTATGACGTTGAGCAGCAGATCGTCGAGTTTTTTGAAACGCACGCAGGACTTGCCCATGTTGAGCTTTTTGCCTGCCTTATCAAACTCGATCTTGAGTCGCTCCGCCAGCGGCGCATCCTGATACACGCCGGTGAGATAGAGCGCGAAGTAGTTTTTCTGCGCCGCGAGTGCCGCGTAGCTCAGAGGCTGCCCGTTGTAAGTATGCGGATAGCGCTCGAGCGGAACCTCATAGCTTATCATTCCCCAGTTCACGCGCTCGCGATAACCTTCGGGCAGATTGCGACAAACGACGTCGCGCACTGTCGAGATCACCGCTCGACGGTCGCTGGGCAGCTCATTCAGATACTGGTCTACCGTGGTAGCGGCGCTCCGGGCCATCGATAATCTCCTTTTTCCGTTATCTCCAAACCGCCAGAATAACTCCCGCGATGATGAACGAAACCAGGTTGTAACCTGAGTTGATGAGCCAGAGCTGCCTCGGCTGCATTGAGAAAAGAGCAGTTGCGAAGCTCGTGGGGCCGGCAAAACCCAGCCAGCAAAGAGCTCCGACCATCGCTCCGCGCATTGGCGTCAGGTTAACGAAGTGATTCAGGAGAACAGCCAGTACCCACGCGCTGATCAAAGCGCAGAGGAAGGCGAGTACATACATAACCGGCATCGAACCCGAAGACTCCGCTCTCAGCTCGGCTTCAGTCTTCCCCATCAGAGCGATCCATTTCCTGGCAAAGAGAACCGGCGAATACCAGAGTCCCCCCAGGATGAAGATGATGAACGCGCTCACTATCACCGCCAGGTAATTCACGGGGGGAAGCTGCATTGTAGCACCTCCATAAGGAGTTCCGGGAGGGACAAACATGCCCCCGGAAGCCGGCGAGCGACAGCCACTATAGACAGTCGTCCGAGCCCGCACTAGCTTCGAAAGTCTATCCAACAACCTCAGACCACGAAGGCCTCCATGTTTTTCCACTCGATGCGCGCACCGCTTCTGCTGGCAAGTCTGGCGCTCGTCTCGCCGCCGGCTTTCGCCGCCCAGGAAACTCCGTCCGACACACTCCTGACCGTGGGGCACTACCTCGACTTCGAAAGCGTGGGGGACCCTCAGATCTCCCCCGACGGGTCCCGGATAGTCTACACACGCCGGTGGGTGAACAGACTCGAGGACAAGTGGGAATCGGCCCTCTGGATCATGAGCGCCGATGGCTCCCGCAATCGGTTCCTCGTCAAGGGCGCGAGCGCGCGGTGGGCCCCAGATGGCAAACGCATTGCGTACCTGGCGGATGGCGAGCCCAAGGGTTCGCAGATTTTCGTTCGCTGGATGGACGTCGAGGGCGCTCCGTCACAGGTAACCCGGGTCATGGAGTCGCCGGCCGACCTACGCTGGTCTCCCGACGGCAAGACGATCGGTTTCAGCATGTTCGTCCCCAAACCCGCCGAGTGGAAGATCGACCTGCCGGCAGCGCCCAAGGGCGCCAAGTGGACCGGCGCTCCTCGGCTCGTCGAACAGCTGCATTACAGGCAGGACCGCCGCGGCTTCTCGGAGACGGGACACACCCACCTGTTCGTCGTGCCGGCCGACGGCGGCTCGCCGCGCCAGATCACATCCGGAAACTGGAGCGTTGGCGCCAGGTTCGATGGCCTGGGCGACGCGGTCGCGTGGGACTGGACGCCAGATGGCCGCACGATTGTTGTTGACGGGTTCAGCGACTCGACAGCCGACCTGAACTACCGCGAGTCGAACATCTATTCCGTGGACGTGGAAAAGGGGACGCTCCGGCGACTCACACCAGAAGCTGGCATCTGGACCTCACCCGTCGTGTCGCCAAACGGGAAGATGGTCGCTTTCACCGGGTACCCCGCCACAAAGCAGATCTACAAAGTGGCCGACTTGTACACGATGAACATCGACGGTAGCGGGATGAAGAAAATTACTGGCGACTTCGACCGCGACCCCAGAGGAGTTCAATGGGCTAGCGACGCCGGCGGTCTCTTTTTCTTTTCCGAGGATCGCGGATCGGTGAACGTCTTCCACACACCGCTCGGTGGCGGCGGGGTGAAACCTGTCACCTCAGGTGTTCAGACTCTCTTCCTTACTTCGCTTGCCAGGAACGGGATCGGTGCGGGCGTACGTAGCACGCCACACCTGCCCACGGACGTCGTCAGGATTAATCTCGCAGGCGGCAAGGGTGCGGGAGCCGCGGGAACAGTCACGCAGCTCACTCGCGTGAACGAGGACATGCTCGCGCGAAAGAAGCTTGGCGCCGTGGAGGAAGTCTGGTATACGTCGACCGGAGGCACCAAGGTCCAGGGCTGGATCGTCAAACCCCCTTCGTTCGACGCGTCGAAAAAGTATCCGCTGATCCTCGAGATCCACGGCGGTCCGACGGCGATGTACAACGTGGGCTTCAGCTACATGTTCCAGAATTTCGCGGCCAACGGCTTTGTCGTGCTCTACACCAACCCGAGAGGCAGTACCGGCTATGGCACCACCTTCGGCAACGCGATCGACCGTGCGTATCCGAGCGTGGACTACGATGACCTCATGGCCGGTGTCGACACACTGGTGGGCCGCGGCTACATCGACGACCGAAACATGTTCGTGGGCGGATGCAGCGGCGGCGGTGTGTTGTCCAGCTGGGTGATCGGCCACACGACGCGCTTTGCTGCGGCTGCGGTTCGCTGCCCGGTCACGAACTGGCTCAGCTTCGCCGGCCAGACGGACGTGCCGCTCTTCACGCACAACTTCTTCGAGGCGCCCTTCTGGGAGAAGCCCGAGCAGTGGCTCAAGCAGTCGCCGCTCATGTACGTCGGGAATGTGAAGACGCCCACTCTCATTATGACCGGTGAGCTGGATCTCCGTACCCCGATCACGCAGTCGGACGAATACTATGCCGCACTCAAGATGCGCGGTGTGCCGACGGCGCTGCTTCGCTTCGAGGGAGAGTATCACGGCACGGGATCGAAGCCATCCAACTTCATGCGCACACAGTTGTACATGATGAGCTGGTTCAAGCGCTACAGCTCCCCGAAGACGACAGCAGCCAAGGACTAGTGGACGGAAATCACGAGATCACGGCCCACGAAGGAACTCGATCACAAGGCGATTGAACGCGTCGGGCCGTTCCATGTGCACGACGTGACCTGCGTCGGGAATCACCGCTTTGGTGGCGTTGGGAATCCGTGCAACGAGCGTGTCCGCGACGGCAAACATCTCAGGGTAGTCAAGCTGCGGGATCACGATGAGCGTGCGAGCTCGGACCCTTTCCAGACGCTGGATCGCGGGCGGCAACAGCGGCTGTAGAAGATTCGAGTCAGCGTTTTTCCAGAACCCTGTGTTGGAAAGAATGTTCGCCCGTATCCGCCCTCCAAGCAAAGGGCGAGTGGCTGCGCCTGGCGCGAAATAAGGATCGTCAAGGAGATCGCGGGCAAGACCGGCGGCGCCCTGTTGCTGTACGACGCGAGCAAGTTGTGCCTGTCGTTCGAGCATCGCTGGTGACCACTGATAACCGCTTGGTGCGGAGCTCACAAGCACCAGAGCGTCCACCCTCTCCGGAAAAGCAATCGCGAAATCCAAGGCAAGGCTGCCCCCAACGGACTGGCCAACGAGATGCGCACGCGAGATGCCAAGCCTATCAAACAGCGCGCGCACGACGTTGACCGACGAGTGCCGGCGCCTGAGCGGTGACGACTCTCCCGAGCCAAAGAAATCGAAGCGCACCAAAAGAAACTCTCGACTGAATGCCTCCACCAGGTCGTCCCACTGGTTTAGATCCATCGTGCTGCCACCCAGAAAGACGACCGGTCGTCCAGAGCCGGCGACCATGTAGTGCAAGGAATCGCCGCCTACCACTGCGAAGCCTGAGAACGACACCGGGGGACGCGAGGGCAGTTCAGCCGGGCGAGCTACGCAAGCGGAGAGCGAGATGGTCAGGACAGCTGCGAGGAATCCGAGCACAGCTGCTCTGCAACGCACTCGAGAATCCCGAAAAGCCCACGTGTAAGCTGACATGAAGCATTCCTCCTGTTGTCTTAGCATTCCGCCGGTCTCACAGTGCCAAAGGCTGCGGAGGACGCAATAGTCGGACAAGCATCCCAGTAGCCTTGAATGGGCTGTTCCGGAGCGGGGAATCTCCGCGAGCCCGAGGACTATATTCTTAGAGCTTCCAACAAATCGACGATACCAGTTCCGAACAGCAACATGCGAACACAATGCCGGGAAACTCCTGTTTGACTCATGCTATGAGTAGATTATACTCATCATATGAGTAAGCGTCTTCAGGTCTTGCTCGACGACAGAGATTACCGGGACCTTCAGAAGCTCGCGCGCCGGAATCGGATGACCGTGTCCGAATGGGTCCGGCACGCGCTTCGAGCCATGCGGCGTCGCGAGCCAATTGAGGATGCAGGTCGAAAGCTCGCCGCCGTTCGCTCGGCTGCACGCCATACGTTCCCGGCCGCCGACATGGAGCAAATGCTCGTCGAAATCGAACGCGGCTATCTCGGTGACGGCGAGGCATGATCTTCCTCGATTCCGACATCCCCATGTATCTCGTCGGAGCGGCACACCACTACAAGGCGGACGCTAGGCGGTTGCTCGAGGGCGTGATCGCAGCAGGCGAGCGCCTCGTCACGGACGTCGAAGTTTTGCAGGAGATTTTGCACCGATATGTCGCTATCGGTCGCCGCGATGCCATCCAGCCTGCGTTCGATGCTCTCCTGGGTGTAGTGGACGAAGTGTTCGCCGTGGAGCTGGCCGACGCGGAAAGAGCCAAGGCTATCCTCTACGGACATCAGCAGCTTTCCGCTCGTGACGCGATTCATCTCGCCACTATGGAGCGGCATGGCATCGTTCGGATAATGAGTTTCGACACTGGCTTCGACGCATACCCGGGCATGAGCCGACTGGGCAGATGACCTCGATGGCTCCACGTGGGAAGTGCGCGTTTATCCGGACGCGGTGGGGCCAGTCGAGTAGTGGGTCAGTTTGGGAGCGGAAGGTCAACCAAGAACGACGCAGACGCGAGACGCCAGAAGTATAGACCTCAGGGCCGAGGATGAACCGACACTTAGGCCAAGCTCCCTCTCGCAACTAACCATCCTATGGCGCGGATGTTCTGAATCACGCGGGCTCGTGTAGCGCCGAGTGCCTCATTCTCGCAACTCGCAGACTTTGCTTCTGGCGTCTCGCGGCTGTGTCGGTCTTGGTGGCAGTCCTCGAACTCGGACTGACCCACTACCGCCAGTCGGTCTGAATTGCCGTGCACCAGACAGTGCTGTATTGTTGGGCCGTTTCCCCTCAGGAGCAGGGCGTCGTGGCTGACATCCAGGAACGGCTGCAAGCCGCACTCGGCGCCACCTACCAGATCGAGCGCGAGCTGGGCGGTGGTGGCATGAGCCGCGTCTTCCTGGCACGGGAGCGGGAGCTCGGGCGTAGAGTGGTGGTCAAGTTGTTGCCGCCGGAGCTCGGAGCGGACCTTAACAGCGATCGCTTCAGACGCGAGATCCAGCTCGCTGCTTCGCTACAGCATCCGCATATCGTTTCGGTCCTCACGGCCGGCCAGGCGGATGGGTTGCTCTACTACACCATGCCGCTCATCGAGGGTGAGTCGCTGCGCGAGCGGCTGGATCGCGAGGGTGAGCTGCCCATCGGCGTCTGCATTCGGATTCTGCGCGACGTGGTGGATGCGTTGGCCTACGCGCACCGCCACG
>JBHENQ010000088.1:0-71088 GCA_046261975.1 Gemmatimonadaceae bacterium | reverse complement strand
TCGAATCCGATGCCGGTGCGCGAGGTCACCCGAGGAGCTTCAGAATTCGCAGTGCGAGATGTGCGGCATTCCTGGCATTATCTATTCCCACCGTTCCCACCGGCACTCCGCTTGGCAACTGAGCGATGGCCAGAAGTGCGTCGACTCCGTTGAGCGGGCCCGTCGCAAACGGCACGCCGATCACCGGGAGCTGAGTCACGGATGACACCGCGCCCGGCAGCGCGGCAGACAAACCGGCGCCGGCGATGATGACCTTGATGCCGCGCCCCTCAGCATTTCTGGCGAGGTCCAGAGTCTTATCCGGATCACGATGCGCGCTGGAAACAACAAACTCGAAGGGGACGCGTGCATCCCGCAGGACCGCCAGCCCCGGCTCCATTCGAGGCTCGTCGGATGCGGAACCGACGAGCACGAGAATCCTGGGCGCTTCCACTCCAGCTTCTCTAGGCGGCGGCAACGACTTCGCGTTCGATAACCGAGTAGTCCTGACGCCGACGAGCCGGCCGGAACCCGGCATCGGAGATCAGCCGTTCCATTTCCTCAATTGTCGTGCGATTGGTAGTATTGGCGGCGGAGACCACGTTCTCCTCCATCATCAGCGAGCCGAAATCGTTGCAACCGAAACGGAGGGCGACCTGGCCGATTTTCATCCCCATGGTCACCCAGCTGGACTGGAGGTTCGGAACGTTGTCGAGCACGATGCGCGCCAGAGCCACCGTCCGCAGATAATCGATCGCGTCGGTCTTGGGCTGTGCGGACATGACGGGTGTGTTCTCAGGCTGCAGCGGCCAGCAGATGAATGCCGTGAAACCACCAGTCCGCGACTGAACCTCACGCACACGCTGGAGGTGGACTATGCGTTCGGCAAGTGTCTCCCCAATGCCGTACATCATAGTGACCGAGGTTTTCATGCCTTCCTGGTGCGCTATTTCCATGATCTCGAGCCACCGGTCGGCGCCAGCCTTTTTTTTGGCGACCATGTCACGCACACGCTGAACGAGGATCTCGCCGCCTCCGCCCGGTACGGAATCCAGTCCGGCCTTCATGAGCTCGCGAATAACGTCCCGCGCTTCCATGCGAAATACCTTGGCAAAGAAATCTATTTCACTCGGGCTGAAGCCATGGATGTGGATAGGGTGGTACGTCTTGATGTACTTCAGCAGCTCCAGATACCACTCGAACGGGATATATGGATTGTGGCCACCCTGCATCAGAATCTGTACAGCACCAACTCGCTTGGCCTCGTCTATCTTCTGCCCGATCTGCTCGAACGAGAGCGTGTATCCCTCACTGTGCTTTGGGCGACGGTAGAAGGCACAGAAGCCGCAATCAGCTACGCACACATTCGTGTAGTTGATGTTGCGGTCCACGATATAGGTGACGGTATCCCCAGGATGCTTGGACTTGCGCACCCTGTCGGCTGCGAGTGCCATCTCCAGGAGCGGGGCGCTGGTATAAAAGTCAAGCAGATCACGCATGGGAGGTCTATGCCGCGGGAAGAAACGCCAGCGTACCGTTTGGAACGCGCCCGAGCGCCACGAGGCGCCGGAAGAACTCCGTCAGGCCAGCGAGGTGATGGTACGAAAGGCCATAGTCCAATCCCGAAAGGTATTCAGCGCACACCTGCGGGGCGATGTTTGTTGCGGCTGCGGCCTGGCGCGCGAGCACGTCAAGGTGGCTCAGGCCCCAATCTCGCGATTTGATGAGCCGCGCGTGTACCGCCAATGACGCGTCCACGTCTACGTCCCGCCTAGCCACCCATACCGCGAAGACGAACGGAAGGCCGGTCCAACGTTTCCATTCCGCGCCAAGGTCGTAGACGTGTGCATAGCCTTCGTGGTCGCGCGAAGGCCGCGACGCGAGCTGAAGCGCCGCATCGCCTATAACCAGGCGAGCATCATGCGGTTCTCCCGCAAATTTGCCTACATCCTCGATCTCCGCATCACCAGCAACGAACTCGGGAATAGCGCGCCAGACTTGCTCGAACAACAGTTCGAGAAGAGCAACGCTGGTCATGGAACTACGACTGACGATCACGCGCCGTCCCGAGAGGTCCGACGCGGCATGCTTCGAGAAGAGCAGCACACTCCTCACCGGGCCGTCGCACGAGATCGCGAGCTCCGGCAGCAAGAGGTAACGTCTCGGATCGCGGGCGTACTCGACAGCCGAGACGACGCTCACGTCGAGGGAACCTTGAGCCATCATTTCGTTCAATGCGGTCGGCGACCCATCCACGAGCGTTCCGCCGACCTGAACAATTCCCCGGTCAATCGCGCCGTAGACCGGATAGCAGTTTATGTATGGGATACGGCCGATGCGCACTTGACTATGCCGCCTCGGCGCTCTCGCGCGCGTCAAACGTGCGTATCGTGTTGTACAGCGAGTCGCGCTCAACGGGAATCTTACCTGCCCCTCTGATGAGAGTAAGAAGCTCGTCCAGGGACATTCCCTGTGCCGTATGCGCCCCAGCCTCGTGGTAGATCTTTTCCCGAACCACCGTTCCCTCGAGGTCGTTCACGCCGAAGTGCAGCGCAACCTGCGACAAGAACGGCGTCACCATGATCCAGTGTGTCTTGACGTGCTCAAAATTGTCCAGGAACAACCGGCCGACGGCAAGGTTGCGAAGGTCGTCAAATCCGGTTGTAGCAGTACCGGTGCGTCCAAGGGTTTCGCCGAGCTCGTTGTTGTCAGGGTGATACGCGAGCGGGATGTAGGTCAGAAAGCCACCGGTCTCGTCCTGCAATTCTCTGAGCATTCGCAGATGCTCCATCCGGTCCTCAACAGTCTCCACGTGGCCGTAAAGCATCGTACAGTTGGAACGGATACCCAGCCGGTGGGCCGTGCGGTGCACGTCGATCCAATCCTCGGCGGCGAGTTTTCGATCGGCAATGGTTGCGCGCACCGCCTTGGAGAAGACCTCGGCGCCGCCGCCAGGCAACGTGTCCAGGCCGGAATCGCGCAATGCCAGGAGCACATCCTCGACGGACATTTTCTCTACGCGCGCGATGTGAGCTATCTCGACAGCGGTCAACGCCTTGATGTGGACATCAGGAAAACGCTCCTTGAGTCCGCGGAACATGTCTCCGTAGTATGCCAGACCAGCTTGCATGTCCAGCCCGCCGACGATGTGGAACTCACGAACGTACGGATTCGCAGCAGCCTCGGCGTAGGCCTGCTCCATCGTGTAGCGGTATGAGCCCTCCTCCTTGGGAAGGCGAGCGTATGAGCAGAAGACGCACGTCTTTCTGAGGATGCAGACGTTGGTCGGATTGATGTGCTGATTGGCGGCGAAGAAAACGCGCTGACCATGCTTCGCCCGGTTTACGGCGTCCGCCATGCAGCCGACACCGATCAAGTCGTTCGAACGAAAAAGTACCGCGCCATCATCTACGGTGAGTCGCTCGCCTACTGACAGCTTTTTCGCAATCGGCTGGAGAGCCCGATCGCTAATCATGGTCGAGTCGAGACTCATGCCGGGCATCAAGCTATTCCGCCGAGAAGCGTTTCACAGCCAAAGCCACGTTGTGACCGCCGAATCCAAAGCTGTTACTCAACGCCGCCGAGACTTCCCGTTCGATCATATGGTTTGGAGTGTAGTTGAGATCACAGTCAGGGTCGGGCTCTGCATAGTTGATTGTCGGTGGAATCTTGCTCTCGTGAATGACGAGAGTGCTGATGAGAAATTCCACGGCACCGGCGGCGCCGAGCATGTGTCCGGTGGACGATTTGGTTGAGCTAACGTTGACGTCCCGCGCAGCTTCTCCGAACGCCGCCTTGATCGCCATTGTCTCGTTGAGATCGTTTGCAGGTGTAGAGGTGCCATGCGCATTGATGTACTGCACCATTTCAGGAGCGAGGCCCGCATCCTTCATAGCGCGTCTCATGGCGCGTTGAGCGCCTTCGCCACCAGGAGCAGGGGCCGTGAGGTGATACGCATCGCCTGTCGCTCCGTAACCAGCCACCTCCGCGTAAACACGTGCGCCACGATTGAGGGCGTGCTCCATTTCCTCCAGAATGACTATTCCGGCGCCTTCGCCCATCACGAAGCCATCTCGTGTCGCGTCGAAGGGTCGCGAGGCCGTTTCAGGAGAGTCATTACGCTCTGACAACGCGCGCATATTTGCGAACCCACCTATCGCCATGGGTGTGACGGTGGCTTCAGCCCCGCCCGTGATGACAACGTCCGCGTCACCGTACTGAATGGCACGGTACGCGTCGCCGATCGCATGCGCGCTCGTGGCGCAAGCCGAGATCGTGGCGTAGTTCGGCCCTTTTGCGTTGAAGCGCATCGAGACGATGCCAGCAGCAATGTCCGCGATGAACATCGGGATGAAGAACGGAGAGATTTTTCCCGGTCCGCGCTCCCTGTAAACGTCGTGTTGCTCCTCGAAGCTCTTCAGTCCACCGATTCCGCTACCGATAATGACACCCATCCGATCGGGATCGTACGGGGTGGTTCCATTGCTGAGCCCCGCGTCCTCCATTGCCTCCACCGCCGCCGCCATGGCGTACTGAGTGTACACGTCCGAACGCTTGGCTTCCTTCCTCTCCATGAACTGGTGCGGGTCGAAACCCTTCACCTCAGCCGCGAACCGCACCGGAAACGTGGACGCATCGAACTTTGTGATGGGGCCGGCACCCGACTTGCCTTCGAGCAAGGAGTTCCACGTCGCCGCCACGTCGTTGCCGACCGGCGTGATGGCACCGAGACCGGTGACGACGACCCTGCGCTTCATCTAAGCCGGCGATTTCTGGCGTAGGTAGCTCAGCGCATCACCAACGGTGCGCAGCTTTTCTGCATCCTCATCAGGGATGTCGATATTGAACTCCTTCTCGAATTCCATCACCAGCTCGACCGTATCGAGGCTGTCGGCGCCGAGGTCTTCCATGAAGCTCGCATCGTTAGTGAGCTTCTCCCGCTCGACCCCGAGCTCTTTGGCGATGATTTCCTTTACCTTGTCCTCGAGATCGGCCATGGATCCTTTCCTCAAATGGTGAATGGTGTTGTTATCTATCCCTACGCAAGAATGGCGGTTCCTCCCCAGCCGGTGTAATCTACATGACCATACCGCCGTCCACCACGAATACCTGGCCGGTGATGTACGAAGCATGTTCCGAGGCCAGAAAGGCAACCAGCCCGGCAATATCACGTGGCGTGCCGAGACGCTCTAGTGGAATCTGAGCGCTCAGAGTCGCTCTGGCTTCGGCTGACACCGCGCCAGTCATGTCGGTTTCGATGAAACCTGGGGCCACCGCGTTCGCAAGGATATTGCGCGAAGCAAGTTCCTTTGCAACTGACTTCGTCAGGCCGATGAGTCCGGCCTTGCTCGACGCGTAGTTTGCCTGCCCCTTGTTGCCGGTAATTCCGACGACGCTGGCGACGTTCACTATACGGCCCCAGCGGCGTTTCATCATGCCGCGAGCGGCTGAGCGAATGGCGACGAAGGCTCCGCGAAGGTTCGCATTCAGAACAGCGTCCCAATCCTCGTCCTTGAGACGGACGAGCAGGTTGTCCCGTGTCATGCCTGCGTTGTTCACGAGGATATCTACCGCACCGAATGCCTTCTCCACGTTGTCCACCAGTGCCGCTACGGCGGCGCTGTCGCCCATGTCGCAGGCAAACCCGCGGGCACCACCCGTCCCTAGCGCGCTGAGCGAGCCGGCCACCTGCTCGGCGGTGCCGGCATCCCGTCCGACAACCGCGACGCGAGCGCCGCAGGAGGCAAGCACCGATGCGATCTCTCGGCCGATACCGCGGGTACTTCCGGTAACGAGGGCGCTGCGGCCGCTCAGATCGAGCTGCATCAGGACACCTTCGTCATGAGCTTTTCTATGTCAGCGACTGTACCGCACGGAGCTACGCGGATCTGCGGCACGATGCGCCGAACGAGGTTTCCAAGTTTGGATCCGGGCCCGAGCTCCACGAAGAGAGCGTCCGAAAAGGAGCGGACCATGTTCCGGACCTCGTCTGTCCAACGCACTGGGGCTGTAAGCTGGCGGAAGAGGAGCGTCTTTGTGTCCGCCGGGCCATCACTTGGTTCGGCGCTGACGTTTGAATAGACGGGGAAGTTGGCCGGAGACGCCGGTACGGCATCGAGCGCCTCCTTGAGCCCGGCTGCCGCATCCGCCATCAGCGGGGAATGAAAAGCGCCGCTGACGTTGAGGCGAATGGCATGCTTCGCGCCAGCTTCTTTGGCCAGGGCCATGGCTCGCTCCACGCCTCCGGCTTCACCCGAGATCACGAGTTGCTCGGGTGTGTTGTAGTTTGCGGCAACGACAAGACCTGCTTCCGTGCTGGCTCGCGCGCACAGATGCTCCACGACATGCTCGTCGAGACCCATCACCGCTGCCATAGCGCCAGGTCGCTTGACCCCGCTGTCGCGCATCAGCTCGCCGCGGCGCCGCACGAGCTGGAGGGCATCTAGCAGCGAGAACGTGCCGGCAGCGTGGTGCGCCGTAAACTCGCCCAATGAATGCCCAGCCGCCGCCCGAACAAGCGGGCCGAGGCGGTCGCGAACCACTGCCCATGCCGCAGCACCGTGAGTGAGCAGTGCCGGCTGCGCGTTTTCAGTGGAGGTAAGCTCAGCCTCCGGACCATCAAAGCATAGCGAGCTGAGCGTAATCCCCAGCGTTTCATCTGCCTGGTCGAATGTCATTCGGGCGGCCGGGAAAGCCTCCGCAAGGTCCTTTCCCATCCCCGGCTTCTGAGATCCCTGGCCAGGGAACAGCAGTACTATGTGCATGGTTAAAACTGGACCACCGTCGAGGCCCAGGTGAATCCGGCTCCGAACGCAACCATGAGAACAGTTGCGCCCTCGCCGATCCTACCGGTCTCGAATGCCTCGTCGAGAGCGATCCCGATAGACGCCGACGATGTGTTCCCAAATCGGTCGACGTTCACATAAACCTTGTCCATCGAGAGTCCAGCATGCTTGGCCGTCGCCTCGATTATTCGAATGTTGGCCTGGTGCGGGATCATGAGGTCGATATCAGCCCCGGTAAGCCTGGCGCCATCCAGTGCGCGGTCCGCCGCTTCGGACATCGAGCGTACGGCGTGCTTGAACACCTCCCTCCCTGCCATCTTGACGAGATGACTCCGGTCGCTCAGCACCGCGTCTGTCATGGGTGTTGTCGCACCCCCGTTAGGCCGAAACAGTAGTTCGGCCAGCGTGCCATCACTGCGCATGAACGAGGAGAGAATGCCCTTGTGCTGTCTGCTGCGCCTCAGAACTGTTGCGCCTGCACCATCGCCGAACAACACGCACGTCGAGCGATCTGTCCAGTCCACGATGGCACTCATCTTCTCGGCGCCGATCACGAGCACATGCTCGGCGCTGCCGTTCATGATCAGGCCCTCACCCACCGACAAGCCATACAGCCATCCCGAGCAAGCTGCGGAGATGTCGAAGGCCGCTGCACGCTTGGCCCCCAGCGCTGCCTGCAGGTCGACAGCCGTAGCCGGGAGCAGTCGATCGGGGGTAGCGGTGCTGAGCACGATCACATCGATCTCGCCGGCGTGAACACCGGCTCTTTTCATCGCAATCCGCGATGCTTCCGCGGCCATGCTGCAAGTGGTCTCCCCGTCGCGAGCGAGGTGCCGCTGTACGATGCCTGTGCGCTCGACGATCCATTCGTGCGACGTCTCGAGCCCCATGGCCGCGAAATCATGGTTGGTAACGATCGCAGCTGGCACGGAACGGCCCGTGCTCGCGAGTTGCGCGACAGGTCGCTTCACGACTGTCCGCTTCCAGCGATGGGGTGAGCTGCCTCCAAACGCCGGCCAATGTGCTCGTTCATGCGAGACTCGACCGCCCGCAAAGCAACGAACAAGGCGTTTTTGAGGGCTCTTGGCGACGATTCCCCGTGAGAAATGATGCTCACTCCCTTGACCCCGAGAAGAGGAGCACCGCCGTAGTCGGAGTAGTCGAATCCCTGAAGTGCAGCCGTGGCACGATGTTTTTCGACACCTGCCCTGGTCATGAGGCCGACTATGAGCGGAGGCACAGATTCATAAAACTTTAGCAGCACGTTTCCAACGAACCCGTCGCAAACCACCACGTCCACAGCGCCATGTTCCGTGGCTCCGGCGAGAATATCACGGCCCTCTATGTTGCCCAGGAAGTTCAAGTCGCTTTGCTCCAGCAGCTCATACGCCTTCTTTACGGCTCCGTTTCCCTTTTCTCGCTCCTCGCCGATGTTCAGAAGCGCGACGGCAGGGTTAGGCCTGAGGAGTATATCCTCGGCGTAGACCGATCCCAACCGCGCGAAGTCGACCAGCTCCTCCTCTGAGCAATCGACGTTAGCGCCAGAGTCAAGCATCACAACCTGCTGACGCGCCGTAGGAAACAGCGTGCTGATTGCCGGCCGGGTAAGACCCGCATGGCGTCCGAGTATGAACGTCGATGCTGCCATCTGTGCACCAGTACTGCCGGCGGACACGAATGCCTCCGACGCACCGTCTGCCTGGAGCTGCAGCCCCACCACCATGGAGCTTTTTGGCTTGGAGCGTATTGCAGCCATGGGCTTGTCCGACATGAGGATCCTGTCGGGCGCGTCTACGATCGTCATACGATCGCGGACCATGGCCCCACCCTTCGCGCCGGCAAGTTGCCTCTCGATCTCTGCAGAAACCATTTCCGCATCGCCGACCAGCTGGATCGTGTGGGTCGAATCCAGCTCCGGTAATGCCAGCAGCGCGGCCGCAATGGGCGCCTCGGGCGCGTGATCACCTCCCATCGCGTCCAACGCGATGCGCGCCAAGGCTATCCTTCCACTGGTGCGACCCGCTGTTCGCCCGCGTAGTAGCCACACTCTGCGCACACGTGATGCGGGCGCTTCATACTCTGGCAACGAGGGCACCTCTGAATCACGATCCTGGGCGCCACTTTGTGCGTGTTACGGGCCCGCTTCTTTCTCTTTGAGGTACGTCTCTTCGGTACGGCCATTTTTTGGGTACCTGCTGATAAGGTTCAAGTCTTGCTTACTTTCGCAGTGCGCGGAGCGCTGCCCAGCGATCATCGACCACGGGCTCGCATCCACACGGCGCCTCGTTAAGGTCGGCGCCGCAGCGCGGGCAGATGCCTCGGCAGTCATCCTTGCACAGCGGGAACGTGGGGACGGCCAGAAGCCACTGCTCGCGTACCGCGCCGCGGAGGTCCAGCTCTCGAGATCGCTGTGGAATCCTGAAGACGTCAGGATCATCCGCCGTGTCATCGCCCACCTCGGCGAAAACGAGATGAACATCCTCATTCACGGACGCCTCGCACGGGCCAAGACATCGACGGCACGGCAGTTGGGCCCTTCCCGCGATTCTGCCACTCCAGTAGAAGCGCCCAGCCCCCGCTGCCGACAAGCGTCCTGTCGCGTGGACGGAATCAGACGGTAGGACATCGGCGGCCTCCCAGACCGGGTCGTCAGCCGAAAACGAACCATCGACAACGGCGGCGTGGCTTTCGAGATCCCTGATCGTGAAGGCCAGCATAACCCATAAAGCTATCAGAGTTTGGGCTGCTATGGTAGTGTGTCAGCCGTCGCGAAGAAGAAGGCTATCTCGCGCGTCGCGTTCTCGTCCGAATCGGAGGCGTGAATGGCGTTCCGTTCCTTGGACTCGGCGTACAGCTTGCGCACGGTACCCTGCACCGCTTCCCTGGGATCCGTGGCCCCGATCGCTAGCCTCAGGGCGCTCACTGCATCCGTCTTCTCCAGCACCAGTGCCATACATGGTCCCGAAGTCATGAACGACGTCAGCGATGCATAGAACGGGCGTTCCCTGTGAACCGCGTAGAACTCAGCGGCTTCCGACGCGGCTAACCGCATCACCCGGGATGCTATGAGCTTGAAGCCCGCATCTTCGAGATGCGCCAGTATCTTCCCGCCCTTCCCCGACGAAAAAGCATCCGGCTTGATGATTGCGAGCGTTCTGTTTCCTGTCATGTCATGGCCCTATGAGCTTGCGGATGATATCGCCTCGCGTGAGGAAGCCGACGAGTTTGCCCTCCTGTACCACGGGAAGGTTGTCGACGTCCTTGTTGGTCATGAGAGCGGCAGCATCGGCCAGTGCCTGGTCTGGCGACACGGCCAGCACCTGGCGCGTCATTACCTCGCGAACGGTCTTGACGTTTACCGAGTTCTGAAGAGGCGGGCGACGAGTGCCGCCTCCCTGTAGGTAGCTACCGATGAGGTGTCTCATGAGCTCACGTTCGCTCAACATGCCGATTAACAGGTCATTCTTCTCGACGACCGGCAGAGCCGAGATGCCCCCGCGCGCCATGGCCCGTGCCGCCTCCTTGATCGGCGTGTCAGGCGTCGCCATGCGTGGCCGCTCCGTCATTATTTCACGTACGGTCAACTGCTCCGGCAGCTCAATGTCTCGAAGGACTTGAA
Source organism: Gemmatimonadaceae bacterium (assembly GCA_046261975.1). Taxonomy (GTDB): domain Bacteria; phylum Gemmatimonadota; class Gemmatimonadetes; order Gemmatimonadales; family Gemmatimonadaceae; genus JBHENQ01. The sequence continues at coordinate 60,705 of JBHENQ010000088.1, read as the reverse complement.
GAGCCGCGAAATCGGCAGGCGTGGCTGCGGCGAGTATCTGCTCGACCGCTTCCGGCTCGGAAAGCAAGCGCGCGAATGCCCCCAGGACCTGAAGGTACCGCGCTGCCAGCCGCGGAGGCGCTAATATCAGGAGCACTATCCGCGCTTGCTGCGACTCGCCCTCGCCCAGCTCTCTGCAGATTGCTCTTCTGGCAACGCCGATGGCCACAACCAGATCGCGTACTGCGTCAGTTCTATAGTGCGCCAGGAACGCCCGATCACCCAGTGCTACGATGTCTTCGCCGCGCTCTTCGGAAACGCGGTTCCGAAGCTTCACCGGATCTGACACAGCACCATTCGCGGCCAGTCGCTCCGAGAGCTCCGACGCTGCTTCCGCAAGCGTGGTACGACGGGTGTCGGACCCCGCCCCGAGTGGGATCACCACCCGATCTGGCGTAATCAGCTCTGCCAGCTTCACATTCGTTCCTTCAGCAGGTCCACCACGTCAATGGGACGCTGTGCAACGCCCATACCGGCGGCGTTGAAGGCCTGAATTTTCTCCTCCGCTGTGCCTGCCGAGCCGGAAATGATGGCGCCGGCATGTCCCATCCTGCGACCCGGCGGGGCGGTCTGACCTGCGATGAAACCGACCACCGGCTTGGACATGCGCTCACGGACTACTCGCGCCGCTTCCTGCTCGTCGGTCCCGCCTATCTCACCGATCATCACGACGGCTCTGGTCGCTGAATCATTCTCAAAGGCAAGTAGACAATCGATGAAATTCGTTCCGTTGATGGGATCTCCGCCGATTCCTACGCAAGTCGTCTGCCCGAGTCCGGCCCGGGTCATCTGGTAAACGACCTCATACGTGAGCGTGCCGGAGCGACTGACGAGGCCCACGGGTCCGGGTGTGCAAATACGTCCGGGAATGATCCCCACCTTGCAGGTGTTCGGACTGATGAGACCCGGGCAATTTGGGCCCAGGAGACGCACACCCTTCTCCATAACGAACGGATAGACACGTGTCATGTCCAGCACCGGAACACCCTCAGTTATGCAGACGATCAGCTCGAGGCCCGCGTCGGCAGCCTCCATCATCGCATCGGCCGCGTAAAGCGGCGGCACGTAGATCACTGAAGTGTTCGCGTCCGTCTCGCGCACCGCGTCAGCTACCGTATTGAAGATTGGGACTGTGGATTCGAAGCTTTGCCCCCCCCCCCCTTTGCCGGGTGTAACTCCTGCCACGACTCTGGTTCCGTACTCGATCATTTGCCTGGCATGAAACGACCCATCGCGACCAGTGATGCCCTGCACGATCAGGCGGGTGGTAGCGTCTATAAAGATGCTCACGCAGCCTTCCCTCCGGTGGCGAAAGCGACCGCCTTTTTTACGGCTTCATCCATGTCGGTCATTGCGGCAAAGCCATGCTTCTCGAGAATTGCAACCGCGGCTTCTTCGTTCGTTCCGGTAAGCCTGATGACCATGGGGACCTTTAGCGGATTGCTCGCGGTTGCGGTGACGATCCCGTTGGCGACGTCATCGGTTCGAGTGATACCACCGAAGATATTGAAGAGAATCGCCTTGACGTTGGGATCACTGGTAATGATCCGCAGTGCACTCACCACTTTTTCCGGGTTCGAAGAGCCGCCTATATCGAGAAAGTTTGCGGGCTCGCCTCCGTAATATTTGACCAGGTCCATGGTAGCCATTGCCAGTCCGGCACCATTCACGATGCAGCCCACGTTACCGTCGAGCTTGATGAAGGTCAGGTTGGCGTTACGGGCCTCCACCTCGCTTGGCGCTTCTGCACTCTCATCACGCAGGCTCGCTATCTGAGGCCGCCGGTCGAGCTCGTTGTCGTCCACCACCATCTTGGCATCGAGAGCCAGCACCTCGCCGGAGTCCGTCGTCACGAGAGGATTGATTTCTGCGAGCGACGCTCCGCTGTCGATGAAAGCACGATATAGCTGCTGCAGGATGGTCGCTGCGGCGCGAGCCTGCTTGATGTTCTCGTAGAGGAACAGGCCCATCTGCAGCGCCTGGAACGGAAGCAAGCCGTACCGCGGGTCCACGGGTACGCGCCTGATTTTGTCCGGGGTCTTCGCGGCTACTTCCTCGATGTCTATTCCCCCTGCCGGACTCACCATGAAAACCGCCCGTTTTGACGCGCGGTCCACGATGATCCCCGCATAGGCTTCGGTCACGATCTCTGCAGCCGGTGTAACCAGTACTTTCGTGACTGTGAGTCCTTTGATCTGCATGCCAAGGATTCGCGAAGCCACCTGCTTTGCCTCTTCCGGAGTCCTCGCGAGCTTCACTCCGCCAGCCTTTCCGCGTCCACCCGCGTGAACCTGTGCCTTCACCACCACGGTCTTGCCGTATGCCCTGGCGATTCTTTCGGCGTCGTCCGGGGTAGCGGCCACCTCACCGGCAGGGATGGGAATGCCAACTGAGCGAAATACCTCCTTGGCCTGATACTCGTGAATGTTCACCCGGCCTCCGCCGTTATCGTTGTCCCCGCGTTACCGCGAACCGCTTCCCTGCCGCGACTCAGTGCCGTAATGATTGCTCTCGCTCCCGCGTCTGCCGATTTCACGAAGTTGACCGCGGCTCGCACCTTGGGCGCCATGCTTCCTTCCCCGAATGCACCCGCTCTATCAAGCTCAAGCGCCTCTTCTACCCCCAGCCGGCCAATGGCGCGCTGTGACGGCGAGCCAAAGTCAGCGTAGACGGCATCCACATCGGTCAGGATCAGAAGAAGCTTGGCCTTGAGATCCCGGGCAAGCGTGGCAGCCGCAAGATCCTTGTCTACAACTGCATCCACGCCTTCCCAACCGAGCGTGGGGTGGGCGTATATTGGAGCCCCACCTCCTCCGCAAGCCACCACGATAGTTCCGGAATGCACCAGCGTCGCAATCGTCGCAGTCTCATGTACCGCACGCGGCTCGGGGCTCGCGACCACTCGACGCCAACGACCTCTGTCGTCCTGCTTAACGGCTATCCCCTCTTCCAGCAAAGCTCGCGCACGTTCCTCCGGGATCCCGTGGCCGATGAACTTGGTCGGTTTGGAGAGGGCCGGATCGTCCGTCTCCACGTGCACCTGCGTTATGACGGTAGCTACCGCACGCGTGCTCTTCGCCCGACGGAGCGCATTCTCGAGGGACTGCTGAATCATGTAGCCGATCCAGCCTGCGGTGGCCGCAACCAGGACACCAAGTGGTAGCGGACTGACCACCGACCTCGAGATTTCATTTCGTACTAGTTCATCGCCAACCTGGGGCCCGTTTCCGTGAACCACGCACAATTTCCAACCGTCGAGCGCCAGATCGACTATAGGAGCAAGACTTTCGCGAGTATGACGGAACTGGTCGTGGATCGAGCATCGCTCTCCTGGAGGCGAAAGCGCATTGCCGCCCAGCGCAATGACGGCCGTTGCGCGGTCGGCTCTCTGGTTCCCGGCTGCTTCGTCGGGAATATGAGTCATGGGCGGCAAGGGCCCGAACCTACCGGTGTCATGGGCGTCGTGCAAGTAAGCCGCTCTAGCGCTCGTTGCGCGCGATGAGCTCGCCGAGCAGCTGGTAAGCGCGGGCGAATCCAGCCAGGTCTCCGCGCTGAAGAGACCGACGCATCTCGTCGTATAGTGAGCTCACGCGTGCGCGAAAAGCCTGCGGGGTGAGCGGTCCGAGTGCATCCAGCGACTCGGCATCGGTCGACCCGACTGCCGCCGCCAGGGAGCGACCAGAGAAAACCGTGTCCCTATTCAGAACAGTGACCCGCGCGAGCGTGGGTGGTGCGTCGGGGCGCCAGGCATATGTGGGCTGCACAACTGCGACACCGCCAACCACCGGTACCGAACGCACCTTGCCGTTTACTTCCAGCGCCTCGCGAGCAACAATGTTGAGGGTGTCAACGTGCCTCCTGAGCTGGTCCAGCAACGCGGACCATCGGGCTCCATCCGCCCTTCCTTCCCCTGCTAGCGGCATCCAGAAGGTCGTATGAGAAAGCCCGCCAAGCGCAAGGACAATTCCGACGATGCGATCGTTCGCGTCGAGAACAGGTTCGGCGTGGGCGAGTACTGGCGGCACTGTACGGAGCATGATCGGGGGAGCCGCGCCCTTGGCGAGAACCGAGTCTGCGCCGTCGGTCCACGGTAAGTGGCCACCGCGCGGCGGCTCACCTCGCAACCCGTAACGGGACAGGATCAGAGCCTGCACTCTGGCAGCGTCGCCCGCGGGTGGCAATACAGTGCCTATCAGCGCGCCAACCTGCGATCGGGCGGTAAACAAATCAGGAAGAGCGTGAACCCAGCTTTCCGCTATCGGGTCGAGCACAGAATCGGCGACGATCTGGACTCGACCGGTATGCGCATTCACGATGGCTGTCGCGGCGTGCTGAACATAGCTGTGCTCTCGGGTGCCAAGCAGCACTCGCTGGCTAAGCGGATAGGAGCTCGCCGCCGAGTAGAGATCCACGACCCAGTAAAGCACTGGGTCGCCGCCCTGGCCATCGTCCAGGACAAGCGGAAGCGTTGTGGTTCCTTGAGTAAAGAAAGGGGTAAGCGAATGAAGACGCTCGCGCAGGTCCGTCCGCAGGATAATCCGCGAAGGTTCGCGTCCTGGCGGGCCGCCGAGCAGGCGAAAGTTCTGAAGACTCCATGCGTGCGCGAGCCGCGAAACCCGGCTGCGCAGCTCGGTTCCCACGATGCCGCGGGCCGAATCCGATACCATTCGGTAGCCCCTGGCACCCGGATGCACAAGCACTTTGGGCAACTCGGAGCCGAGCATCGGTCTCGCGAACGGTGCCGGCACCTCAATCGGGTTCCCTCGATCATCTGATGCGCCCGCGACGATCCGCGTTACGCTCCAACGGTCGGCCTCGCGCCTTTCGCCCTCCGTGGGAGTGCCTAGCGCAACAGTCGCGACGAGTCCCGCCGGCGCGGGAAGCCAGCCTATGGCTTGGACCACGCTCGGTGATCCGCGCATCCTGTTGAAAGCGCGTTCGATCGCACCCGCATCCCAAGCAGATATTGAACCGGCCGCCTGTTGGAGTGATTCGAAGGACAAGGTAGTGTCCGGGGGACTCAGACGATTCAGCCCATATGCGAGCCGGCTATAGTCCGCGCGAATCGCAAGGTACGGTCGCTCACGCGCGGAAGCACTCTGCACGGGGGCAAACCGCCGCACGATCGGAGGTGCGGTCTGGCGAAGCAGCAGAGCGGCGAGGAGGAGTGCGACCACCACACCCCCGGCGGCTCGCATTTGACCAACCCAGCCGAGCCAGAACACCACGAGCGCCGCACCACTGGTCATAAGCCACAGCCAGCTATTCACACGTATGCCGGCGTAATGATCCGAGAACGTAAAGGCTCCCTCGGCGCCGCTCCCGCTGACCAACGTCTCGTAAGCGTCGAGACGGTAGCTCCACGAGAGAATGAGGAGAAGGAGAGCGCCCAGTGCGACGAAATGACGCCGCACGTAATTCGATACGTAGATCCTGCCAGACTCCCAGCGCAAGCTCGGCGTGAGGGCGTAAAAGAACACAACGACCGCGGTGACGAGCAGTACCGCGATGAGCGCCCACAGATAGATCGCGTTCTCCAACGGCAGTGCGTACACGAAGAAGCCGAGATCAGCCTCGAGGTACGGGTCTGTTTCGTTGAAGGGTACGCCGAACCTCGCGAGCGCCAAAGTGGTCCAATGACCACGTGGCATGGCCAGGAGCGCGCCAAGCAGTACCGAGCAAACTGTGACACCTGCCAGCAGATACTTGCCGGGTACCTCCTCACCGATTTCCAGATTTGCAAGTCGGCGCGGCAAGACCAGCGACACGACGCTTCGCCGAACTGCCAGAAGATTCGCAAAAACAAAGAGACTCGCCACCACGCCGGATGTGCCTGTCAGGAGGATCACGTTGGCTACCTTCGTGCGCCACACCGATCCGGCGCCGAGCGCCTGAAACCAGAGGTAGTCTGCATAGACCGTCGCAATGGCACGTCCAAGCAACAGCAATAGCGCGATTCCCAGCACGACAGCGATCGCCCAACGCTTCGCTGACACCTAGATCCGCACACCCTGTTCGCGAAGCCAGTCCTCAAATTCGCTGCGGATGACCTTGAGCCGCTCCGCGTTTCTGGCCTCGAACCTCAGCACTAGCACTGGCTGAGTATTTGATGCCCGGATCAGTCCCCATCCATCGCCGTAGAGAACCCGGACACCATCGACATCGATTACGTCATGACGCGAGCGGAAATGTCTTACTGCTTCGTCCACGACAGCGAATTTTCGTTCATCCGGGCAGTCTACCCGCAACTCCGGCGTGGAAATGAACTTGGGAACGTCGGATAGCAGCTCCGAAACGCTCCTGCCGGAATCCGCGACGATCTTGAGCAGCCGCGCAGCACCGTACAGTGCGTCGTCATGACCGTAGAAGCCCTCGCTGAAGAACATGTGACCGGACATCTCACCGGCCACGGGTGCGGCGAGCTCTCGCATCTTGTCCTTGATCAGCGAGTGCCCGGTCTTCCACATCACAGGCTTGCCACCTGCGTCACGGATAGCATCGGGCAAGGCCTGTGAGCATTTCACGTCGAAAATGATCGGTTGACCTTTCCCCGTGCGTTCCAACACGTCCCGGGCGTAAAGGATAAGAACGTGGTCGCCCCACACTATCCCTCCGCGATCATCAATGATGCCGATTCTGTCGGCGTCGCCGTCGAAGGCTACGCCGATGTCAGCGCCGCCGGATTCCACGGCCGCGATGAGGTCTTTCAGATTCTCGACGACGGTGGGATCGGGGTGATGGTTGGGGAAAGTGCCGTCGCTCTCGCAGAACAATGTGGTGATCTCGGCACCCAGGCGCCGCAGAAGCGCAGGCGCCACCAGCGCGCCCACACCGTTGCCGCAGTCTGCAACGACTTTGAGGTGCCGTGAGAGCACGCCGACCCGCGCAACGATGTCGTCGATATAACGGTCGATTATCGCTTCAGGTCGCGCCACTCCCGTTCCAGAGGAGAAATTTGAGCGCTGGATCAAGCCAAACAGCTCCTGGATTTCATCGCCGTGGAGCGAGGCGTGCCCCATGCTCAGCTTGAAGCCGTTGTACTCCGCCGGGTTATGAGATCCTGTGATCTGGATTCCTCCGACTACAGGCAGGTTGTGAAGCGCCCAGTACAGTAGAGGTGTGGGAACGACTCCGACGTCCAACACATCGCGACCCGACTCGTTCAGACCCCGAACGAGCTCATCCCTGAGCTCCATGCCGCTGGGACGATTGTCGCGACCCACCGCGACGTCACCAAAAACGCCACGATCCTCGAGATAAGACGCGAACGCCCGGCCGACCGTGTACGCCACTTCTGGAAAAAGATCGCGGCCGACTATACCGCGGATGTCATACTGCCGGAAAATGTTCTGGCTAATGGTCATGTGGTGTTCGGGCGTTCCGTCACCGCGAGTGTTGCTCTTACCGCCTTTCGCGCAGCAGCGACATTGGCGGAGAGGTTGGCAATTGCCACGCCATAGACGGCACGCTACGCTCGGCCAAGCGGATCACCGGCGTCGGGAAGACGCCGAAAACCAGCAACAGAATCGCTGCGACACCTATCACGAACTGGGTGATCGGCGGTGTTGCAGCCGGAGCGGTCGCGCCTGCCGAGCGCGGTTTCATGAACATCACGACTGTGACGTACAAGTAATATCCTGCGGACACGACGCTGGCGAGCACAACAACCACGGCCAGAACGGTCATGTTCGGGGCCGGTGACTGCAGCGCGGCTCTCAGGAGATAATACTTGGCGAAGAAACCCATCCCGCCCGCGATGGGGAAGCCCAGGAGAGCCAGCATGAAAACCGCCATTGCGGTGGCGAGCCAGGGTCGAACTGTCCAGAGTCCCGCGTAGTCGTCCAGATTGAGTTTGCGATCTCCCGCTTCACCGAGCGTCGACACCACGGCGAAGGCGCCGGTCGTCGCAAGCGTGTACGCCACGAGATAGAAGACAAAGGCCGATGCGCCTGCCACCGTCCCCACTGCCACCGCGACCAGGATGTATCCCGCGTGCGCCACGCTCGAGTAGGCCAGCAAGCGTTTGATGTTGCGTTGCGCGAGTGCGACCACGTTGCCGACCACCATGGTGACCGTCGCGAGCCACCATATCGCGGCGTGCCACGCGCCGGCGGCCGGGGCAAGCGCCTCCAGCCAAACGCGGAGGAACGCCGCGAACGCGGCAGCCTTGACTGCGGTCGCCAGGTACGCCGAGATCGGTGTTGGCGCCCCCTCGTAAACGTCGGGAGTGTACATGTGGAACGGAGCGGCAGCCACCTTGAAGCCAAACCCGACAAGTAAAAGAGCAATGCCCGCGAGAAGCAGCGGACTTTCCTGAATACCCTGAGCCACAACGTTGCGTCCAATCGTTGAGAGATTCGTGGACCCGGTGGCGCCGTAAATCAGTGCGATACCGTAGAGCAAGAATCCCGTCGAGAAAGCTCCCAGGAGGAAATACTTCAGCGCGGCCTCCGCGGCCTTTCCGCTGCGACGGTTGAGCCCTGCAAGCACATACGCCGAAATGGACATGAGCTCGATGCCGAGAAATATCAGCATGAGGTCGCGAGCCGCGCCGAGAAGCATCATTCCCGACGTAGCCAGCAGAATGAGGACATGTGACTCGGCGACGACAACGCCTTCCTTCCGATTGTTGTCGATCGCCAGCGCGATGACCACCACCGTTCCCGAAAGGAACAGGAGATCCGATGCCCAACGGAAGTTGTCGACGGCAATTATTCCCGCGCCGGCCGACGTACCACGAAGCGCGAACCAAATGACGGCTCCCGCGGCCAACGTGCAGAGGAGAATACTGGCGATACCGACGGACCGCTGATGAGCCTCGCTTTCGGGCCGCCAGACGGCCCAGAGCAGAAGCAGCATCGCGCCCACCATGAGAATGAGATCGGGCAGAAAGGCCGCCATGAGCTGGCCTGGAATTGCGAGATCGAATCGCATGGCTAGCGGCTGAGGCTCTGGGAAAGCGTAGCCGCAACCGGGGGAGACACGACCGAGGCGCTCTCGACGTGATTCACGAAGCGCTTTGCCGAGCCTTCCATTCGGGTAAGCACAGGTGCGGGGTAGATGCCCATCCAGATGACGACCGCGCCTACACAAGCAACGATTGTCAGCTCTCTAAGGTTCAAGTCGCTGAGGCTCTCGTTCTCTGGCTTTGTGATCGGATTGAACAGAATGCGCTGAATGGCCCACAGGAGATACGCCGCCGCGAATATCACTCCCGTCGCGGCGATCGTTGTCAATACAGGATAGGTGGCGAATGATCCAACCAGCACGAGAAACTCTCCCACGAATCCGTTGGTACCGGGCAATCCGATGCTGCTGAGCGAAACCAGCGTGAGCGCGGCCGCGAACATGGGCACTACCCTTGCGATTCCACCGTAGGCATCGATCAGGCGCGAATGCCGCCGCTCGTAGATCATGCCGACAAGGAGAAAGAGCGCCCCCGTGCTGACGCCGTGGCTTATCATGATCATGAGGGCGCCCTGAACGCTCTCAACGGTGAGAGCGAAGATGCCCAGCATCACGAATCCCAGATGGCTCACCGACGAATATGCGACGAGCTTCTTGAAGTCCGGCTGCACCATTGCCACAAGAGCGCCGTAGACTATCCCCACCACCGCCAGAATGAGAATGACGGTTCGGACCGTGGGATGCATGGCCGCGGCCGGAAAGAACGGCAAGGCGAACCGCAGGAAGCCGTAGGTACCCATCTTGAGCATGATGGCCGCGAGGATGACAGAGCCGGCGGTCGGGGCCTCCACGTGAGCATCGGGAAGCCACGTGTGGAACGGGAACATCGGCACCTTGACGGCGAAGGCGAGAAAGAAGGCTCCGAAGAGCAGCAGTCCCGCGCGCTGGTCGAATGCGGCGTTCTGAAGCATCGCGTCGTACCCGAAAGTCGTCGCGCCCGTGGCGTTCCACATGTAGAGTATCGCCACCAGCATCAGCAATGACCCGAGCATTGTATAGATGAAGAACTTTACAGTGGCGTAGATGCGGCGTTCACCGCCCCAGATACCGATTATGAAGTACATCGGTACCAGCATCACTTCCCACATCACGTAGAAGAGAAGCAGGTCCAGCGCAACAAAGACGCCGAGCATGCCGGTGATCAGCACCAGCAGAAGAGCATGATAGCTCGCCACCTTGGTCCGGATGCTGGTCCAGCTCCCCAGTACCGAGAGCGGCATGATGAAGGTGGTGAGCAAGATCATGAAGAGAGAAATCCCATCCACGCCCACTGTGAACCGCGCGCCCCAATCGGGAATCCATGCTCTGTCTACGCGAGACTGCCACGTGGGGACCGCGGGGTCGTATGACCACCACAGGCCCAGCGAGATCGCAAACTCCGCCAGAAACACGAGGAGAGAGACCCACCGCGCCGGGCCGGCAGCCGAGTCATCCTGCCTCACCGCGCTCAGGACGATGATGACGAGCGCGCCTGCAAGCGGGAGTGCCAACAGCACGGGCAGGATCCAGCGATCGTAGCTCACCGAAGCGAGAAAGTCGCCCATGATCAGCGAAGTGTGAAGGCGCCGAGCACGGCAAGAACGCCGATGACTATACCCCAGGCGTACGCGCCAACCTGGCCAGTCTGAAGAAGCGAGCCGCCCTTCCCGAAAGCGCGGGCAATCCACGCACTTCCATTGACGAACAAGCCATCGATGATGCCCTGGTCCACGAATCTCCAGAGAAAGCCGCGCGAGACCCCCACCGTTGGATTGACGACTATGCGGTCGTACGCCTCATCGACGTAGTACTTGTTGGCGAGCACGCGCTCGATGCCGCTCTCCTCGGGGGCCTGATCCTTGGGCACGAGCCGGGCAGGCTTGAGTCGAACAAGGGCGACGACGATACCCAGAACGGCGATCCCGACGGCCACGCCGATCAGTAACAACTCCGTCGAGTGGCTCATCTCGGGGACGGCACCTCCGGCGGCCCGCAGCGCGGATTCTCCGACTGTGGGTTCCAGCCAATGACCCAGAGCGTGCGTGGGTCCGAGGAATGAGGTGATGGCGGGCAGGTTGAACCATCCGCCGGCGACGGTGAGCACGCCGAGCACCACCAGCGGCGCGCTCATCACCCACGGCGCCTCAGCCAGGTGTTTGCGTTCCTCATCGCCGGTTCTATTGGGTCCGTGAAATGTGTAAAGCATCATGCGCGTCATGTAGATCGCGGTCAGCAGCGCGGCGATGAGCGTCATCGCGTAGACGACATGAAGAATCACGCTGCCGGAGATGCCGAGCCACTGCACCTCTGCGAGCGACGATTCGCGCATACGTGCGAACACCGAGGCGATTATCTCGTCCTTCGAGAAGAAGCCGGCGAAGAACGGAATGCCCGCAATGGCAAGGGTTGCAATCCACATGAGTACCCACGTGAGCCTCATGTGTGATCGAAGGCCGCCCATGTTGCGCATGTCCTGCGCGTCCTCGTGCCGGTGGGTGTGGTGATACGCTCGATGCATGGCGAAGATCACCGAACCCGAACCGAGGAACAGTAGCGCCTTGAAGAATGCATGCGTCACAAGATGGAAAATTCCGGCGACGTAGGCCCCCACGCCAACGGCCACGAACATGTATCCCAGCTGCGACACGGTCGAATAGGCAAGGACCTTCTTGATGTCCCACTGCTTGAGCCCGATCGTCGCCGCGAAGAGCGCCGTCACCGCGCCGACGAGCGCCACTGTCAGTCCCGCGACGGGAGCAAGCGCAAACAGAAAGGAGCTGCGAGCGATCAGGTACACACCCGCGGTTACCATCGTGGCGGCGTGGATGAGGGCGGACACGGGCGTCGGACCCGCCATGGCATCAGGAAGCCAGACGTAGAGCGGGATCTGCGCGCTCTTTCCCGCGCAGCCCAGAAAGAAAAACAGGCAGATCGCTGAAATGAGAGTCCCGCCGTAGACAAACGAATCCGCTGCCTGCTCCACGCCAACGAAATCCAGGGCTCCCACGTTCACCCAGAGCAGGAACATCGCGATCAGAAATCCGAAATCGCCGATTCGGTTGACTATGAATGCCTTCTTACCAGCGTCGGCGTTTGCCTTTTCGCTGAACCAGAACCCGATCAGCAAGTAGGAGCAGAGCCCTACGCCTTCCCAGCCCACGAACAGCACAGGATAGCTCGCACCCAGCACGAGCACGAGCATGAACGAGATGAAAAGATTCAGGTAGGCGAAGTAGCGCGGATAGCCCGGGTCATCCCGCATGTAGCCGACACTGAACACATGAATGAGCGCGCCGACTCCTGTCACCACGAGCACCATCACCATCGATAACTGGTCGAGCTGAAACGCCCAGTCAATTCGCAGGCCGGCGCTGGCGGGCATCCAGCTTGCAATCGTGCTCACGAACGGCGTGTGCAGCTCACCTGCGGCAATCATCGCCCGGAACATCATTACCGCGAGAGCGAACGAGAGCACGAGTACGCCTGGGCCGACTATGCTTACAACACCCGCGAAGCGATGACGTGGCATGATGGCGGTGTGATCGTGACCCGCTCCGTGATCGGTGCCGTGGGTCGAGTGCGAGGGGTCATTCCCGGACGACGGATCGGCCGGCCCGGCACGGTAAGACGCCGCAAGCGATAACAGGCCGTTGACAACGAATCCGATCAGCGGCAGCACCGGAAGGAGCCACACATACTCCGCGATCGTGCCGGAGAGGGGGTGGCCTCCACCGCCACTCGCATGTTGCAGGATCATCAGCCCTTCAAGAGGTTGATGTCCTTGAGGTTTACCGTCAGGCGATGCCGGAAGATAGCAATGATGATCGCTAGACCGACTGCCGCCTCAGCAGCGGCTACGGTCATCACGAATATCACGAAAACCTGGCCGGTGAGCCCATGGAGCTTCGACAGAGCCACAAAGCTGAGGTTGACTGCATTGAGCATCAGCTCAACGGACATGAAGATGATGATGGCGTTGCGGCGCGTGAGGACACCGATCACGCCGATCACGAACAGTACGGCGGAGAAGAATAGGGCTTCCTCAACCATATCAAACCCTCCGCTTGGCCAGCAACACGGCACCCACGATCGCGGCCAGAAGCAGGATGCTCGTCATCTCGAATGCGAGCGCGTACTCGCCGAAGAGCGGCGCAGCCACGCTGTTGACAACCTCATAACGGGTGGGAGCGGGCACACGCAGCCTGGGCAGCCGCTCCCGCGACAGCACGAGAATCTGCGCGAGGATCGCAAGGCCCACGGCGCCGGCCACCACCTGCACAACCCAGCCTTTTGCGTCGGCGATTTCGGAGGGATGTCCCAGGTTCAGGAGCATCACCACGAACAGGAACACCACCATGATCGCGCCCGCATATACGAGAACCTGTATGGCTCCTATGAACTGGGCGTCAAGCATCACGTAGAGAGCCGACAGCGAGAACATCGTGTTCACCAGCCAGAGCGCCGCCGCCACCGGGCTCTTGCGCGTCACAAAAACAATCGCTGAAGCGATCGCGACAAGGCCAAACAAGTAGAAGTGGAAGCGGAAGAAGATGCTCATTCGCCTTTCGGATCGGCAGGGTCCCACATCTCGCACACGGGGTGTGTCTGTGCCGTCAGCCGCTCCAGGTCGTAAACAAAGCCGGCGCGGCTGTACTCCGAGTTCTCGTAGTGCCGCCCGACATGTATGGCTTCCTCAGGGCACACCTCCTGGCAGTAACCGCAGAAGATGCAGCGAAACTCGTCTATCTCGTAAACGAGCGGGTATCGATTCCCTTCCTCGTCCTCTCCGGGCACCAGCTTGATGCAGTTGGCCGGGCAGATCTGCGGACACAGACCGCACGCAACGCACTTGGCCTTGCCGTTTTCGTCTGTCAGCATCCGATGCGTGCCCCGCCACCGCGGTGAGATATCGTACTTTTCCTCGGGGTACTGCACAGTCACCTTGTGCGGGTCCACCAGATGCCTGAACGTCAGCGCCATGCCGCTCAGCATCGCGCGCACGTAGCTCACCTGCTCCACCGGGCGCTCCAGAACCTTTACCTGTATGGTCATTCTCGCATCCCGTTAGACGGGTCCAGTGCGTGGCGACGTTATCGGCGACGGAACACTCATCGCGCGCAGCCTCTGCAGCTCCTCATGTCGCGCCCGCGTTGAAGCGGGACTCATGATGCGGCCGCGATCCAACAGCACGAATACCAGGAATGCCAGCACGAGGTTGAGTGCTCCGAGAATCATCCAGTATCGCCAATCGCGCGGCACGCCCAGCATGTCGAGCCCCAGAATGGCTGTCGCGGTAATGACAATGTACGCCAGGGCGAGCGGGAGCATGAACTTCCAGCCGAGCGACATGAGCTGATCGTAGCGGAAACGAGGCAGCGTCCACCGCACCCACATGAACAGGAAGAGAAAGAAAAGCAGCTTGGCGAGGAACGTTGCGAGCGTCAGCAGCGACAGCCACCAGGTCCATGGCCCCTGGTTGTCCCGTGCCCAGAACGGTATGTCCCAGCCGCCGAAGAAAAGCGTGACCATGAGCGCGCTCGCCGTGACCATGTTCGAGTATTCGGCTATGAAGAACATCGAGAACTTCATGGCGCTGTACTCGGTATGGTAGCCCGCGATCAGCTCGGACTCGGCTTCAGGTAGATCGAACGGAAGCCGATTCGTCTCGGCGAAGGCGGCAACGAGAAAGATGAAGAACGCGATCAGGAGTGAGATCACGTTCCAACCCATCCCCTGCTGCTGGCGAATGATGTCCGAGAGCGCAACGTTGCCGGCAAGCAGCAGCACGGCCACCGTGGAGAGTCCCATCGCGATTTCGTATGAGACCATCTGGGCGCTGGAGCGCAGTCCACCCAGAAGCGAGTACTTGTTGTTCGAGGCCCAGCCGGCTAGCACGATTCCGTAAACTCCCAGAGAGGAGATCGCCAGGATGTACAGGAATCCGATTGGCAAATCTGCAACCACCATGTCTACCAATCCGTGGTCGGTGGGCCATGGCGAAGCAAAAGGAATAACCGCGAAGGTAATGAGAGCTGGAAAAAAGGAGAGCATTGGCGCGAGAACGAACAGAGCCTTACTGGCTCCAGCCGGGTACGTCTCCTCTTTCATTATGTTCTTGAGGCCGTCGGCAGCTGGCTGTAACAGGCCACCCGGGCCGACCCTATTCGGGCCGTGCCGGTCCTGAATCCAGGCCGATATCTTTCGCTCGGCCAGCGTGAGCAGCGCTACGCCAACCATGATCACGCTGAAGACCAGAATCATCTTGATAACCGTGAACACGAACCAGGCAGTCGCGGCTGGCGGCAGTTGAGGATCGGACGCCTGAAGCAGCAACGTCACCGAGCCGTTCATCGTACAGCCTCCTGATGCACCGCAGCACCCGCCAGAACAGCTCCCTTCATACCGAGCGTATCGTAGCTGAGACCGGAGAACTCGGGCCGCTCTGCGGCGATCGCCGCGAATACCTCGCTGGCGAGGAAGTAGTTGGCAGGCTCACCCAGTGCGCCCAGTAGATCCGCCAGGATCCACCACGCAGGTCGGGACATTCCGGGCGGCGCCTTGGCCTGCATGAATCGCTGCACTCGGCCACGAAGATTGGTAAACGTCCCTTCTTCTTCCACGAACAACGAGATCGGCAATGCTACCGCAGCGCCACTCTCGCCCACCCTCAACGCTTCAGGTAAAGTCGGCGAAAGGACGATGACAGAGCTCGCCTGCTCGAACGCGGCAGGACGTGCATCACGCAGATCATCACCGGCCACGATCAGTACGTCACCCTGCTGCATACCTGCGAGAGGGGTGTCCGACCTGGCGAACCCGAATATCTCCGCGCCACGTACGTTTGCCGCTCGGTCCGGCCGCAAGGCGAGATCCGGCACGCCCGGTAGCGGAGCTTCCGGCCCCTGCTCCACACGGAACGAGGCACTGCCTCCCGTCTTCCGTGCGAGCCGGCCAAGCATGTACAGGCTTTCGTTCGACAACATCGGTGACGCGATCACGAATGCGCGTTTGTCTTTCAGCACCGCGCCCGCTGCAGATATCGCGACGTCCCAATCGACGGCAGCCAGCCGCTCACCTTGCCGGACAAGCGGTGCCTCGATCCGGTCCGTCTCGTTCATCCACCGATAGTTGAGCCTGCCATAATCGCAGAGAAAGTACTGATTGACGTCGGTATTCGCGCGCGGTCGCAAGCGCACGACGACGTTGTCCCGTGTTTCGACAATCGTGTTGCAGCCTTGAGTGCAGTTCGGACACACCGAGGGTGTGCGGTCCAGCTCCCACGCGCGCGCCTTGTTCAGAAAATCCTTCGACACCAACGCGCCCACAGGACAGAGATCGATGACGTTGCCTGCCCACGGATGGGTGAGGTCCTTGCCCTCGAACTTCCCTATGAGCGCACGATCTCCCCGCTCGCTTACATTGAGCACCGGATCACCGGCAACGTCATCCATGAAGCGAACGCAACGCGTGCACAGAATGCATCTGTTCGGAACGTAGACGACGTCGCCGCCGAAGTCCTCCACCGGGTTGAAGCGCTTGGGCTCGAGCGAGCGACCCTCCGAGCGACCCTCGCGGAAGGTATAGTCCTGCAGCTCACACTCTCCTGCCTGATCGCAGATGGGGCAGTCGAGCGGATGATTGATGAGCAGGAACTCCAGTACTCCCTTTCGCGCCTCTTTGGCCTGCTCGGAGTGAACATGTACCACCTGGCCTTCAGCGACGGTGGTTGCGCAGCTCGGCGCCAGCTTGGGTGCCTTTTCCACCTCCACCAAACACATGCGACAAACGCCGGCTACGGGAAGGCCAGGATGATAGCAGTAGTGCGGGACCAGCACGCCGGCGGACTTCGCCGCCTCCAGGATCGTCGTCCCGGCCGGAACCGACACCCGCCGTCCTTCTATGGTGAGATTCACCAGCTGCTGGTCAGCCATCTATGCCGCCGCCGTGGCGCGCAGAGGGCAACGCTTGCCGGAGATGTGCGCCTCGAACTCGTGCCGGAACTTGCTGATGCCGGAAACGATGGGCGCCGCGCAGGAATCACTCAGCACACAGATGGTCTTACCGGTCATCTGCTCCGACAGCTCGAGCAGAGTATCGAGGTCCTCGGTCATGCCGCCGCCACGCTCAATTCGCTCGAGAATTCTGGTTACCCACGCCGTCCCTTCACGGCACTGCGTGCACTGAGCGCAGCTCTCATGGGCGAAGAACCTGGCGAAGCGCGCGATGTGCTTGACCATGCACTGCGAGTCATCGAACACGATCACTCCGCCCGAGCCAAGCATTGATCCCTGCGCCACGAAGCCTTCATAGTCCATGAGCGTCGCTTCGGCTTCGGCAACTGTCTGTATGGGCACCGATGCTCCACCAGGTATGATGGCCTTGAACGTCCGGCCTGGCAGCGGACCACCGCAGAGGTCGTATAAGAACGACTTGAAGGGAAAGCCGAGCACAACTTCATAGTTTCCGGGCCGGGCAACGTTTCCGCACACGGAAAAGAGCTTTGTGCCGGTGCTTTTCGGGTTCGAGAGGACCATGGCCTTGTACCACTCGGCGCCGTTGTTCAGAATGTGCGGTACGGCCACCAGCGTTTCGACGTTGTTGATCGTGGTGGGCATCCCGAACAAGCCCGATACCGCGGGGAAAGGCGGCTTTATCCGAGGATTTCCGCGCCGGCCTTCCAGTGAGTTCATCAGCGCGGTCTCTTCCCCGCATATGTATGCGCCAGCTCCTTTGTGGACGTGGACGTCTATGCGCTTGCCGCTACCCATCGCGTTTGATCCGACGATGCCGGCGTCGTACGCCTCGCGAACCGCCTGGGTCATCACTCGCAGCGGCTCCGTGAACTCACCGCGGATGTATATGTAGGCGGTCTCGGCGCCGATTGCGTAGGCGGCGATAGCACAACCCTCGACCAGAGCGTGCGGCGTCCAACGCATGATCTCGCGATCCTTGAACGTGCCTGGCTCCGATTCGTCCGCGTTGCAGCACAGGTAGTGTGGTTTGCCGTCGCCGGGCTTCATGAATGACCACTTCAGGCCCGTTGGGAACCCCGCGCCGCCGCGACCCCGAAGACCGGAATCCTTGACGACGTTGACAATCGCGGCCGGGTCCATACCCAGCGCCTGCTCCAGCGCTTTGTAGCCGCCCCGCCTTTTCCAACCCGCAAGCGAGCGAGCCTCCGCATCGCCGAAATACTGCGACAGGAGTGTCGTTTCCTTTGGGTGCGGTGCGTGGGGAAAGCCCATTACTTGAGTTTGGAGAGAAGTTCCCGAACTGTATCGGCGTTCACCGATTCCATGAAATCCTCATTGACCATCACGGGCGTGGCGAAACCGCACGCACCCAGGCATTCCACCTCGATAACTGTGAACTTGTTGTCAGGTGAAGTGGTACCCAACTCACCACAACCAGTATGTCGCAGCAACTCTTCCACCACGTCCTCAGCGCCGCAGGCTGCACACGGCGACGTGGTACAGACCTGGATGAAATAGCGGCCGACAGGATGCTGGTGGTACATCGTGTAGAAGGTGACCACACCCTTCACATACGCGGGCGTGAGCCCGAGCTCCGTTGCCACCTCCGCCATCGCCTGTGCGCTCACCCAGCCACGCTCCTCCTGAACGATCCACAACGCCGGAAGCAGAGCGGCCATCTTGTTCGGGTATCGGGGCAGGAGCTCGTCCAGCCGAGCGCGAGTACCACCGACGAACACCGGCTGATAGGGCTCCGAGTGGTCTGATTCTGCCGATCCTGGGATGGCTCGGGATGAAGAGTGAGTGGAGTCCACGTCCTGTACCTTCAACGGTCGATCTCTCCCATCACAATGTCGATGCTGGCGTTGATCGCGATGACATCGGACAGGAGGTGTCCCTCCACCATCTTTGGGATCGCCGAGAGGTTAACGAACGACGGAGGGCGAATACGCCAACGAACTGGTTTCGCTGTGCCGTCCGACACCATGTAGTAGCCCTTCTCGCCCTTGGGGCTCTCGACGGCTACATAGCACTCGCCCAGCGGTGGTCGCGGACCTTCCATCACTTGTTTGAAATGATGGATCATGGATTCCATGTCGCTCATCGCCTTGCTCTTCGGCGGCAAGACCACCCGATGATCATCCGTGTTCACAGGACCCTCGGGAAGCCGAGCGGCAGCCTGCTCGAGGATACGAACAGACTGGCGCAGCTCCTCCATTCTCACCAGGTAACGGTCGTAAACGTCGCCGTGCGTACCGACAGGTACGTCGAAATCGTACGTTTCGTAATCAAGGTAGGGAAAGTCTTTGCGAACGTCATAGGCCACGCCCGATGCGCGCAGCATGGGCCCGGAGAGCCCGTAGTTCGTGGCCTCATCCGCCGTGAGGGCCCCCAGACCGATGGTTCTTCCAACCCAGATAGCGTTCTTGGTCAGCATCCGGTCAACCTGATCGACGGTCTTCGGAAACTCCTGGATGAATCCGCGAAGTCCCTCCATCCATCCATCTGGAATGTCCGCAGCCATGCCGCCCACGCGAGTTGCGCTGGTGGTCAAGCGGGCGCCGACCCACTTGTCGAGCAGGTTGTACACGCGCTCGCGCTGGTGGAATGACCACAGAAAGGGCGTGAAAGCCCCGATGTCTATGCAGGTCGTTCCGAGCCAGACGAGGTGGGAGATGATGCGCGAAAGCTCCATCGCGATCACGCGCAGAACCGTGCAACGGGGCGTGATCCCGATCCCAAACAACCGTTCGCAGCCCAAGGCGAACGCGACGTTGTTCCCGATCGAGTTGAGATAGTCCTCCCGGTCGGTCCACGGCACGATCTGATTGTATTGCCGGTATTCGCCGATCTTCTCGAAACCGCAGTGCAGGTAACCTATGTGCGGAATGCATCGCACAACCGTTTCGCCGTCGAGCTCGAGCACGAGCCGGAGGACTCCATGAGTAGCCGGATGCTGGGGTCCGATGTTGATGAGCATGTGATCGGCTTCCAGCGACGGCTCCCTACCCCACTCGCCTATTTCAGGCGGATCCAGCGTAGAAACCGTTCCGCCGTCGGTCACAGTCACCGGTGTTCGGAACGGCTTTCCCTCGGCATCGACGCCTGAGGTTCCAACAGCCATCTCGACCTTGCGCGTCGTCGCCATTACGCTACTCGCCGGTCTCTTCGCCGGCGGCAAGACGGCGGCGCATGTCCTCGGGGAGATCCTCTATGGCGTTCGCGATCGACAGCTCCTCCATCGAGTAACGCGCCTCAGGGTTAGCGGCGAGTGCCTGGCGCAGTTGCTCGGCACGACTGAAGCGCCCGCGCAGAGGAAAGTCCTTCCGCAGCGGATAGCCCTCGCGGTACTGCTCCCACATGAGAATACGCCTGAGGTCCGGGTGTCCGCGAAAACGCACTCCGAACATGTCGTAGCATTCGCGCTCCAGCCAGTCAGCGCCTTTGTAAACGGACCATACGCTGTCGACCTCGAGCGGAGCTCCCTTGGGAATCTCCACCTTGAGGCGAAGAAACCGCCGGTAGGGCAATGATCTCAGATGCCAAACCACTTCGAGCGGGAGTTCTGCATCGCGATACTCCACCGCCGTCACATCCGAGAGATAGTCGTATTGCTGTGACTCATCATCATGGAGCCATTGCACGATCTCACGGAGGCGCTTGCCGTCTACGTATACGTTGGTCTCGCCCCATACTACTTCCACTCGCGTTACCGCCTGCGCGAAACGTGCACGCATTGCCGCTGCCGAAGGGTTTTCTTCGCCGCCCTTGTTAGGGATGCCGACTGGAGTTCTGGGCTGCTCGGCGTTGGGCACGGCGCTGCCAGGGTAGACCGTGGCGGCTGCTATTGTCACAGCCCGGATCGCGTCTGATGAACCGAGTTGCCGAACGGCTCGGACAGCTCGTCGATTGTGGCTGGTGGGATGTACAAACCGCTCGACGGATCCGGCGTCATCTCATTTCTGATGACTTCGTCCGCGCGGCGCTCGTTCATGACCTTGCGCTGGAGCATCATGATCCCGTAGATGAGACCCTCAGGACGGGGTGGGCATCCAGGGACGTAGACGTCCACCGGAATTATGGTATCGATGCCCTGCACCACAGCGTAGTTGTCGAACATTCCGCCTGACGAAGCACACGCGCCCATGGAGATGCACCACTTGGGCTGCGGCATCTGCTGCCAGATTCGGCGAATAACGGGCGCCAACTTGAAGGGCACGCGTCCAGCACAGATCAGGACGTCTGCCTGGCGCGGCGAGAAGCTCATGCGCTCCATCCCGAAACGGGCGAGGTCAAACTCGCTGGCGGCCGTAGCCATGAACTCTATCGCGCAACAAGCCGTACCGAACGGCATGGGCCACAGGGAGTTGGCGCGCGACCAGTTGACCAGAAAGTCGAGGCGCGTGGTTATCCAGCTCTCCTGAGATTCCGGATCATGCGTGACGACTTTAGTCCCGCCGCCGGCCGAGCCCGGTGACGTCAATCCCATTGGAGCGCTCCCTTCTTCCACACGTAGATGTAGCCAACGAAGAGGATGGCCATGAAGATCAACATTTCACCCAGCCCGAAAAACGAAACCTGGCCGGCGGGGCACGACCCATTCACGAGCGGGACGGCGCACGAAAGATGCCGGTAATAGGTGGCCCATGGAATCATGAACACGGTTTCGATGTCGAATATGATGAACAGCATCGCAACCATGTAGAACTTGACCGAGAATCTCTCTCGCGCGTCGCCCAGGGCCGGGATGCCCGACTCATACGCTGCCTGTTTGACCGCAGTCGGGCGCTGGCGCATCGTGAGGTGTGACAGCACCAAAAGCATGACCGCGTTCGCGGCCACAAAGCCCATCATCATCAACAGCGGCAAATACGACCGAGCCATCCCGGTTTTGGCACCTCGTGAAATTTTTCACTTACTCAGGCGGACGATAAGTTATCTCCCCTGAAGTGTGGGTGTCAACCGGACTTGCGAGTGGCGCGCGCGTCATGATGCGCGTACATTCCCGCCTCCTTTTAATAGCGGCGCGCGCGAGCTTTCCACACGCAATAATCTCCAGAATGTCCATCAAGTCCGACCGCTGGATACGCCGTATGGCGCGCGAACATGGCATGATCGAGCCGTTCGAAGACCGCCAGGTTCGCGACGGCGTGATCTCCTACGGCGTGAGCTCTTACGGCTACGACATGCGCGTGGCTCGCGAGTTTCGGATCTTCACCAACGTCCTGAGTTCAATAGTCGACCCCAAGAGCTTCGACCCCAGGTCGTTCGTGGAGTTCGACGGCGACGTGTGCATAGTTCCGCCCAATTCCTTCGCCCTGGCGCGCTCGGTGGAGTACTTCCGAATACCACGCAACGTGCTGACGATAACGGTGGGCAAGTCGACATACGCGCGATGCGGAATAATTACCAACGTCACGCCGTTCGAGCCCGAGTGGGAGGGATTCGTCACGCTGGAAATCTCAAATACGACCCCCTTGCCCGCACGGATCTACGCCAATGAGGGTATCGCGCAGGTGCTTTTCTTCGAGGGAGACGAAGAGCCCGAGGTTTCCTACCGCGACAAGAAAGGCAAATACCAGGGGCAAAAAGGAGTTACGCTGCCCAAGCTCTGAAGTGATTGCACGTTATGGGCTGAGCGATCATCCTGCGAGGGGGCTTGTCGCTTCGGGTGCCCGGCGTCGGATCGCAGCGATGATGTAATCCCGATTCATGCGCGCAATCGTATCGATACTGATCTCCTTTGGACACGCATCCTGGCACTCTCCAAACAACGTGCAGCCGCCGAATCCTTCCTCGTCCATACGAGCAACCATTGCAGCCGCGCGCTGGTAGCGTTCCGGCTGACCCTGCGGCAGAAGCCCTAGATGCGTCACCTTTGAGGCGGTAAAGAGCGACGCCGAGGCATTCGGACAAGCGGCGACGCACGCCCCGCACCCAATGCATGCGGCCGCGTCCATTGCATCATCGGCGTCAGACTTGGGAATCAGGATGGCGTTGGCGTCCCGCGCTCCACCCGTCGCTGCGCTCACGAACCCACCAGCAGCTATGATTCGGTCGAATGCCCCACGATCCACTACCAGATCTCTGATTACCGGAAAGGCTCGGGCACGCCACGGCTCGATGACGATCGTGGCCCCGTCCCTGAAGCTGCGCATGTGAAGTTGACACGTCGCCGTTCCTCTGACAGGTCCATGGGCGACACCATCGATCATGACGCCGCACGATCCGCAGATGCCCTCCCGGCAGTCGTGATCGAACGCGATCGGTACTTCGCCCGCGCCAATCAGCCGCTCGTTCACCACGTCCAGCATTTCGAGGAACGACATGTCCGGGCTGATGTCGGGTGCGGCATATTCGACCAGCTTTCCCGCGGCACCGGGGCCCGGCTGTCGCCACACGCGGAGAGTCAATCGCATCTACTTGTAGCTCCGCTGTGAGAGCGGAACGTACTCGAATTGCAACGGTTCCTTGTGCAGGATCGGTGCGTTCCCCTTCCCCGCATATTCCCACGCCGCGGCGTACGTAAACCTTGCGTCGTCGCGCAGGGCCTCACCATCCGGTGTCTGGCTCTCCTCGCGGAAATGTCCGCCGCACGACTCCTCGCGATGGAGCGCGTCCGTACACATGAGCTCGGCAAGCTCGAAAAAGTCAGCAACGCGACCCGCTTTCTCGAGCGCCTGGTTCAGCTCGGCGTGGCTGCCCGGGACGTTTACATCACGCCAGAACTCTTCACGCAGAACCGGGATCTTTTCCAGCGCGGTCTTCAGCCCTGTGGCGTTGCGTGCCATCCCGCAGTGATCCCACATGATCCGCCCCAGCTCACGGTGGAATGAGTCCACGGTGCGTCTTCTGGCGGCATTCAGGAGCGCCATCACGCGGCCGGTTGCCTCTGCTTCAACGTCGCGAAAGGCCTGATGAGTGGAATCCACCTTTTCCGGCTTGGCTGAGGCGAGATAGTCGCTGATTGTATAAGGGAGGATGAAGTATCCATCGGCGAGGCCCTGCATGAGTGCGCTTGCGCCCAGGCGGTTGGCCCCGTGATCGGAGAAGTTCGCCTCACCGATCACGTGAAGTCCCGGAATGGTCGACATGAGATTGTAGTCAACCCACAGGCCGCCCATCGTGTAGTGCACGGCGGGATAGATGCGCATTGGCAGCTTGTAGGGATTTTCCGCGGTTATCCGCTCGTACATCTCGAACAGATTGCCGTAGCGTTCCCGGATGATCTGTTCGCCAAGCCGCCTTATCGCATCGGCGAAGTCGAGGTACACGCCGAGCCCGCTGTCCCCGACCCCGCGGCCCTCATCGCACACTTCTTTCGCGCTCCTGCTGGCGATGTCGCGCGGAGCGAGGTTACCGAAGCTTGGATACTTTCTCTCCAGGAAGTAATCGCGCTCGCTCTCGGGAATCTGCCCAGGTTCACGTTTGTCACCCGGCCGGCGTGGAACCCAGACCCGACCGTCATTGCGCAGTGATTCCGACATCAGAGTAAGCTTGGACTGGTAATCACCGCTCACCGGGATGCACGTCGGATGAATCTGCGTGTAGCACGGGTTTCCAAATGCTGCGCCGCGCTTGTAGGCACGCCAGATAGCGGTGACGTTGCATAGCTTGGCGTTCGTCGACAGATAGAAAACGTTGCCATACCCGCCGGTGGCCAGCACCACCGCATCGCCGGCGTGAGACTCGATCGCGCCGCTAACCAGGTCTCGCGTTACGATCCCGCGCGCACGCCCGTTGACGAGCACAACGTCCAGCATTTCGGAGCGGGTGTTCATCTCCACGCCTCCACGCTGGATCTCTTTCTCCATCGCCTGATAAGCTCCAAGCAGGAGCTGCTGGCCCGTCTGCCCGCGCGCGTAGAACGTACGCGACACCTGGGCGCCGCCGAACGAGCGGTTCGACAGAAGTCCGCCGTATTCGCGGGCGAAAGGAATCCCCTGCGCGACGCACTGATCGATAATGTTGACGCTTATCTGCGCCAGCCGGTAGACATTTGCCTCGCGAGCGCGGAAATCACCACCCTTTACGGTGTCATAGAACAGACGGTAGATGCTGTCCCCATCGTTCTGATAGTTCTTGGCTGCGTTGATGCCTCCCTGCGCCGCGATACTGTGCGCCCGACGCGGGGAATCCTGAAAGCAGAAGCACTTCACCTTGTAGCCAAGCTCACTCAATGTCGCAGCCGCCGAGGCACCGGCCAAACCTGAGCCGACGACGATGATCGTGTGTTTCCGTTTGTTCGCCGGGTTCACAAGCTTCATCTCGAATCTGTGACGGTCCCACTTCTGCTCGATGGGGCCGGTCGGCACGGCAGCACGGAGCTCCATGATCGGCCGCTCCCTTAGTGAATGAGCCCGGCGAGCACGCCGGCAGGAACGGCGGCGAAACCCAGACCCACGAGAAGGGCAAGCAGCGCTGGCAGTTTGCGGCTGAGAGGGTCGGCGCCTGAACGCGATGCGCCGAGCGTCCGGACCGAGCTCCAGGTACCGTGATAGAGATGAAGTCCCAGCGCAACCATCGCCGCGATGTAGAAGGCTGAAACCCACCACACGCGAAATCCGCTCACCACATTGCCGTAGACATTGGTGTGATCGAACGATGGATGGACGTTTCCGGTCGTGAGATGGAGGAGATGGAACACCACGAAGATAAGTATGACAACTCCGCCCCAGCGAATGGTGCGAGACGCGATCGTGGATACTTGCGGGTCACGCTGATCATATCCAATCGGGCGCGCCTTCCGATCGATGCGCGTCAGCTGAACGGCTGCAGTGATGTGCAGGACCACGGACACAAGCAGCAGCAGCCGAACGCTCCATAGCACGCCGGCTGAGCTCTTGAGGAAGCCCGAGTAAGCGTTCAACGCCGCTTCCCCGCGAAACGCCAGCAGATTCCCGATCATGTGGCCAATGACGAAACCGACGAGCACGAGTCCCGTCAGGGCCATCACGATCTTCTTGCCTACTGTCGAGCGGTAGAATGACCGCATCGCCTGAAGCGGAGGGGGGGCGGGATTGATGGTATACGGCAGGCTACAACTTTACCGCAGCCATGGGACCACGCACAGATTCGGCGCTCTTGCCAAGGTCCACGCGTTCTTTGCTCGTCAGCTCCACTTCTATTATCTGCTCCAGCCCCTTTCGTCCCAACTTGCAGGGCACTCCAAGGAACAGGTCGGACATTCCGTACTCGCCCTGCAGCCACGCCGCGCACGGGAGAATCCGCTTGCTGTCCTTGACGATTGCCTCACACATCTGAACTGCGGCGGACGACGGCGCGTAGTATGCTGATCCGGTCTTGAGGAACTTGACGATCTCGGCTCCTCCATTGCGCGTGCGGTCTACGATCTCATCTAGCCGCTTGCGATCGAGCAGCTGCGCCACAGGGATGCCGCTCACCGAAGTGTACGAGATCAGAGGTACCATCGTGTCACCGTGACCACCCAGCACCATCGCCTGAATGTCGTGCACTGATACATCCATCGCTTCTGCCAGAAAAGCGCGGTAACGCGCGGTATCCAGTACTCCCGCCATTCCAAGCACGCGCTCCCGGGGGAACCCAGTGATCTTCATCGCCACGTAGGACATGATGTCGAGCGGATTGGAAATGACGATGACGATGGCTTTCGGGGAAGTACGCTTTATGTTCTGTGATACCTCCTTGACGATTCCCGCGTTGGTGTTCAGCAGGTCATCGCGCGACATTCCGGGTTTGCGCGCGATTCCCGCGGTAATGACCACGATGTCGGAATCTGAGGTTTCGTCGTATCCGTTAGTGCCGATGACGCGACTGTCGAAACCTTCAATCGGTGCGGATTCCCACTGGTCCAGCGCCTTTCCCTGCGGCACGCCCTCGACCACGTCCACCATTACCACCTGCCGCGCGAGCTCCTTCTCGGCTATGCGCTGTGCGCATGTGGCGCCGACGTTGCCGGCACCTATGACGGAAATCTTGTTTAGCATTTCGCCAAGTTAGGGAAGATCTAGGGAATAGGGAATAGATACAGGTCACAGGTTACAGGTCACAGCTCACAGGTCACAGGGGACAGATAACGGACCAGCTGCTTGGTTCCCCGTTAGCTGTTCCCTGTTAGCTGTTCCCTGTTAGCTGTTCTCTGTCACCTGTTATCTGTTACCTGTCCCCTGTTATCTGTTACCTGTCCCCTGTCAGCTGTTACCTGTGACCTGTAACCTGTGACCTGAAACCTGTCATCCCCCAACTTCCGAGAGCGCGCGCAAGCCGCCGACTTCCATCTGGAGCAACTGATGCTCCTTGGGCTTCTCGGAAAGAGCCTTGATATAGAGCGGCTCGAGATCCTCGCCGGCGCGCAACGCGTCGCGGAGATTCACTTCGTGATCGCCGAAGAGGCATGTGCGGAGACGCCCGTCGGCAGTGAGACGTACGCGATTGCAGGAGCCGCAGTACGTGTGTGTCATCGGCGTGATGACTCCAATGGAACCCTTAGCGCCCTCCAGACGATAATACGCAGCTGGGCCGTTGCCACGCGCCGGGCCGGCGCATGCGGACAGAAGAGCCATGCGGGACAAGCGCGACAGGATCTCGTCGCTCGGAACCACGTGGTCCCAGGTCAACTCGCGCAGTCCTCCCACCGGCATGAGCTCGATGAAACGCACGTGCCACGGATGATCGAGAGTCAATCTGGCAAAGTCCTCGATCTCGTCGTCGTTGATTCCCCGCATCATAACGACGTTGATCTTGATCGGGTCCAGGCCCGCATCCTCGGCGGCGGTCGCGGCTGCTATCGGGTCAAACGCGAGGTTTCTACGGGCTATCGCTGTGATTCGCTCCGGGCGAAGGCTATCGGCGCTCACGTTCACACGGTCGAGCCCCGAGGAACGGAGTGCGGCGGCCATGGCTGGGAGCTTGACTCCATTCGTGGAGAGCGCGATGTCCTCTATCTCCGCGACCGAACGAAGCATGCCGACAAGCTTCTCGAGCTCCGGCCGGATGGTTGGCTCTCCGCCGGTTATCCTGAGCCGGCGCAAGCCCAGCGGGGCGAGCTGGCACACGATCGCCGTGATCTCCTCGTAGCTGAGGATGTCACGTTTGGGCAGCCATTCCAGACCCTCGACGGGCATGCAATAGAGGCATCGGAAGTTGCATCTATCCGTGACCGATATCCTGAGATACTCGATGCCGCGTCCAAACTGGTCGCGTAACGTGCTCATCGTTCCACTCTTTCCCGAATCGCGGTGGGATCTATCCAGTGCCGCGAGCCATCCACGTATTCTTCACGCTTCCAGATCGGGACGCGAAGCTTGATCTGCTCGATGATGAAGCGCGACGCATCGTACGCCGCCGCTCGATGAGGGTGTGCGACCGCGATTCCGACGCTCGTCTCGCCGATCTCCAAATGCCCGACCCTGTGCTCGACAACGATGCTCTCCGTCCCGAAACGCGAGCTTGCCTCTCCGGCGATTGCCTTGAGCTCGTCCTCGGCCATCTGTTCGTAGGCTGAGTATTCGATGCCGGAGACGCGCCTCCCATCGTTTGCATCACGCACCGTCCCGATGAAAAGAATCGCCGCCCCGTTGGTCTCACGGCTTACCTCGCTGAGCAAGCCGCCGCCATCGATGGGACGTTCGACGATCGCCACTCGCACGGCTACACCTAGCCGCCCGCCACCGGTGGAATCACGGCAACCTCGTCACCAACGCCGAGAACTCGATCCAGACGCGAATAGGCCTGGTTGACAGCGACAATCGGTGCGGGAGGAAGTCGTTCGCCCCCTGGCATCGCCCGGAGCCGCTCGAGCACGTCCCGAACTGTCGATCCCGGTGCTAACGCTATCTGCAGGCTTTCGTGGCCCAGTATGTCCGCGTAGGAGGCAAAAAGCAGCGTTGTAACTGTCATTGCTTCTAACTCTGCCGGGTTGCGCGTCGCGAGGCAAGGTCGCAGTTTTGCCCGCAGGTCACGCTCTGGCCTTAAGGGCGGGAAGTAAGCACCTAATGCGATTAGCACCTGCGTTCATACTCTGTGATAGGCCTGTTTTTTCGCAGCCTGCAAGCGGCGGCTGCAGCCGATATGCGTTAGGTCTTCCGGCCTATCGGGTCCGCTTCGCGCATTGGCTGAAAACGCCCCTCCCCAACGCCAGCCTCGGTTACCGCGTAATTCAATCGGAAGCAGAGGCAGTCATGTCTCTTCCACTGCATTCTCCCTCCAAAAACTCACGACCAATCAACACCATGCGATTCTCCGCTACCAGGTATTTGCTCGCCGTAGCTGTGGCGCTCGTTCCCGCCTCCCTCTCGCTCAGCGCCCAGACTGTCAAACAGCTCGACTCCACCATGCTTGCCGGTTTTCGCTGGCGCGCCGTGGGGCCTGCCAACATGAGCGGCCGCGTCACGGACGTGGAAGGAATTCCCGGACCCTCGAAGACGTTCTACTTCGCCGCGGCATCCGGAGGAATCTGGAAGAGCACCAACAACGGTACGACTTTCAAACCCATCTTCGACACAGAACGCGTCATTTCGATGGGGGACCTCGCGATCGCGCCGTCGGATACCCACGTCGTTTATGCGGGCACGGGCGAAGAGGACTCGCGCAACTCAATTTCGCCTGGCGGAGGCGTCTACAAGACTGTCGATGGCGGGAAGACCTGGAAGTTCATGGGTCTCAAGGAAACGCAGGCCATCGGACGCATAGTGGTTCATCCAACCGACCCGAAAACCGTTTACGTCGCGGCAGTCGGCCACATCTGGGGACCCAACAAGGGGCGCGGTCTCTACAAGTCCGCCGATGGCGGCGAGACCTGGCAGCTCATCAAGTTCATCAGCGACAGAGCCGGGTTCGTCGACGTCGCCCTCCATCCAAACGATCCGAACACCGTATTCGCGGCGAGTTGGGAGCGCGTGCGCGGACCGTACTTCCTGCGGAGCGGCGGCCCAGGCTCCGCTCTCTGGAAGTCGACCGATGCGGGAAAGACCTGGACAGAGGTGGCCGGCGGCGGTTTCCCCGCCACCAGGAAAGGTCGCATCTCCATAGCTATCTCGCCCAGTGATCCACGGATCATCTACACGATGGTCGAGGCCGACAGCGTGAAGGGCGCCAAGGATGAGAAAGGGAAAGCACAGGGGTTGCTGAACGGGCTTTATCGCTCGAGCGACGGCGGCGCGACCTGGACCCGCGTGAACAGCGAGAACACACGCCCCTTCTACTATTCCCAGGTTCGCGTGGACCCGAAGAATCCGGATCGGGTCTACTGGTCGTCAACACCGGTCAAGTTCTCCGACGATGGTGGCAAGACGGCGAGGAACGCCACCGTCGGAATTCACGTGGATCATCACGCCATGTGGATCGACCCGAACGATCCGGAGCGCTTCATCGTCGGCAACGACGGCGGTGTCGCCATCACGTTCGACAGGGGTGGCAGCTATAACTTCCCCAATACAATGCCCCTCGGCCAGTTCTACGAGATCAGCTACGACATGGACGTGCCGTACAATGTTTGCGGCGGGTTACAGGATAACGGCTCGTGGTGCGGGCCGAGCCGCAGGCGGCGCGATCCCATCGTAAATGCGAACTGGTACACTGTCGGCGGCGGCGATGGATTCTACACGGCCCAGGATCCCACCGACCCGAACATCATCTACAGCGAGTCTCAGGGCGGTAACATCGGCCGCATGGACTTGAGAAGCGGTGAGCGCATTAGCCTCGTGAAGCCGTCGTGGCGGCCGCTCTATCTTCAGACCGAGGACTCGATCCTTGTAACCCGCGGGGATACTGCTGCCAGGGAAACGCCAGAAGTAAGAAAGCGCGTCGCTGAGCTGCGCTCGAGGCAGCGCACCGATTCGGCTGCCTTCGACATGCGATTCAACTGGAACACGCCGTTTTTCCTTTCGCCTCATTCTCCAACAACGTTCTACGCGGCCGGCAACCGCGTCCTTAAGTCCACGAATCGCGGCGAGAACCTCTACCCCATTTCGCACGATCTCTCGAGTGCCGAGCGAGGTAAGATCGACACGAGCATGACCAAGACTGGCGGCATCACGATCGATGCAACCGGAGCCGAAACGTACGGCACTGTAACGACACTTGCGGAATCGCCGGTGCGGCCCGGGATTCTTTACGCCGGTACTGATGATGGCAATGTCTGGTTGACGCGAAACGACGGCGCGTCGTGGGAAAACATCTCCGGTCGTTTCCCAGGCGTTCCAAGTCGCAGCTATGTAGTCCGGATCGAACCGTCCCACTTCGACACGGCCACCGTATACGTCGCCTTCGACAATCACCGTGTCAACGACTTCACGCCATACCTCTACGTCTCCAACGACTTCGGCAGGACGTTCCGGTCCATCGCGAACAATCTGCCGAAGGACGGACCGGATTTTCTGCACGTTGTCCGCGAAGACCCGCACAATCGGGATCTTCTGTTCGTCGGCACGGATGTTGGTGTGTACGTGTCGCTCAACCGCGGTTCGTCCTGGCAGAAGTTCATGACCGGATTGCCCACGGTGCCTGTTCACGATCTGAAGATTCATCCGCGGGACGCCGAGCTCATCGCGGGAACTCACGGCCGCAGCATCTGGATTGTGGACATTCTACCGCTCGAGCAGATGCGAGATTCAGTTCTGACAACGGTTGCGCACCTCTTCAGGCCGACGACAGCCTTCCAGTACGGCGAGGCGCCGGTGCTCGGCGAGAGTCCCGGACACCAGGTGTTCGAGGGGAATCCAGGTCGTTATGGCGCAACCATTACGTATCGCCTGGCTTCAGGCAGGAGAACCGATCGGACGAAGCTCCTCATCACCGACGTCAGGGGCGACACGGTCAACACGGTGGATGGGCCGGGTGGACCCGGGCTGCATCGTGTTTACTGGGACTTTCGAGGAAAGGCCGCCAAGTCTGAACCTCTATCTCCCGCGGCGCGGCGCGACAGCATCGTCAATGCGGGCAAGATGAATCAGATCCTGGATTCACTCGTCGCGCACGAGGGGCTGCCGAAACCAGCTGTTGAGAGGATAAAAAAGATGGTGCAGAGCGGCGACATCGGCGGACTCTTCGGCGGCGGCGGTGGCCAACGCACCTATACCTTCCAGGAGCGACCAGGCGAGTCTTCACCGCCGCGCGGTCAACGGCGTGGCCAGCAAGCACGGCCGGATACAGGGGTTGCCCGTCCCGATACCGCTGCCGTGCGGCAGGATACTGCCGGTGTTAAGGCTGCGGTCGCCGCGGCTCCGCCGGATACGGCAGCCGGCGTAGCCGCTGAAGCTGCGGCAGGAACTGTGGGCGAGCCCCCGATCGACCCCGACATTGCGCGGCAGGTTTTTACCGCGTTGCGGAGAGCCGGGCTGACCACCGGCTTCGGCATGGGGGGGGGCGGCAGGCAAAGCACCCCAACAGTACCGAGCGGCGATTACCTCGTTACCATGACGGTGGAGGGTAGAACGATGCGGCAGGTGCTGCGAGTAGAACGCGCAGACGGCGGCAACGGAGCTCGAATCGCAACCGGGGGTGCAGCCAAAACTCCGTAACACTTGGATGGTGCGGCCTAGTATCTTTGGCGTGGGCGGTCACGATAGCTGTTCGTGACCGCTCTGTCGTTCCCACCGTCTTCCCACTGGCATGGTCCTTCCCCAACCCTCGCGACTTATGAGCATGACATCCGCTTTCCGTTGTTTTGTTCGTTCTGGTGCCGGCGTAGCGATTGCAGTCAGCTTGACGGCGGCAACTCCCCGTATCGCTAGCGCGCAGATCGCCTCGCCGCCCCCCCCCCGTGCAGCAAAGAAAGCCGCGATAACTGATACGGTTGCACCAACACCCAAGACCGAGTCGCGATGGCCTGTGAAAGGACCCGAGCTGCTCCCGGGCTCCATCTTGCCCGGGCGTCGAATAGTGGCCTTTTACGGTAATCCACTTTCGAAACGCATGGGCATTCTGGGCGAGCTGCAACCGGACAAGATGCTTGCGAAGCTGGATCAGGAAGTTGCCCGGTGGCGCGCAGCAGATCCCGCCACCCCGGTGGTTCCGGCTCTGCACCTGGTCACTATTGTCGCCCAAGCAAGTCCTGGTTCGAGCGGGAAGTACCGCCTTCTAATGGCGGATACACTGATAGAACGAGTGGTCTCCTGGGCGGCGACTCGCGACGCGGTGGTATTTCTCGACATTCAGGTTGGCAAGAGCACCGTGCAGGACGAGGTTCCGCGTCTCGCCAAATTCCTGCAAAGACCGAATGTACACCTGGGTCTCGATCCCGAGTTCTCCATGAAGCGTGGTGGCAAACCGGGCGGCCGAATGGGAACGATGTCGGCCTCGGACATCAACTATGCCACCGACTATCTGGCGAGTCTCGTCGAAAAGCACCAACTGCCGCCCAAGGTGCTGGTCGTCCACCGTTTCACGCGGGACATGCTCACGGGCACGAAGAACATTCGTCTTGACCCGCGGGTCCAGATAGTCATCCACATGGACGGCTGGGGCCCGCCAGTCCTGAAGAAAGACTCCTACAAGGCCTACATCTACAACGAGCCCGTGCAGTTCACCGGCTTCAAGTTGTTCTACAAGAACGATACGAAGCGAGGCCACCCGCTCATGACGCCGGAAGAAGTGCTAAAGCTCGTGCCTGCGCCCGTCTATATCCAGTATCAATAACTCAGCTCCCAGGTAACAGGTGACAGGTCACAGGTCACAGGTCACAGGTGACAGCTCACAGGTGACAGGTAACAGCTGTGAGCTGTGATCTGGGTTTATCTTCTGAACTGGTAAGCCAGCTTCACGAAAAAGCCGTCCGACTTGCGCTCGAGAGCAGAGAAATTCCACTGGCTCGGAGCCTCGAGACTGGAGCCGTATCCGAAGAAGGCCACGGTTCCCGGTGTCGGTTCGTAGCTAATGAGCCAGTCAGAACGTAAGCCGTCGAAGCCGTCGCGGAACTGGCGCACGCCGCCACGAACGAGCAAGTCCCCCGTTTCGGCACTCACCAGTGTAGACGGTCGTTCCATGCGATACTCGCTCACCACCCTGAAGAACAGGGAGCGGATGGGCTGGTACTCGATCTTGAGTCGCGGGATGAGCGTTTGAGCAAATAGGGACCCGTCACGTTCCCTGCTGATGTTCGACAGCACGCCAAGTGCTTCAACTCGTATCCCAATGGACGGGCGTAGGGTTGCTCCTGCCGCAATTCGGGTTTCGGTACCTTCCGCTCCCTCGAAAAAGATCGGGGTCGCGAGCCGCGCGAAGCTTGCAAACGCATTCACTCGCTCCCACCTTGGCGTGCTCACGCTAACCGAGTCCCCGAAGAGGTTGGTAAGCTTCCTTGGAGGATCGTACGGTGCGCGCACGCCGGCACGATTCTCTGTTTCCACGCCGGCGAACAGAGCGTCGTCGAAAATCACGAACTGGCGAAACAACCCATAGTTGACGTTCCATCCGCCGCGAAGCGTGATGAAACCGCCCACCAGCTCGTTTCCCTCGAGCGCGCCGTTACGACTGAAGTCGTCGTAGCTCCAAAGACGCGAAGGGCCCAGGAACATGGTGAAGTTCTCGACAAGTGCACCTCTGCTGCCGTAGCGCGTGAAACGATTGAAGGCATGAGCTCGCACGATACCGCTGCGCGGAACAAAACCGGCATCGCTTTCGAACTCGTCGCCGAGGCCCGTGATGTTGTAGTTGA
Organism: Gemmatimonadaceae bacterium; assembly: GCA_046261975.1. GTDB lineage: Bacteria > Gemmatimonadota > Gemmatimonadetes > Gemmatimonadales > Gemmatimonadaceae > JBHENQ01. Next base: position 26,112 of record JBHENQ010000088.1, on the reverse strand, counting down.
ATCCCCACGATCGTCCCGTGCGGTCGAACTCAGCCTTCCACACTGGTGCGGATCTGGTGGTGGTTAAAGTGGTACCGTCCCCGCCACCGCTGATTGAATCGTCGCCGGCACGCCGGGTCCACGAGCCACCAAGCTGACCTTCAACGTAATAGAGTCGGGCGAAAATGACTCGCGCGTCGGCCGCAGCTACAGTGTTGAACGCGCTGCCGCGGCGTCTGTCGGTCAGAGTGAGACCTCCGATAGAGTTCTCTCCGAAATCCGTGCGCAAACGGGACACATTGAAGAGCGCATCTCTGCCGACGGTCTCGTCCAGTGCAGTGAGATGCGCCACACCCAGGCGCCCCAGCTTGCCAGTGACTTTGCCGCCGACCAATGGATTGACTATGCGGCGCGTGTAGACCAACTGGTTAGGCGTAGCAAAAAGCTCGATCCCTTCCAGAAAGAAGGGGCGTTTTTCCGGAAGAAAGAGAGCGAACCGCTCGTTCACCGTCACCAGACCCACGTCCGACTCCACCTGACTGAAGTCCGGATTTATTGTCGCGTCGAGCGACACCTGAGGGAGACCGAGCCGGAGATTCAATCCCGCATCGGGGTCCGCACTCTCACGGTTGAAACTTTCCGTTAGCGGGTCCTGTGAACCTGTCATGGACGCCGTAACGAAAGGCTGAGCCTCGAACACGATTCCGTGTTTCACGTCCACCATTCCCTCGATCGTCCCCGCTTGCGCGAGAAAACTCGCCCCAGCTCGCTTGACCGCGGTCCACGTGTCCTCGTAGCCCGTGCTCGCCACGTTGCGAACGACCTGTAATCCCCAGCGTTGCGGGCTTGTAGTCGGGAAACGCAGGCTTTCGAACGGAATTCGAATCTCCAGTACGTAGCCGGAGTCGGTCACGGCGCCCTTCGAGTCGAACAGATAATCCGGGCTCAGGTCCACGTTCCCGCCGAAGATTCTGCCTGCACTTACGGCGCCTTCTGTGCGCACGCCATCCGCCTGCACGCCGAGCGGGTTGACCACGAAAAAGAACGCGCGCCGTCGGTCCAGGAACGTGTCGAGGTAGATGGTAACGCGATCGTCGCTCTCGATATTGTCCCGATCAGAGAGCGTGGCACGGATTGACTCCGGATTCCTGGAGTAGGCCACCACGCCAAAGTGAATAGCAGTGGCGGAATACCAGACCAGCACATCTGTCCTCTCTTCGGCAGGTCTCCCGTCAACCGGCTGAAATTGAGAGAATCGGGTGAGGCGGGCAGATCGTTCCCAAGCGGGCTCGCTGAGCTTGGCGTCGACCGTTATCTGCTCGTCGAGTCGCGGGATGGAAATGACGAGCGAGTCGGCTCCGCTCTGAGCGGTGACCGAGAGCAGCAACAATGCAAGTGTGACGGTGATCATTCCGGCGCGGGGGGAGAGCCGGTAAGGCGGCCTGTCAGGCTACGTTGGGCTCGTCGTCGAATGCTGAAACATCCATGTTCGCCACGAGTGCTCGCAGCTCTTTCGAAGGCTTGAACACGGGGACCGGACGAGCCGAAACTTCCACTGGAGCGCCCGTCCGGGGGTTCCGCGCCATGCGTGTCTTGCGCTGTCGGATCTTGAACGTGCCGAAGCCACGCACCTCGATGTTGCGCTGTTCCTTGAGAGCATCCTTGATCGCGTCCAGAAAAGCGTCCACCACTCGAGCACAATCCTTTTTGGAGATCATCGGTCCCGCCGTGCGCGCCATCTGCGCTGTAACACGCTCGACAAGGTCGGCTTTCGTCATTCTCTGAACCCCTGGGTGAACGCCCGCCACGTGGCGAACAGTTTGTCGAACATACGGCGTTAACCCTTATGTGTCAAGCGTTTGGCTCAACAGCGCTAACGTTTTTTGCGACGGCCTTCATAAACTGCTTGAAAAGTGGACGGGCGTCGTGAGGTCCCGGAGCGGCCTCTGGATGGTACTGCACAGCGAACACCGGGAGCTCGCGATGACGCAATCCCTCCACGGTACGGTCGTTGAGATTGACATGTGTCACCTCGAGAGCGGGCGCACCTCGCACGCCAGACTCGTCTCCACGCACCGTGAATCCGTGGTTTTGAGACGTGATGAGAACCTGGCCCGACTGTACCTCCCGAACGGGATGATTCCCGCCACGGTGTCCATACTGCATTTTCTCAGTTTCGCCCCCGAAGGTCAGCCCAATGAGTTGATGACCAAGGCAGATACCCAGAACGGGCACGCCCCGGGCGGCGATCGTCCGAATGATCTCGGGTGCGTAGGTCACGGCTGCCGGATCACCAGGACCGTTGGAAAGAAACACGCCGTCTGGAGACAGCTCCAGCGTGGCTGATGCCGGAGTGTCGGCGGGGACTACAGTCACACGGCAGTCGTGGTCCGAAAATAGGCGTAGGATGTTCCGCTTGATACCGTAATCGTATGCAACTATGTGCTGGCCGGCCCTGAGATTCCCCCAGGTATATGGCTCTCGTGTGGAGGCCCGCGATGCCAGGTCGAGCCCGTCCATCGATGGACATGCCTCCAACTCGGCGCGCACGTCGTCGCTCGGTGATTCTCCCTCCGACAGCGCCCCCCGCATCACTCCCGCCGACCTCAGATGCTTTGTCAGGCGTCGTGTATCAACGTCCTCAATTATGGGCACTTGCGCATGCGTCAACCAACTTCGCAGGTCGCCCGTTGCGCGCCAGCTGGAATAGGCATTTGAGAGCTCGCGCATTACAACGCCAGCCACCTGCGGCGCCGACGACTCAACATCTTCCGAGTTTACACCGTAGTTGCCGATCATCGGCGATGTCATCACGACTATCTGGCCACGATATGAGGGGTCGGAAAACACTTCCTGGTAGCCAGTCATGTTTGTGGTAAACACCACTTCGGCAACGGCTGTGGCGGCCACGTTTGACATGCGCCCACGAAAAAGGGTTCCATCCTCAAGGAGGAGGAACCCTGGGCGAGAATCTAGCCGGCTCACCCTATGCTCATGGGCGCGGAGCCGGTGGCTGATCGCTCCGCGGAGCGGGGGGGGGCGTCAGGGGAACTGCAGGCGACTGTTGCGTTGGCGCAGGAGTCAGCGGGACGGCAGGTGCAGTAGTTGTAGGCGGCGCCGTCTGCTGCTGTGACGCGGGCGCGTCGAGTATAGATCGCGGCACGGCTGCGCGCGTTGAGACAATCTGCAAGATAAGCGTGAGGCCGAGGAAGACTCCACCGAGCCACCAACTGGCTTTGGTCAGAACATTCGCAGTCTGCCTGGTGCCCATGAACGCATCTGAGGATGACGACGCGCCGCCGAAGCTCGCAGCGATTCCACCGCCTTTGCCGGCTTGAAGGAGCACTACTCCTACCAGAGCTATGCTAACGAGAACGAGAATGCTAAGAAGAAACGCGTACATGATTCTGGATTACAGGTTGGAGACGGCTAAGTCTTGAAACCTAAGTACGTTACGGCGAGCGGTCAAGTCCGCACTATGGTGGCCCAACCTCCCGGATCGAGGCTCGCGCCCCCCACGAGGACACCGTTTACGTCGGCCGCGGCGAGAAGGGCAGAGGTATTGACCGTATTGACGCTTCCTCCGTAGAGAATGGGTATCTCATCGGCGCGCTGCCCAACCAGGTCCCGAAGTGCGCGTCGAATCACAGCGTGCACTGCGGCGGCGTCTTCCGGGCTGGCCGTTTTCCCCGTTCCAATCGCCCACACCGGCTCGTACGCAACCAGCATGGCCGCGATCTGGGCCGGCTCCAGTGCCTGCACGCCAGCCGCGAGTTGGCGGAGTACAACAGCCTCGGTGTCTCCGCGCTCGCGCTCCTCCAGTTTTTCGCCAATGCAAAGCACCGGCGTCAGGCCTGCGCGCACAGCGGCCGCAGCTTTTCGCGCGGTCTCGTCGTCCGTCTCGCCAAATACGTGACGGCGTTCCGAGTGACCGACAAGCGCGAAGCGCGCTCCCGCGTCGCGAGCGATCGGAGCCGACACCTCACCCGTGAATGCGCCCTTGTCTTCCCAGTAGACGTTCTGAACGCCCAGAAGAACATCGGGCCGGTCCTTGGCCGCGTCGGCTACCGCGCTGAGAGTCGGTGCCGGCGGAAAAAAGATGACCGTGCGATCGGGACGACGTGCATAGTGCACGAGGAAGGTGCGCATGAAGGCCTTGGCGTCATGCGGGCCGTGATTCATTTTCCAGTTCGCGGCGAAGACCGGCTTGCGGAACGACATCACGAATCGTCCAGGGCAGCAACACCTGGCAGCGTCTTTCCTTCCAGGAATTCGAGTGATGCCCCGCCACCAGTGGACACGTGGCTCATTTTGGACTCGAGGCCCAGTCTTGCTACCGCGGCCGCAGAATCTCCACCACCGACGATTGTCGTAGCGCCTGCGCTCGTCGCCTCTGACATAGCCTGGGCCACCCGCAACGTGCCCCGATCGAAGGGCGGAGTCTCAAAGACTCCCATAGGACCGTTCCAGACAACCGTACGCGCTTTCGTAACCTCCCCGGCGAATCTATCAGCCGATTCGGAACCGATGTCGAACATGGCTTGATCGCGAGGGATCTGGGCGCGGTCGACAACGCTGAATCTTGCGTTCGAGTTCCTATCCCCTGAGAACGCTTCGAGAGAAGCTGCTACAGTCGCGTCCGCGGGAAGCAGCAGCTTGTCTCCCGCTTTCCGGAGCAGGTCGCCGGCCATGGAAACGCGATCTTCCTCGACCAGAGACTTGCCAGTCTCGAAGCCCATCGCCCTGAAGAAAGTGCACGCCATCGCTCCTCCAATAAGCAGGCGATCCACCTTGGGGAGCAGGCTCTGAATGACGTCTATCTTGCCGGAGATCTTGGCACCCCCAAGCAAGGCAACAAATGGACGCTCGGGTTCATGCAGGACGCTGCCGAGGTATCGGAGCTCCTTCTCCATCAGCAGCCCCGCGACTGCCGGACGCAGAAAGCGCGTGATGCCCTCAGTGGACGCGTGGGCACGATGCGCAGCCCCGAAGGCGTCATTCACGTAGAAATCACCCAGCAGCGCCAGCGATCGCGAAAGTTTCTCGTCGTTGGCTTCCTCTCCGCCCAGGAACCGCGTGTTCTCCAGCAGGAGGATTGAGCCTGGCTCGAGAGACTCGACGGCGCTTCTCGTCTGGACGGAATCGGCCGATTCCAGAAAGGTCACCGGGTGGCGCACCAGCTTCCGGAGATGGTCGGCCACCGGCAGTAGAGAGTATTTGGCGGCTGGTTTTCCCTCAGGGCGTCCCAGGTGTGACAGCAACACAACGCTCGCACCCCTGTCGATGAGGAAGTCTATGGTCGGGAGCGCGGCACGTATGCGCGTATCATCCGAAATCTCTCGAGTCTCAGTCTGAGGAACGTTGAAGTCCACGCGAACCAGAGCACGTTTTCCTTGGATCTCCGCATCGGATAGATCGCGCACAGTGCGCTTGTTCATGCAACGCCCGTCTGCTTGGTGCGGTGGTGGCGCCAGGCGGCCCAGCCGGCGACCATGAGCCCAATCACGAAGAGCGCGATGCCGGCTCGCGAGTACATCCAATAGTAGTCTGTCCGGGAAACCGCGCTCTCGGTGGAATCCAGCATGGCGTTGCGCTGGCCCTGCGTCTCCAGGCGAGAGACTGCGCGCATGCCCAGGAATGAATAGCCATAGAGCGCGGCACCGCAGAACATGAGAACCGCGGCGCCAATATCGCGCGCCCGGTCGTTTCGTGTAGGGGCACGGTTCACAGGCGTTCGCCCACGTAGCGCAGAAGATCCACGCAACGCGAGGCGTATCCCCATTCATTGTCGTACCAACCGCAGACTTTCACCAGCGTACCGTCGATCACGTTGGTGCTCTTAGCATCCAGGATGCATGAATGAGGATTCCCGATGTAGTCGCAGGACACCAGCTCCTCCTCTGTGTACGCGAGGATGCCCTTGAGAGGACCCGAGTCCGCTGCTGCCCTGAAGGCGGCGTTGACATCCTGCACGGTGGTAGGACGCTCGACTTCCGCAACGAGATCCGTGAAGGAGATGTCCGGCGTGGGAACGCGTACCGCTATACCGTCGATCTTGCCCTTCACTTCCGGAATGACAAGCGATGTTGCCTTCGCTGCGCCCGTGGTAGTTGGGATCATCGATACCGCGGCAGCACGCGCACGGCGAAGGTCCTTGTGCGGAAGGTCCAGGATCTGCTGGTCGTTCGTGTAACTGTGGATGGTTGTCATGGAGCCACGGCGGAAGCCAAAGGAGTCGCGGACAACCTTCACCATCGGAACCAGACAGTTTGTTGTGCAGGAAGCGTTGGAGATGATGTTGTGCTTTGACGAATCGTATTTCTCGTGATTCACGCCGAGAACAATCGTGATGTCCTCGTTGGAAGCCGGTGCGGAGATGATCACCTTTTTCGCGCCACGATCCAGGTGCTTTCGCGCGTCAGCCGCCTTGGTGAATCTTCCGGTCGACTCCAGAACGACGTCGACCTCGAGATCGGCCCAGGGAAGTGCGGCCGGATCCTTCTCGGACAGTACTTTGATCTCGTCTCCATCGATGGTGATCGAACCGTCTCCCGAAGCAACGGTTCCCTTGTAGGTGCGGTGCACGGAATCGTACTTGAAGAGATGCGCCAGGGTCTTGGTATCGGTCAGGTCATTGACCGCGATGAAATCCAGGTCAGCCAGCTTACGCTCCTTTGCCGCCCGTACCACCTGCCTTCCGATCCTTCCGAATCCGTTAATGCCCACGCGAATCGCCATTTCCATCCTCGTTGATATCGTTATTCCCGGTCGCCGCTCGCTCGAGCGCGTCCGAACGTTACAAAGCTGACAATACGCGCTCCACCGTCGAGTAGCGCGGCCGCACACGCGCCAAGTGTGGCACCCGTGGTGACCACATCGTCCACCAGAATGATATGCCGGCCGCGGAGCTCGGCGCGCGCGCTCCGAGAAGCGCGGAATGCGCCGCCAACGTTGCTCCGGCGATCCTCCGGTGTCAACCGGGTTTGAGTTCTCGTAGCGCGAACACGTTCCATGGCGTGTTCCCACGCCGGCATTCGCCACCGTTCTCCGAGGCTTCGCGCCAGAAGAGCGCTCTGGTTGAACCCTCGCTCTCTCTGGCGAGTGCTTGCGAGCGGCACTGGAACCAGCGCGGCGCGTTCCTCTTCGACATCCGATGGAAAGGATAGGCGAGACATTCTCTCTGCCATGGCTGAGGCCACAGCCGTCCAACCGCCATACTTCAGGGCGTGAACCACCGCTGCGCCCTGCCCCGAGCTCACCCAGCATACAGAGCGAGCCGCACGCACGAACGGCGGTACAAGCCGGCACCAATCGCACTCGTAATCATTCGAGGGATGTCCGCAACGAGGGCATTGCGGATGAGGCAGGTAGCGAACGCGCACCCAGCAGCGCCCGCAGACCACACCCTGGTCGCGGGAATCCAGAAGACGCTCGCAACATACGCAGGTCCGAGGCAAGACGAAGTCCATCAGGTCGCCCATGGCGGCGCGCACGGTGAGCTCGATGTTCATGTCGCGGCAACAGCCAGTCGCATTGCATCGCGCGGCGCCGGAATGCCGAACCACCTTTCGAATGCAAGCGCTCCCTGCTCCAGCAGCATGGGTAGGCCATCGCTGGCTCTCATGCCGCGCGCGAGCGCTTCCCGAACCCAGGCGGTCTGTCCCGGGCGGTAGACAAGATCCACCACCGTCGCGCCTGGGTCGATTTCGTCGAGAGGCGCAGGATGTTCGTCCGAATAGAGTCCCACGGGCGTCGCGTTCACAACGATGCTCGCTCGTCGCAGTGCCTCTGTGACTGTTTCGGCAACATGCTTCACCACCGGGAAGCGTTCGGCAAGGCGCTCGGCACGCGCGGGATGGCGGTTGTACAGCGCAACTTCGCAGTCTCCCTCACTCCATTTCTCGATCGCAGCCAGCGCAGCAGATGCGGCGCCACCCGCTCCCAGAAGCACCACCCTCTCTCCTGTGGGAATCGCGGCTAGAGCGGCTCGGACGAGGTGGTCGAATCCGGCCACGTCCGTGTTGTCGCACGTCAGCGTTCCGTCTCCCGCAACCCAGAAGACGTTAGCGGCGCCGACCCGGTGCACGAGCGGAGTACACTCGCCGCAGAGCCGCGTGATCGTTTCCTTGTGCGGAACTGTCACGTTCCCGGCGGCCCTCTGACTTTTCAGAGACATGAGAAGCGGTCCAAGGTGCTCGCCGTCGACGTCAATCACCTCATACTCGAGAGGTATTCCGGCTGTGCGAAGGGCTGCGTTCTGAAGCGCGGGAGAAAGTGAGTGAGCTACCGGGTGGCCGAGCAGAACGAGACGGCTCGGACATTCTCTCATTGGGAGAGCGGCGTGCGTTCTTGGGCTATTCGGTCCAGAACGAGACCGATCTCCCGCTCCAGCTCTTCGTAGGTTTGCCTATACTGTTCGAGATCCCCGCCAAATGGGTCCACCACCGGCTTCGACACTCCGCCGCGGGATGCAAAGTTGGTGAGAAGGTAAGTTTTCCCCTTGCCGCCCATAGCCTCGACGCGTTCCCGGTGATGCGGCCCCATGACGAGGACGAGATCATGATCCGCCACCAACTCGCGAGTGAGCGCCTGCGCTCTGTGTCCCGACAGATCCATGGCGTGCTCGAGAGCTATGAGCAGCGCACCGTCTGAAGCGGGAGCGCCTTCCCAGGCCGCTGTCCCGGCGCTGGAGACGCTGAAGTCCTGCAGACCGCGCTCCCGCAGCAGGCGGCGTGTGATTATCTCGGACATCGCGCTGCGGCAGGTGTTGCCGGTGCACACGAAGAGCATCCGCATTACACGTCCCCGATCAGATCCGGCACGCTCTCGCGCAAAACCGCTGACGAGACGGCACCGGGACGAATTACGCGTGGCCGCGATCCGGTGCAGTCAACTACCGTTGAAGGGGGAGACGCGCCAAGCCTGCCGCCGTCCAGCACGCGCAGAATTCCGCGACCCATGGCGTCGCTCCACTGCGCAACTATTTCTGCGGCGGACATCGCGGCCGGTACACCTGGCCGATTGGCACTCGTTGACGTAATGGGATCTCCGTACGATCTGATCATGCGGGCGAGATTCGCGTGCGACGTCCACCTGACGGCAACACCGCCTTCCGGTCCGCGGAGCCGCTCCGGGATGCGCCGCTCGCCACCCGGTAGAACCAACGTAAGTGGACCCGGCCAGTGCCGTGCCGCAAGCTGTGCCGCGTACGCATTGAGCCTCAGATCCAAGCGGTGCACCATGTCGCTCGCGGCCACGAGAAGCAGAAATGGCTTTCCCGGCGGACGCCCCTTGAGCTGCACCAACGCTTCCACGGATTCATGATCCGCTGCGCCACCAAAGCCATAGACCGTTTCGGTTGGATAAGCCAGGACCTTTCTTTCACGGAGATGGGCAATGGTTGCGCTCAACGATGCATCAACCTCGGCGTCGGACCAGAACGGTACGGTGCCGGACATGGTGATCATCATGACACTTCGAACATTGCTTCGGCCCGACTGAAATCCGCTTCTGTAGTAACCTTGAGCGCCCGCTCGCTTCCCATCACCACGACAACAGGCATGCCCAGACGTTCGCAGAGCGCTGCATCGTCGCTCGCGGCAACGCGGTCGTTGCGCGCGGCCTCATAGGCGCGATCCAGCATCTCGCGGGGAAATGCCTGCGGGGTCTGGGCTCGCCACATTCCCTCTCGCGCCACTGTGCGGATGACGTTACCCTCAGCGTCCACTTCCTTTAGGGTGTCCACCACAGGAACAGCTGCAACAGCCCCGGTTCCAGCGCGGGCCGCACCGATAACCCGGTCGATCGTTGCCGCATCTACGAAAGGGCGCGCAGCATCGTGGACGACCACCACTCGCACCTCGTCCGGGAGATCATCGAGACCGATCGCAACCGAATCTCCACGCTCCCTTCCACCGGCGCTTACTAGCAGCCGATCGACGTCACACTGAAATATCCATGGTGGAGGATCCCCTGCATGGCTGCGTGGAAGCACACAAACGACGATGGCCACATCGGCTCGCCGCTGGAATTCCTGTAGGCTGTGCAACAGCATCGGTTTGCCGGCCACCCAGCGAAATTGCTTGAGCTCTCTGCCGTCATCCTGGCCGCCAGAACGGGCAGCGGCCCCTGCCGCGACGATGATAACGCCAACGTCGCGGCCCCCCCCCATCTGGCTCAACGGAATAGCCGATCGAACAGCTCGCCGATCGTTCGCATACCGATAATATCCACTCCGCCTGAGGCTCGCTTCCGGGTATTCCCGGCCGAGCCTCCGCCGACGCTGACAGATCCGGCGATAGCTCTGTCGGAAAGAAAGACGCTTCGCATGCCCATCCGTTCGGCTTCGGCAATGCGTCGCTCGGCCAACGACACTGAACGTATCTCTCCGCCGAGGCCGACCTCGCCGACGAAGACGGAATCGGCGGGCAGCGGCCGTTCGTAGACGCTCGACGCCAGCGCGGCCGCGACGGCCAGGTCGCCCGCCGGCTCCTGCACACGAAGGCCACCTACAACGTTGACAAACACATCGAGTTGCGTGAACGACAGACCCACCCGCTTGTCGAGCACGGCCAGAAGCATGGCCAGCCGACGCCCGTCGTAACCTGTGCTCACGCGCTGAGGTGTGCCGAATCCGGCTTTTGCAGCCAGGGCTTGAATCTCGACGAGGAGTGGACGCGTCCCTTCCATCAGAGCCGTCACAGCGCTCCCTGAGGCAGGTGCGCGCCGGTCGCCGAGGAAGAGCTCGGAAGGATTCTCCACCGCTATCAGGCCGCGCTCCGACATGCGGAATACGCCTATTTCATCAACACCGCCAAAACGGTTCTTGAAGGCACGGAGCACGCGGTGGTCCAGGGATCCCTCGCCCTCGAAATAGAGAACAGTATCCACGATGTGCTCGAGCGTCTTGGGGCCGGCGATGCCGCCGCCCTTGGTTACGTGGCCGACGACGAACACCGCCGTACCGCTGTCCTTCGCGAATCGCATGAGACGCCCGGCGCACTCTCGCACCTGGCCGACGTTACCCGGTGCTCCATCGAGGTCCGGCGTGAACACCGTCTGAATGGAATCGACGACCATCACAGCCGGTTGGACAGCCGCCGCCGTTGCGAGGATCACGTCCAGATTCGTCTCCGCCAGAAGCGCGACTCCGGTCGATCCCTCCTCCAGCCGATCCGAGCGCAACTTTACCTGGAGCGGCGATTCCTCGCCCGTGACGTATAAAGTTTTCAGATCGGAAGATTGCAGCCTCGCCGCAACCTGGAGCAGAAGCGTGGATTTCCCGATGCCGGGCTCTCCGCCAACCAGCACCATCGAGCCAGGAACGACGCCTCCGCCCAGTACGAAATCCAGCTCATTCAAGCCTGTACGAAGTCTCCGGGCCTCGGACCCCGTGACTTCACCGAGCGTGACCGTCGCCGCAGCTGGCCCGCTCCCGCCGTGTGGCCGCGCGGATCGCCTCTTGCCAAGCGACGCTGAGGCGCGTGCTACTGCGATCTCCTCCACCAGGGTATTCCACTCACCGCAGGTGTCGCAGCGTCCGGCCCATTTCGCGTACTCTGCGCCGCAATCCGTGCAACGGTGAACGGTTCTTGGCTTCGCGCTCACGGCGCAATCTGAAGGTGTGGCGGTCCGGACGGCAGATTGGGCACTCGCGCGCTGTAATTCTCGAAGCGTGTGTAGGCCTTGTGGAAATACAGATTAACGAAGCCGGTTGGGCCGTTACGCTGCTTGCCGATTATCACCTCGGCGCGTCCTTCGAGCGAGTTTCCATCCTTGTCCGTCGGGCCGTCGTAGACTTCCTGGCGGTAAATGAACATCACGAGATCAGCGTCCTGTTCGATCGCTCCGGATTCACGGAGGTCCGAGAGTTGCGGGCGCTTGTTTCCTTCAGATCTTTGCTCGGGCGCTCGCGACAACTGCGAGAGCGCAACCACGGGAACGACGAGCTCCTTGGCTAGTGACTTGAGCGACCGTGAGATGTAGCTGATCTCCTGCTGGCGATTCTCAACATTCGTGGGGCCCTGGATCAGCTGCAGGTAGTCAACGATCACCATGGCGACATCGGCGTCTGCCTTTAGCCGACGCGCCTTGCTTCTGATTTCCAAGAGCGAGATCCCTGGCGTGTCATCGATCCATACGGGTGCCGAGCTCAAGATACCGGCGGCTCTGGCGATACCCGCGAAGTCATCATCGCGCAACATCCCCTTGCGGAGCTTCTGGGCATCCACGCGTGCCTCGGCTGTGAGCATACGTTGCACCAGAGCCTCTTTAGTCATCTCGAGCGAAAACACCGCAACCGGAATATTCTGCTCGATAGCGGCATATTGCGCGATGTTGAGCGCCAGCGCGGTTTTTCCCATGGACGGCCGGGCCGCTATGATTACCAGGTCCGCTGCCTGGAAGCCGGAGGTCAGCTCGTCCAGATCCGCGAATCCGCTGGGAACGCCAGTGACGGTCTTACCGCCGCGTTGAAGGGCCTCGATGCGCTCCATCGTGGGCCACATCAGCTCCTTGATTCGCGTGAACCCTTCGTGGCCCCGCTGCTGGCTGACCTGAAAGATCCGGTGCTCGGCTTCATCCAGCAGCTCGGCCGCGGTGAGCTTGCCCTCGAATGCCTCGCTCACGATCGCGGTGGAGGTCTCGATGAGACGGCGCATGAGCGCTTTCTCGCGCACGATCTTGGCGTGGTATTCGACGTTGGCCGAGGTGGCCACAGCGTCCACGAGAAAGCCGATGTAATCCTTGCCGCCGCTGGCCTCCAGATCGCCGCGGCGTGAAAGTTCCTCCGAGAGCGTGAGAGGATCGACTACATCTCCGCGCTCCGAGACCGACAGCATGGCGCGAACGATTCTGCGGTGCGCCTCGCGGTAGAACATCGTGTCGTCGACGTACTCCGAGACACGCAGGATCGCGTCCTGATCCATGAGCATGGCCGCGATGACCGCCTGTTCGGCGTCCTCCGAATACGGCGGGCGCCGATCACGGTACGAATCAGGCCGGGCTAGAATCGAGGATTGTTCGAGCGAGCTGGACATCTTCCCATGTTGGCCTTTTCCACGCCGGGTTGCGAAGAAGCGCAGCCGGGTGATACGTAACGATTACCGGAATGCCGCGGTATCGGTGAACCTCTCCCCGAAGCTTGCCGATGGCAAGCCTGGTGCCCAGCAGCGTCTGCGCCGCGAAAGCTCCCAGTGCCACGATCACCTTCGGATGAATCAGCTCTATTTGCCGAGCGAGATATGGCCGGCACGCCTCGACCTCTTCCGGCAGCGGATTCCGGTTGCCCGGCGGGCGATGTTTCAGAACGTTCGCTATGAACACATCGTCGCGGCTCAAGTTAATCGCCGCAAGAATTTTCGTCAGTAGCTGACCCGCCTGCCCGACGAACGGCCGCCCGGTTTCGTCCTCCATCGCCCCGGGAGCTTCGCCTATGCACATGAGCTTTGCGGCCGAACTCCCTTCCCCAGGCACGGGCTTCTTCGCAGTCGCGTAAAGTGGACAGCGGCGACAACCGGCGATCAGCGCCGCCACGTCGGCCAGCGACCTGGCATCGCGGCCAGGATCGTCTTCCACGAACAATGATTGTTCGCTCACAAGTCCTGGCGCCGCGCCTGCCGGGCCTTTCACCGGATCGGCAGGTGAAACGACCGTGGGTGTGCGCGCAGCCGGTGGGACGCGGAGGGAGCTCAAGTCCGAAGCCGTCAGCCGGTCAAGCACAATCTCCCGCTCCCCCATCTCGCGGCGCTGTTCGAGGTATTGCCGCAGGAGATCTTCAGGCGTCACGGAACAGCGTCGAGACCCGATCCAGTATCACGTCGGCCAACTCGGATTTGAGCATTAGCGGCAGTTCCTCCAGCGCTCCGTGTCTGCCGAGAATGGCTACACGGTTTGTTTCAACGGAAAATCCGGCCCCATCCTCGCCAGCGTTATTGGCGATTACGAGGTCGAGCTCCTTGCGATCCAGCTTTTCGCGGGCGCCCAAAAGCATGTCCTCGGTCTCTAGCGCGAAACCTACGATGACCGCGCGGGGCCTGCGTAAGTTCATCGTCGAAGCGAGGATGTCCTCGGTGGCAGCTAGCTCGATGGCGGCAGGCGCATGCTTCTTCTTGATCTTCGCTTCGCGGCGAGAGGCTGGTCTAAAGTCTGCCGGCGCGGCGGCCATGACCAGCACGTCAGCTGAGGAAAGGTGCTCGCGTACTGCCCGAGCCATGTCATCCGTCGTTTCGACGCTCACCACGGTGACACCCGCCGGTGCGGCCACCTCGAGCGGGCCCGCGACCAGAGTTACTTCGCCGCCGCGGCGCCACGCCGCTGCGGCGATTGCCACGCCCATCCTGCCGCTGCTCCTATTTGAGAGAACACGCACGGGATCCACGGGTTCGCGTGTGGGACCTGCAGTGACAAGAAGTCTGGTACCGGAAAGATCGCGATTTTCCATCAGGCGCCCCGCGTGGGCGAGTATCTTGTCGGGCTCCGGCATACGTCCGGGACCACTTCCTTCTCCCGCAGCCAGCATACCGTCCTCCGGATCGAGTACCAGGTAGCCGTTCTCACGCAAGTGCTGCACGTTGCGACGTGTCTGAACGTTCGACCACATGCGGTCGTTCATGGCAGGCACAAGAAGCACGGGCGCCTCGGTAGCGAGCATGCATGCCGAAAGCAGATCGTCGGCGTGACCATGAGCAACACGCGCGAGAAAATCCGCGGTGGCCGGAGCAATGATGGCCGCACTTGCCTCACGCGCCAGGCGGATGTGGTCGAAAGCGTGGCCCGAATCGAAGAGCTCGGTATGCACCTGCCGGCCCGTCAGCGCTTCGAACGTCACCGGCCCGACGAACTCGGTGGCTGCGCGTGTCATCACCACGTCTACTTCAGCGCCGGCTTGCGCAAGGAGGCGCGCAAGCCAAGCCGCCTTGTAGGACGCAATTCCTCCTGTTACTCCAAGGAGAACGCGCCTGCCGTCGAACGGGCGCACGATCTCGCGAGTAAAGCTACGACACTACGCGCGTCGACGAGGAATAATGCGGTACTCTATGGCGCCAGTGGTCAGCTCCTCCAGCGCCTGCGTCGTGAGCTTCTTCTCACGTCCGTGGCCTGCTGGAAACTCGTTCATGATCAGCGCGAACTTGGCCGCCACCAGAACTCCGAGATACTTGTTCCCTGCCCTGCTCGCGACTTCAATGGGCGTGAATACTTGCATGAATCAGCTCACTTTCTCCGAGGATGTCAGTTCCCTTTCCAGCCGCTTCACTATGGACTGTACTCTGTTGTCAGTGCCGCTCTCGCGTTTCCAGCGCAACCTTTCAGCATCAATTATCGACGAAACATCACCGATAGCCTGTTCCAGCTTCTCATTTACGATTACGTATTCGTACTCCTTCACCGCCCGCAGCTCCGTGAGCGCGCTATGCATGCGCTGGCGCAGAGACTCCGGGCTCTCGGTGTCACGCTCGCGAAGGCGCTCGAGCAGGACCTCGCCTGACGGGGGTAGAACAAAGATCGATATGGAGTCTGCAAAAGCGTTGCGAAACTGGCGCGCGCCCTCAACGTCGATGTCCATTATCACGTACCTTCCTGACTCCAGCACACGCTCTACTTCCGCTCGCAGAGTGCCATATAACCTCCCGTGCACCACCGCGGACTCGGCGAAATCCCCCTTATCCTTTCGGCGGAGGTATTCCTCCATCGACAAAAAATGGTAATCGCGTCCATTCACCTCATTCTCGCGTCGCTCCCGGGTCGTGCATGAGATCGAGTACCCGACATCCGGCCTCGCGTCAAGAAGACCTCTCGCGATAGTTGTCTTTCCGCCCCCCGAGGGTGCCGAAAGTATCACTGGAAACGGCCGAGTGACTGAAGCAAGTGGCCTCACTCCAGATTCTCAACCTGTTCTGCAATTCGCTCCAGCTCCTCCTTGATGGCCACCACTTCGTGCAACATCGCGACATCCTTCGCCTTGCTTCCGGTAGTGTTCGCCTCCCGAAGCATCTCCTGCAGCAGGAACCCGAGACGCTTTCCCACCGGTTCCCCTCTGCCCGTTTCCAGCGTGGAACGGAATGCAACCAGGTGTGACCTAAAGCGCTCGAGCTCCTCGCTGACGTCAAGCCTGTCCGCAAGAACCGCTACTTCCTGGGCAATTCGGCCCTCGTCCAAAGCGACTCCATCGGCCAACTCGCGCACCGAACGTCGCATCCTATCCCGCTCCGCAACCATGCGCTCTGGCGCGCGAAGCGCTATTCGCTGAGTCGCCTGCTCGACGACCGTCAGCCGCTCGGCAAGGAAGGCAGCCAGTCGCGCGCCCTCCCACTCACGCATGATCCGGAGCGACCGGACGGCAGCCTCCACTATGACTGTGAGCTCATCGACCGTCGCCGTGCCATCCTCAGACCGATCTCCGACGATGACATCCGGCAAGCGAAGCACGGTCGCGACATCGAGTGCCTCTTCCAGCCCATGCCGCTTCTGGAGCGCCCGAAGCTGCGCCAGATACTGCTCGAATCTCGTCTCGTCAATCGCCAGCGCTGACGACTGCTCCCTCTCCACCTTGGCCGCAAGAGTTACATGGCCACGGCTGATACCGCGGCGCAGTACCTCGCGCACATCTCCCTCCCAACGGGCGAGCGACGACGGGAGTCTTATGCTCGAGTTGAAGAAGCGATGGTTCACGGTTCTGAGCTCCACGGCCACCTGGGCGCTGCCCACGCGTCCGGTGGAGGCCCCGAACCCCGTCATGCTCCTTATCATGTCCAGTCTTGTAGGTTATTCGGAGGCAGCCGTTATGTCAATTCCAGAACGTCCATCGAACGCCATACAGATTGAACTGCTGCGGAAAGACAAAACCTGGGACGATGTCCGCTTGCCCCCGCGGAGCCAGCCAGAAACGCTGCTGCCAGAAAATCACGGCGTCCAGAATAGTGATCTCCATCCGCGAAATCAGAGCGTGGCTGTGTGTGGAGAATTCCGCAGCTACCGGGCTGCCGTCCGCGACCGCCCTGGGAAACGGTGTCGCGGAACGGTACTCGTGTGCCATGGAGCCCAGAAATCCGAAATTTCCTTTCGGAAAACGCCGGAGCCACTTGGTGTTGATGAATATTTCGGCTCGAGATTGCGTTCGCGGGCGGTAAAAGCTCTCCTCCGACCAACGCACCGCGAACCCATCCAGCCCGATGTCATTCCAAACCTTGCCCCGTATGGCGACGAAGTTGCCGGTACCTTTGCCGCTCAGCGCGTTGACATAGGTCGAATCGTAGACGCGCGGTGCCGGGAGCGAGTCCCCTTCTCGCACCAGGACGCCCCCGCTCAGCCACGCTCTGCCAACCCGAACAGCCACCTCACCGCGACTCGAGAGAACATCCCTTCCCGAGTCATTCGCTCCGCCGTGACGACGGGCCACCGCGCCCGCCAGCGACAGGAAACTCAGCGGCGTGAGCCGTAACTGTGCTTCCTCCGAGGAGGTGGAACCTCCCGTGCCATACTCAGCGTACAGGGAAACTCCCAACAGCCGGCGGTCCAGCGATGCCCTTCCCGAGATGGCGCTGCGCGTAGTGCCGCTCCGTGACAGGACGCGATCCTCTGCGCTTAGCCGAAATCCCCAGCGCGTAAAACCGGCTGATGCCACGAATTGAGTCTCCGATCGTGTAGTGTCAGCCGAATCGCGCGGAGGGGTGAACGGAGTTTTCTCAGTGAAATCCGCGTTCGCGGCCAGCGCCTGAAGCCAGGCACCACGTTCGGGGTCGCCTACACCCGCGCGCAGGTACGCATCCGTACGAGTTGCGCGCAAACGGGCAATGAAGTCGCCGTTTCCCTGCTCACGCTCCTGCCGGTCGCGTGTGCGCGTAGCACGGATTGCATAACCGTCGACGCTCCAGATGCCACGCGCCCAACCGAGTCGGGCGACCAACGCCAGCTGGTCTCCTCCAGCGTCGGACGATCTGAGACCTGACTCGCCGTAACCGTACTGTTGCCCGGCCAGCTGCAGGCCGAGCCCGTTCTGAAAGCGCCGTCCAAAAAACCCGCGGTAGACGTTCGTCTCGAGATCGCCCGTCATCACGTCGGTGCGCGTATACGGCGAATTGCGAACGACTCGCCAGCTGCGAAGGAAGATTCGCAACTCATCGGCGCCACGCTCTATCGCTACTTGCTCCAGGGTCCACAACTGCACTTCGCCGAGGTCCAGCAATCCCCCAGTACGATGGTCGAGAGTCGCCATTTCGAGGCCGTCGTAAAACACGCGAACGCGCCCGATATCGCCGAGGAACGCGCCGAACATTGGCGAGGCAATGGATCCGGACCGGAATCCGGTGAGACCCGGGACGTGTTCAAGCAGGTCCAGCAGCGTGAGCGCCCCGCTTGCGAACAGGGACTCGCGATCCCAACGATAGGGCTCGCCGATACCCATGTCCGGTGGCGAGGGCGAACGCGTGAAGGGTGCCTCGATTGTATCCGGCTTGGGCAACGCGCTGCTGTCAGCAACCGTAAGCGTGTCGCGAACGGCAGGTGCGGAATCCCTCGGCGCCCTGGCCGTGTCGCGGGGCACTTGCGCCGATGCCGGGCCTGTCATCAACGCCGCGATCAGTACCCAAAGGCAACCGCAAACCAGCCGCAGGCCCGGAGGGACGGTCAGGTTGACCGCCCTCTGACGAATTCGACGAACATTCCCACAGGAATTCCTGTCGGACCCTTCGGCAGGTAACCAAGGTCCGTCTCCGTATAGGCAGTCCCCGCAACATCGAGATGCGCCCAGGGGTAAGTCTCGGTGAACTCCTTCAGGAACATGGCCGCCGTTATTGAACCAGCTGCACGCCCGCCAGAATTCTTGATGTCGGCTACGTCGGACTTGATGAGCTCCTTGTAGTCGTCCCAAAGGGGAAGTGCCCAACCAACTTCGCCCGATCGCTTGCCAGCATCCAGGACTTCTTGCACCAGTGCTTCGTCGTTGCCGAAGACTCCAGTCGCCGTATGTCCGAGGGCGATTACGCAGGCGCCCGTAAGAGTGGCCGCGTCTATGACCGCCGCAGGATCGAATCGCCGCGCATAAGAAAGGAGGTCGGCCAACACCAGCCTACCTTCGGCATCCGTGTTGACAATCTCGATGTACTTGCCCAGCTGACTACGAACAACGTCGCCGGGCTTCACCGCGGTACCGGAGGGCATATTGGTGGTGCTGCCCACAAGCCCTATCACATTCATTGGAAGTCCCAGGCGCGCGATCGCCTCCATGGCTCCCAGCACGCCCGCGGCACCGCACATGTCGAACTTCATCATCTCCATTCCCTGCGCCGGCTTGATCGAGATTCCACCCGAATCAAAGCAGAGTCCCTTTCCTACCAGCACCAGTGGTCGCGCATCCGCCGGGCCATGACGGTATTCAAGAGCGATGAGCTTGGGATCCTGCGGCGTCCCCTGCGCCACACAGAGAAACGCGCCCATCTGCTCCTTCTCCATCTCCTGGCGTCCCAGCACCGTGACACCCATCCCGTGCCGCTGGGCGATGTCGCGCGCAGTTTCAGCCAGGAAATCCGGCGTACAAATGTTGCCCGGCATTGCCGCCAGCTGGCGCGCAAGAGAGATACCCTCACCTATGGCGATTCCGCCGGCGAGAGCGGGTGCAGTCTCGGTCTCGTTGTCCACCAGGATACTGGCCTCCTCGAGGGGAGTCCTTCGGTCACCTTCCGGCGGAGGCGTCTTCACTTCGGTGTACTCCCAACATCCGAGCTGCAGTCCCACCGCTGCGGCTTCGACTGAATCGCCTTGCTCATTCCACCACGCGAGCGCACGTACACCCAGTTTGCGCGCCTGGCGAGCGGCAACCGACGCCGCGCGCCGCGTCGAGCCCGCGTGATCCGTCGAATCCCCGAGGCCTACCAACAGGATTCGCTGCGGCCCGTTCGTGCCACCGGTCAAGTGGAGCGTTTCGTCGCGATCGCCGCGGAAGTCCTTACGCCCAAGAGTACGACCCAGCGCCCCGCCCAATGAGTCATCGAGTGATGAAAGCGCTGAAGGGAGCCCCGAGTTCTTGCGCAACGCGACCACAAGGAGTGGTATATCGAGCGCCAGAGGCTCGGTACGATTGACCGACAAGCGAAGGGACATGTAAGTCGTGTTAGGGGCGGGGAGACCATGAAAGACGAGGGACAAGGCATTTTCTCCTCGTCCCTCGTCCCTTGTTCCTTAGATCTTGTGCCGGTAGGTAATTCGGCCCCGGGTGAGATCGTACGGAGAAACCTCGATCTTCACGCGATCGCCGGCAAGCACCCGGATGCGAAATCGGCGCATGTTGCCGCCGAGTGTGGTCAGAACGTTGTGCGAGTCGCTAACGGCGACCCGGAAGGTCGCGTTGGGCAGAACTTCTATGACCGTCCCTTCCAACTCAATCGCATCCTGTTTAGCCATGCACGGGGGTTCTCCGCAAGGTCCTGGGTAGCTGCTCCTACTTGCTCCACGAGTGCAAGAAAGGACCGGTGGCTACGCCCCAAAACCTCCATGACCCTGGAATCCACAAAGTTACAACATCCGCGCCAGCAGATCAATGCAGATTAGGCCGTGGCAAAGCATTGCGCGCATCAGAGCTTGAACTCCGCTATGTCTCCCTCCGAGGCACGGTCCCAGCGCGGACGTACTGCCGCAACTCGACTCGATCCTCAGATATGGCGGGCGTCACCAGCAGCGTCAGACCGAAAGCCTGGGCGCGCTGGCGCGTAGCCACCAGCGCCATCACTCCTTTTTGCTCGAATGCGCTTGGGTGTACACGTACAACCCCGCCATACGGCATGCTCCGGTCGGGCAGCCCCACCAGCGTGTCAAACAGCTCATCCAACGACTCGAACCGACCCACCACCTTGTCCACCTGGGCGTGGGGATGAGGGGTTACGAAACTGTCCCAACAGAGCAGCTCGCCTGACTCGGTTCCCACGCCACTTGGGTGGCCGAACGGATGTAGGTGCTTCCACATTTCAGTATCCCCACGAAGAATACATGACGAGGATACGATCCGGCTGGGGATGGTACTGAACGAGTCTGCGCCGTTTGCGTCACGCTGTGACGGAGGGCTCCAGCCGCGTGACGCCTACATAGGCGACGGGCCCTTCGGGTGGTGGGCCCCAATGCGGCTGACGCCTATTGATGCTCCGATCCACCGCCACCTACTGTACTGTCGGCAGAACCCCTCCGGCCGGCAAGTTCTCATGCACGTAGCGCGTGAGCAGGCTGAAGAGATGCAGGCGCGTGCCGCGTCCTTCGAAGATCCCGTGCGACCGATTGGGATACGACATCATCGTGAACGGCTTGTTCGCGGCGATGAGGGCGTTCACAAGCTGCTCGGTTCCCTGATAGTGCACGTTGTCGTCGCCGGTGCCGTGTACGACGAGCAGGGTGCCGCGCAGCCCGGCGGCGTAGTGAATCGGTGATGCGTCGTGATACGCGGCCGAGTCGGTGCTGGGAAGCCCTACGTACCGTTCTTGGTAGATCGTGTCGTAGTTGCGGACGTCGGGTACAGGCGCGACGGACATACCCATGCGATAGACGTCGGGCGCGCGGAACATGAGGTGGAGCGTGGTCGATCCACCGCCGCTCCAACCCCACACACCAATGCGAGTGGAGTCGACATATGAACGGCGGCCGATCACACGTGCGGCAGCCGAGTGCTCGCGTACGCGCAGTGCGCCGATCTGATTCCGTACGGCCTTGCGCCAGTTACGCCCGCGTGGGCCGGGCGTACCACGGTTGTCGACGCTGGCGACAATGTAGCCCTGCTGCGTGAGCATCAGGTGCCACAGCCATTGCGAGCCGCCGTAGGAGTCGCGAACCGTTTGATCCCATGGTTCTCCGTACACGTGGAAGAGCACGGGGTACTTCTTCGTCGGATCGAAGTTCGCCGGCTTCATCAGATACGAGTCGAGCCTGATACCGTCGCCGATGTCGGTCTGGAAGAACTCGATCTCGCCTTTCTTGAGAATTGCGAGCCGCGCGGCAAGCGTGTCGTTCACGACGAGGGTGCGCACCACGGTGTGCGCAGGCAGACGAACTAGCGACGCGGCTGGTGGTGTGCCCCACGAGGACACCGTGTGGATGGCGAATCTGGCAGCCGGCCCTATGTCGTAGTCGTGGTTGCCGACCGCAACCCGTGGCGTTAGTCGCTGCGGAGCGCCGTTACCGTCGAGACGAATGCGCCAGAGAAACATCTGCGTCGCATTTTCGGGCGAAGCATAGAAGTAGAGCCAACCGCCACGTGTGTCGATCCTCGCAACCTTCATCACATCGTATGGCCCCTTCGTGATGAGGCGCATGCGGCCATCGCGCGTAACGAGATACGCATGTCGCCATCCGTCACGTTCGCTCACCCAGATGAAGGAGGTGCCATCCCGAGTCCAGTGGAGCGAGGGTCCGGGCCCCCAATCGACGTGATCGTCGTAGATGTCGATCCAGGCGCTGTCACGCTCGACGAGTGGAGCGCGCGTGCGCCCAGTTTCACTTTCGCAGAAGAACAGCGTGTTCACCGTCTGCCGGCGGTTCAACTGCTGAATCGTGATCTCGCGTGCGCCGGGCGCCCAGTCCATGCGCGCGATGTAATTCTGTCTCGGATCACCAGGTACGTCGCACCATGTCGTTGCACCGCCGGTCGCGTTGATCACGCCGACTCGCGACGACGAATTGGTCGTGCCAGCTTTCGGGTACTGCACTGGGATCGTGAAAGAGTAGAGCGAATCCGTGTTGTTGATCAGCAGGAAGTCACGAACGCCCGTGGCGTCGAGCTGCCAGTAGGCGATCTTCCTTCCATCATCGCTCCACCGAAATCCGTCGCGAAGGAACAGCTCCTCTTCATATACCCAGTCGAAAGTACCGTTGATGGTTGTCTTCGAGCCGTCGTGCGTAAGGCGAGTGATACGACCGTCATCCAGTGACTCGACGTAGATGTCGTTCTCGCGCACATACGCCACGCGCCGACCGTCGGGTGAGAACTTCGCGAACTGGAGCGTTGAAGCCTTCGCGTCCGGCCCGCCCAACTTGCGCAGGCGACGAGGGGCAACATCGAGCACCCAGAAATCGCCGCGCGTGTTCGCGCGCCACACACGCGCCGAGTTGGTGAACACGAGCAGCCGAGCGCGATCGGCCGACCATTCGTAGCTCTCCAGCTCTATCGCAGAGGTCTGCCCTGGCGGTTTTAACAGGTCGGCGGCGACAAGCACCGTCCGGCGCCCTGTTGCAGCGTCATAGCGCACGAGTTCGTTTCCCGCGCCACCGGCGGCCTGCTCGACAGTCGTGTAGGTGCTGTCGTCGAGCCATCGGGATTCGCCGAGCGACTTCGCCGCGAACTCGCGCGTGCCGAAGATGCGTTGCAGGCTGAGCATCGAGGAATCGCTCGGCTGTTGCGCGCCGAGCACGGACGTGGCAGCGAACAGAAGAATAACAGACTGACTGAGCGCGGCACGGGAACGCGTCCTCAGGGTCAAGTGGCGCATGTGATGGGCAGAGAGAGAGGAGTCCTGGCGAGAAGTGCTATACCCGAGACGAGACTCGAACTCGTAAGGCCCAAAGGCCGGGGGATTTTGAGTCCCCTGCGTCTACCAATTCCGCCACCCGGGCTACCGACGCAATCTAGCGCCAGGCGCTCTCCCAACCAAGCGGATCGATCCGGGAGTAGTGGGTCAGTTTGGTAGCGGAAGGTCAACCAAGAACGACCCAGACGCGAGACGCCAGAAGTATAGACCTCAGGGTCTTTCTGACTTCGACGACTTGACTGATAAGAGTCAAAGAATCCGGCTGGCGACCCGGTGCGCGTCCAGAGCCATGGCATGTGCTTTCTGCCAGACCAGGAGTTTCTTGAAGTCCCCCATGCCACACGATGGAGTGAAGCTCCCTCTCGCAACTAACCATCCTATGACCCGGATTTTCTGAATCACGCGGGCTCGTGTAGCGAGTGCCTCATTCTCGCAACTCGCAGACTTTACTTCTGGCGTCTCGCGTCTGGGTCTTCCTTGGTGCCAGTCCTCGAACTCGGACTGCCCACTACCGATCAGGGACGCGGTCTACCTTTGGCCCCACTGTCACGCCGGTTACCGGGGCCGGGCCCGTCTCCGGTACGCCGCCTCCTCAAGTCTTCCATGAGTTTCCGCACTTGCTCCTGCACTCCCAGATATCGCGCGCGTTGAACAGGTGTCAGAAACTCGGAAAGATCCTTCTGCTCGCGCTCAACGATGTCGAGCCGCTGGCGCTGCACGCGAAGCATGCGGTCAATGAGCTCTGCCACGCGCTGCTGGTTGGCTGCTTCGCCAGGCCTCATCTCCTGTCGCAATGCGAGCCGGATATCGCGCTCCTGTTGCACCAACGTTCGACGCTGCTCCTCGTACCGCTGGTTCACGGCCCCGAGCTTTCTAGCTTCCTCGTCACTCAAGCCGAGCTGTTTCTGGACGACTCGACCAACCTGCGTTCTGAAACGCTGCTCCAGCTGGGCTCGGCGTTCACCACCAGGGGCTGCTTCCTGGGCATGAACAACTGCCAGGGCTGGCAACGCGAGCCATGCGATCGCCATGGCCATGGGCAGTCTCTGAAGCAGTCTCATGATGTCCTCTCTCCCGACACACGCTCACCGAAAACCGGAACGACCGGCTCGGGCTCGGCGTCTATTGTTCCAGTTATGCCGCCAACGTCGTTGATTAGCGCTTCGATCTCGGTATCGTCTAGGTCGCCAACGCCGCCGCCGAATACGATCTCCGCACCAGCGCGCCCTTCGAGCCTGCGATCCTGAGAACGGCTGGGAGCGGCGACAGAATCGGGCCGCGCCGCGAACTTCGTCGAGGCTCCAGTCAGCGTGTCGACGGCAGGCGCTGTCAAAGTGTCCTGGGCTCTTCCCGCGACGCCCGATGGAACAGCGCCATTCCGCTCGATTCCGCCGTCGGAACGGGCGATGGCAAGCGCAAGCGCCCCCGCCGCAATCACCGCTACCGCTGCGGCAAGCCATACCGGAGCTCTGCGTCGATCGCGCAGGCGTTCCGCGGGAGGAACGATACCCGCCACGGCGCTGGAAATGCGCGCCACGTTCACCGCTGGTGCGGTGTCGAGGGACCTGCGCATCTGATGCAGCAGATCGAGCTCTGCGGCACAGTCCGCGCAAACCGCCAGGTGATCTTCCACCGCGGTGCGCTGGCCGGCGCTCAGGTTGTCATGGACCAGGTCCGGCAACATGTCGCGGACGTCGGCCCTTACGCAGTCATTCATTCAGTAACTCCTTTATCGATCGCATAGCATTGTGGTAATGCACGCGCGCGGCTCCCTCGGTACTTCCGACTACCCCCGCAATCTCCTTGTACGACAATCCTTCTCCAACGCGAAGGGTAAACACCTCGCGTTGAGTCGGTGTGAGCCGGTCTACGGCGGCGAGCATGCGCGCTTCAGTTTCGTCGGCCAGCGCCCCGTCCAGCGCATCGTGCTCCGTGACTGCATGATCCTCCTCAATGGCCACCATCCTCCGCTGCGCTTTCGCGCTGCGCAAGCGGTCCCTGAACAGGTTCCGCGCGATCGATAGAAGCCACGTCCTCAGCGAGCTGTCGCCCCGAAAATGGTGGAGCGACGAGAATGCGCGAACGAACGTGTCCTGAACGATCTCGTCTACCTCATCGCGCTCCCCCCACCCCAAGCTTGCCACGAACCGCGCCAGGGCTTGCGCATGCCGATCCACCAATTGCGTGGCCGCACGCTGGTCACCTGCCATCCAGCGTGCGATGAGCGCGCGGTCGGTTGCGTCGCCCGACGCTCGTCCCTGTACCCGATGGATGGCTTCGGTCATGCCTTGAAGGTTGACGTGGTGAGGGGGCGAAAGTTAAGACGAGAGACGGGTGTAGGGAGTCGGGTGTGGGGTGTCGGGTACTACGGAGCCACCTCCCGGTAGTGGGTCAGCCCGAGTTCCAGGACTGCCACCAAGAAAGACACAGACGCGAGACGCCAGAAGTAAAGTCTGCGAGTTGCGAGAATGAGGCACTCGGCGCTACACGAGCCCGCGCGATTCAGAACATCCGCGCCATGGGATGGTTAGTTGCGAGAGGGAGCTTCACTCCATCGTGTGGCATGGGCGACTTCAAGAAACTCCTGGTCTGGCAGAAGGCACATGCAATGGCTCTGGACGCGCACCGGGTCGCC
>JBHENQ010000087.1:0-16847 GCA_046261975.1 Gemmatimonadaceae bacterium | reverse complement strand
TCACGAATCCCGCGGTGCGCTACCGTGAGCCCCTCGATCACGTCGTCCTCACTGACCTCGATTGCGCCGCCCTCGACCATCACGATGGAGTCGTTGGAGCCGGCGACCATGACATCCATGTCGCTGTAGCCGAGCTGCTGGAACGTGGGATTCAATACCCATTTGTCCTGCAGGCGGCCAATTCTGACGCCGGCGAGCGGACCGGCAAACGGAATCCTGGACGCGTTGATGGCAAAGGACGACGCGAGCAGCGCCAGAACGTCGGCGTCATTTTCCTGATCCGCCGAGATCACGTAGACGTAGACCTGGACCTCGTTCTTGAAGCCATCTGGGAAGAGCGGCCTAATGGAGCGGTCGATGATGCGGGCGGAAAGGATTTCCTCGTCGCGCGGACGGCCCTCGCGCTTGATGAAGCCACCAGGAATCTTGCCCGCCGCATAGGACTTTTCCTTGTACTCGACGAGAAGCGGGAAGAATGGGAGCGGGCTCACGACGTCGCTCACCGTTACCGCGGCCAGGACTACGGTGTCTCCATATTGTACGACAGCAGAGCCGGCGGCCTGTTTAGCCATGCGGCCGGTTTCGATACTCAGCTTACGGCCGGCGAATAGTTTTTCTACGCGTTGCATCTTGATCCTGTTTGAGCATGAGAACACAAAGCGCGCGGAGACCTGCCCGTTGGTGAGGGGGAGGGATCCGCGCGCGAAAATACGAGACTGTTGTTAGTGCCGGAGTCCAAGCGTCTGAATAAGCTGGCGATACCCTTCCAGGTCCGTCCGCTTCATGTAGTCGAGGATCCTTCGGCGTCTGCCTACCATTTTGAGCAAACCACGCCGGCTATGGTTATCCTTCTCGTGGGCGCGGAAGTGATCCGTGAGGTAGTTGATCCGCTCCGTGAGGAGCGCCACCTGTAGTCTGCTGGATCCCGTGTCGCTCGGATGTGATTGATGCTTCTCGATTACTGCCGCTTTTGCGAATGCCATTGACCGTTATATCTCGATGTCGTTCTGATGCCGAAGCCATTGAAGCCCTTTAATTTACTCCCCGCACAACGCCGTGTAAAGGTGGGCCACGTTGCCTGAGCGGCATGTCGGCACGAGCTTGGGCCGCTTCCGGATAGACGCCCTCATTGGATCCGGCGGTTTTGCGTGGGTCTACAAGGGATACGATCCGGAGCTCGACATTCCCGTGGCGATCAAGGTCCTCAAGCCCCAATTCGCGGGCGACGAGACCTTCGAGTCGAGGTTCAGGCGCGAAGCTGCTACCGCCGCCAAGCTTCGTCATCCCAACATCGTCCGCATTCTGGCCGTGGGCCGGCAAGAAAAGGACGTCTACTTCGTGATGGACTTCCTCCCGCACGGTCTCGTGGACCGGCTGCGCGTGATGGGCACCTTCCCCGACAACCTCATCCTCCGCCTTGGGCTGGACGTATCTGCCGCGCTGGCGTTCGCGCATCGCGAGGGAGTCATACATCGCGACATCAAGACCGACAACATTTTGTTCGACGATCACGGTAACGCCGTGGTGGCGGACTTCGGCATCGCGCGGGCGGTGTCGGGCTACACCAACCAGACCGGCACAAACATGGTGGTTGGCACCCCGCAGTACTTCTCTCCGGAGCAGGCCCGGGGGCTCGCGCTGGACGGCCGAGCCGACATTTATTCGCTAGGAGTTACGCTGTTCAAGGCGGCAACCGGTGTCTTGCCGTTTCAGGGCGATGACTGGTACGAGATTGCCAGGCAGCACGTGGAAGACGAGCCGCCGCGCCCACGCTCGTTCAATCCGGCGATATCGCGCGAAGTGGAGCGTCTCATTCTCAGATGCCTCGAAAAGGATGCTGAGCTGAGATACAACACCGCCGACGCACTCCGCGCGGATCTGACGCAGCTCCAGGCGCAGAGCGTGGACAACACGGGCAGCCGCACGATCATGATGGCAACGCCGCGCGAGAGCGACACCATCGAGGTTGGTCTTTGGGGGGCGATCAAGCGGCGCGTTGGGTCTCGTCCCGTTCGTATCGCGTTCCTGGGTGCCGTTATGGCGTTGGTTTTGGTTGCGGGCCTGTCGCGTGGACTTGGAGACGGGCGCCGCATTGCGGCACCCCCAACGAATGGGACGGGTAACCGGCCAATTCCTCCCGCCCCAAGAGAAGATTCGGTCGTGGTCACCCCCCCCCCCTCCCCCACGCAGAGGCTCCGCCCGACACAGTGGCACGAGTGCACGGAAGGCTGGTAATCTCAGCTCCAAGCGATGCGATGGTGGCACTCAACGGAGTAGCCGTGGGACGAGGAAGTTGGAGGAGCGACAGCGTGGAGCCAGGTGCGTACGTTGTGACCGCGCAGGTCACTTCCATTTCCGGCTGTGCCGCAGATCGCCAGGTTACGCGCGTGGTCATGCCCGCCAGAGCGGTGACCTCGCGCGTCACGCTTTCTCCGAAGGGTTGCGGGCGGTTTATGCTCAACGCCCAACCAGCAAGAGGCCACTATGCGCTGTTGCCAATAGGTGTCCGCGGCGCAGCCGAGCTGAGAGGTCAACTTTCAGACAAAGCCGTGACGCTCGTGGTGCCGGCAGGCGACTATCGACTTACAGTGTCCGCGCCGTACTGCGCGGATTTTCGCGGCGACGTTACCATCGAAAGAGGAAAAGAGCGCAGTGAGCGCGTTCGTCTGATCTGTCAGTGATAAGGAGGTAAGCGCCGATGGACACACACACTATGGACCGCCGAACGTTCCTCTACAGCGGGGCGATTTCAGGAGTCGCGGCCGTCGCGGGCTCAAAGCCTGGCAAAAAGGAATCGCTGGAGCGGCCCGTGGAACCGCGCCGACCAGTACTTGCTCCGCCGCAAGCAGAGCTGGACGAGATCACCGTAACTGAGCTTCAGAAGGCCATGGAATCGGGGAGGTATTCGGCCCGATCGGTAGCCGAGCTGTATCTCAGACGCATAGAAGAAGTAGACAGGAAAGGACCGGCGCTGAAGTCCGTGATAGAAGTGAATCCGGATGCTCTCGCGATCGCCGAGAGTCTCGACAACGAGAGGCGCAACCGCAGTGGAGGAACGCGTGGGCCGCTGCACGGCATTCCGGTCCTCATCAAGGACAACATCGACACTGCCGACAACATGCGCACCAGCGCCGGATCACTCGCGCTGGCAGAGTCCGTAGCAGCACGCGATGCGTTCATCGCGCGGAAGCTCCGGGAGGCCGGCGCTGTAATACTCGGGAAGACTAATCTGAGTGAGTGGGCGAACTTTCGGTCCACGCACTCCAGCAGCGGTTGGAGCGCCCGCGGTGGGCAGACCAGAAATCCGTACGCACTCGATCGCAATCCATGTGGCTCCAGCTCGGGATCGGGCTCAGCCTCAGCGGCCAACCTCGCAACACTTGCGATCGGGACGGAGACAGACGGCTCCATAGTATGCCCGGCGTCCGCGTGTGGACTTGTGGGGGTGAAGCCGACCGTCGGGCTGGTGAGCCGCTCGGGCATCATACCGATTTCGCACAGCCAGGATACCGCCGGCCCCATGACGCGCACTGTGTCCGATGCTGCCGCTCTTCTTGGAGTTATCGCTGGTTTCGACCCGGCGGACAGTGCAACGTCCGCGAGCCGAGGCAGGACCGAGGATTATACGAGGTTTCTCGATGCGGCGGGGCTCAAGGGTGCGCGCCTCGGCATCGCTCGCAATTTCTTCGGATTCAACGATCGTGTGGACGGCATCATGAGCGAAGCGATAGCGGCGATGAAAAATGCGGGCGCTGTTATCGTGGATCCCGCGAACTTTCCCACCCGCGGGCAGTTCGACGACTCGGAGTTCGAGGTCCTGCTCTTCGAGTTCAAGCACGATCTCAACGCATATCTGAGCAAGCTCGGCACAGCTACCAGTGCACTGCCGCGGTCGCTCGCTGATCTCATCGAGTTCAACGATCGCAATGCCCCGCGAGAGATGCCGTATTTCGGGCAGGAAATTTTCCTCCGTGCGCAGAAGAAGGGTCCGCTTACGTCCAGCGCCTACAAGAAAGCGCTGGCCAGGAATCATCTTCTCTCGCGCGCCCGCGGCATCGACGCATTGGTGGCCAAGCACAAGCTGGATGCGATCGTCGCACCAACTGGCGGCCCGGCTTGGACCACGGACGTTGTGAACGGCGATCATTTCTCTGGCGGCAGCTCGACCGCTGCCGCCGTCGCCGGCTATCCGGCCATAACGGTTCCGGCAGGATTCGTTTACGGGCTTCCGGTGGGAATCACCTTCTTCGGGAAAGCCTGGACGGAGCCAAAGCTCTTTCGAGTGGCGTATGCTTTCGAGCAGGCAACCAAGGTGCGCAAAGCCCCTGCATTCCTTCCAACTGCGGATCTCGGTTTGTAACGGACTGACAAGGGCGTGACTGACATTTGCGGATCGCTGCCGCGCGCTCTGCATTTGAACCAAGCGGACAGCGGTGGCGTCTAAGCTAGGACAACACGATGACCGCTACCGGCACGCAATGTCGCTCTCGCTTGTACGCACAACCGATTACGGAAACGGCTCCAACGTGACTCATCTGTTGCAGCGGGCGCAGAGCGGCGACGACGACGCGTTCGAAGCGTTGTATCGGCAAAACGTGGGGCGAGTGTATGCACTGAGTCTGCGATTGGCGGGCGACGCGCAGAGAGCGGAGGAGCTCACGCAGGACGTTTTCGTCAAGGCATGGGAGAAGCTGCGCTCGTTTCGGGGTGATAGCGCGTTCTCCAGTTGGCTCTACAGGCTGGCGGTGAACATCGCCCTGAACACAAGGCGATCGGAGCGCCGGCGCCTGGATCGAACCGGCGACCTGGTGCTCGAGCTCACGGACGGGACAGTAGCGCGTGGTGAGCGTTTCGGCGCGCACACAAGAGTGCAGAGCGCCGACATCGATCTGGAGCGCGCGATCGCGAGCCTTCCATCAGGGGCACGAGCCGTGTTCGTGCTGCACGACATTGAAGGCTTCAAGCACGAAGAGATCGCGAACATGACCGGCATGGCGATCGGGACCTCCAAATCACACCTGTTTCGCGCGAGGCGCTTGCTGCGGGAGGCGTTGGAACGATGACTCACGAACTATCAGACGAGAAACTCCACGAGTATATACACGATGAGCTTTCCCTTGCAGCGCGAATCTCGGTCGAAGAGCATCTCGAGGTCTGTGAGCGCTGCCGCGGGGAAGTAATAGCAGCCCGGAAGCTCGCGAGCCGTGTGTCATCCCTGGCCAGAGAAATCCAGCCCGCACGGGACTTGTGGCCGGCAATTCGCGCTCGCCACGCTGGGGTCCTGCGGCTGCCCTCGGCCACTGGAAGTATCTCTCGAACAGGCGGCGGGATCTATCGAGTCAGACTCGCGGCGGCTGCTGCTGTGCTCATTCTGGCGTCGTCGGGAGTCACAGCGCTGGTATTAAGGCGCGACTCCGGCGACGCCGCAGCTCCGGCTGCAGAAACGCGGCGCGGCGCGGCCTACTTCGCATCGCGCGCGGAGGAACGCCTCACGGAGGCCGACTACGTACAGGCGGCACGTGACCTCTCGCTAATCCTGGCTGAGCGCCGAGCTTCTCTCTCCCCTCACACCGTCAGGATCGTCGAACAGAATCTCGGCGTGATCGATGCGGCGATTCGGGAATCGAGCGACGCTCTTGCGCGCGATCCCGGCAATCAAGACTTGTCGCAGATGGTCGCCAATTCCTATCGACAGAAAGTCGAGCTCCTCCGGCAGGCAACCCGCTCGCTGGTCGAGCTGTGATGCGGACCATTATGAACGTGCCCGTACTCGCGTTGCTCGTACTCGCAGCCACTGCGTCCAACGGCTCAACACAACAACGCATTGACCAGAGGCGTGCCCTTGATCCAAAGGGATCCGTACGCATCTACAACCTTTCGGGCACGATAAGAATTACCGCGTGGACAAAGGATTCTGTCGCGATCACAGGAACGCTGCCCGGCCACAGCCGCTTCTATATGGGTGGATCCGGCTCGGGCGTAAAGGCGTTCGTAGAGAGCGACGACGAGTCTACACCACGGGACGGCGGAAAGTACGAGATCAGGGTGCCGGCACGGAGTCGTTTGTGGGTCAAGGCAACGGTTGCGGACATCGAGATCTCAGGTGTCTCCGGAGCTCTGGACGTGAACGCTTTGAGCGGACGAATTCACGTTATCGGTTCGCCACAAGAACTCTTTGTCGAGTCGATGGACGGTCAGGTCGATATTGGCGCAACCACCACCTCGCTTCGCGTCAAGACTGCGAGCGGGGACATAAGCGTCAGAGGTGGAAGCGAGGATGCAACTCTGGGAACCGTCAGCGGAAGGATAACCGTAGGAGCCGGTCGCTTCGAGCGCGGGCGCTTCGAATCGGTGACCGGCAACATCTCCTGGTCAGCCGAGTTCCAGCGCGGAGGCTCATTCACCTTCGACAGCCATAGCGGTACGATCGCTCTCGCTCTTGATCCGCGCGCTCCGGCTGATTTCGAAATCACGAGCTTCAACGGCACGATCAGAAACGATTTCTCCAAGAAGCGCGCCATCCCAGGCCGTGGCGGACCAGGACAGCAGCTGGCATTCGCTGTCGGTGACGGCGGCACAGCGATAACGATTCGGAATTTCAAGGGCCCAATAGAACTTCGCAGGAAGTAAACATCGTACGACTACAAGGAGGCACCATGCGCATCACAAACATGCTCGGCCGATCCCCTTTGATGTTGTCAGCGGCATTGATCTTCACCGTGGCTGCTCCACTCCTGGCTGGCCCGCCGTGGATATCGATCGAAGTACCACCCAATCCCCACGATCCAGCCACTCGTGGCGCATACCTCGTGGTCCACACTTACCATCATGCAGACAATGTCACCAAGGGAGTCGGTGGCACGGCGGAAGGCCTCGTCGACGGCAAGCGTCAAACAGTTCGCCTCAAGTTTGATGCGACTCCGAGGACCGGTACGTATGCCCTCAAGAAGCAGTGGCCCAGCAATGGAACCTGGATGCTCGTGATCAGCTCCGATTTCGGCAGCAAGGAAGCGGCTACCGCTCTGGTAGAGATCGCCGAGAACGGCGAGGTTTCTTCGGTAAAGGTTCCCTCCAGGACGCAGGATCGCTGGACCATTCCGCGGGCCGTGGCTGCGTCCGAGATCGATGCAGCGCTTCGTGCCAGAGCGCGAGGCTAGGATTAGGGATTGGGGATTGGGGATTGGGGAACTGATTCTTGGGTCGTGACAGCACATCGCCGAAGGCGAACTCCGCTTGGCCCGGCATCAAGGACGAAGGGTGACACTGATGCAGCGGATTTGGACCGGATCGAGCGGATCGCTCCTCTGAAGGCAGAAATTCTCTTCGCCGGCATACCCAAGCTTTCTGTGGTTGCGAGGATGGACACTCGGCCACAATGACTCCATGTTTCCTGGCGATGTACCTTCAGAACCGAGAAGCGATCCGCTCGATCCGTTGTTTCCGCTGAATCCGTGTAACCCTTCGTCCTTGATGCAACCTCGGTGGGGAATTGCAGGTCGTTCCCCACACCTCGACGCCATTCGGCCGATAAGAATTACTTGAAGTCCGAATATTTCAAGCTTGAAGCATTGAAGCGGCGCGCGCGATGGATCGGGGTCTGTTTGGCCGTTGCGCTGATCGTTCTGCCCTTTGTCTTCATTAAGGTGGCCACGCCACCGGCTCAGAAAGTCACCAACGCCGACCAGGCGCGAATCGAGCCCGAGGCCCGTTACCGAGTGTACGTGGCGGGGTGGGGGTATCACACATCGGTGATCGTGGAACAGCCCGCCGGATTTCGGCTTGGTCCACCCGGCGAGGAAGACGCCCCTTTCGTGGAGTTCGCCTGGGGGAACCGCAGCTTCTACATGGAATCCAACTACTGGCCACACTCCGTGTTCGCGGCCGTATTTCTACCTACGTCTTCCGTAAACCTACGTGGACGGCTGGAAAACCGAACCGGTACGATCGCCGGCGATGCGTGAGTTGTACGTTCGCTACGCCAACGCAAACGAGCTCGCCCGCTTGGTAACGTCGCTCGAGGAGAGCATCGCGCGGGTTTCGGGAGGCCAACGCTCCGAACCGTATCCCCCAGTGGCCGGCTATTCTGGTCGATTCTATCCGGCTCGTGAGTATTACATTTTCTGGTTCAACTGCAACGCCTGGACCGTGGAGCGCCTCAGGTCAGCAGGAGCCGCAACGTCGAGCAATTTCGTCTTTACGGAGCAGCAAGTGAGAGGTCGGCTACGGGGATTCAGCGAAGTGAAGACATTGTTCAGTGCTCATGAGTACACAGAGTGAGCAGTGCTCACTGCTCACTCTGTGTTCTTATGAGCAGTGAGCACTGTCCGCCCCTCAGTGTCCGATTGCGACGGTAGCCAATACTCCCGTAGCGATGCCAAGAAGCGTACCCGCCCAGAACACTTTGCGGCGGAAGAATACGACCGCGGGACGATCGAGCAGAACGACGTGGTCCGTTGTGACGCGCATGGTCTGCCCCGTAATGAGCACCGTAGCGGAATCTGGTGTTACCGAGATCACCTCGAAGCGCGCCACGAGCACGTCCCGCTGGCGTGGATCGACCGCGATCCCACGCATTCCCTTCTCTACCCAAACGTGCCGGCCGAGTGGAAACGACAACGTGCTGTCACCCACCTCGGCAACCAGAAATCGTACGGCGCCCTCCTGAGATTCGGCGGCATCCACGAAAGAGCACAGAAGGGCCAGCACGATAACGAGAGATGGCACAACGCC
Source organism: Gemmatimonadaceae bacterium (assembly GCA_046261975.1). GTDB lineage: Bacteria > Gemmatimonadota > Gemmatimonadetes > Gemmatimonadales > Gemmatimonadaceae > JBHENQ01. Next base: position 8,117 of record JBHENQ010000087.1, on the reverse strand, counting down.
CGTGAGACTGCGCCTGCATGCCGCGCCTAACGAACGAAGCGCTGCTCTCTCGGCTTCGTTACCGGAACAGACCGGTGACATCGTTGAACATCACTAATAGAAACAAGCCCAGGATCGCAAACAGACCTGCGCGCAAGATGTACTCTTTCGTGCGCGCCTGAAACGCGCGGCCGCGCGCCGCTTCGGCAAGAACCAGCAGAATCTGTCCGCCATCCAGGATCGGTATGGGCAACAGATTGAATACTGCCAGATTGATGCTCAGGAAGGCGAGGAGCTCGAAAACCCGCTCGAAGCCACTCTTAGCCGCCTCCGTCGAGGCCCTGGCGATCGCGATAGGCCCGCCAAGTGATTTCAGGGAAACAGCGCCAGTGGTCAGGCCCTTGACGATGCCGACGATGGAGCCGGCCAGCGACCAGGTTTGGTTCCAACCGACGCCCACCGCTTCTCCAAAACCCATGGGCTGTCTCTCTCCACTGCTACGACGCTGAGCGCCAATCTTGCCTACAACTTCGGCCTCGCCGGTAATAGGGTTGGGCTGGGGAGTGGAATCCGGCCGGATGGAAAGGGCTGTTCGCGTTCCGGCACGCATGACCTCGAAGTCAAGCGCTCGTCCGGGAGATTTCTCGATCAGGTCGACTATCTGAATCCAGCTTCTCACGGGCTGCCCCGCAACCGATACGACGCTGTCCCCGGGCTGCAACCCCGCTCTGGCAGCCGGTGTACCTCCGACTACCTGATCCACCACGGGAGCGAGCTGAGGCTGTATCGCGAACGCGAGAGCTCTTCGGGATGGTAGCGGCGAGGGACCGACGCGAATCGAACCCTGTCCTCTCTTGGTGGTTATAGTGACAGGGTTCGCGGAACCGCTGTCGAGATTCGCTATCACGTCGTTCCAGGTATTCACCGGATGGCCATCGATCGCGACGATAGTGTCGCCGACCGCGAGCTGGGATTGCAGCTGCGTCGTGAGTTGAGGAGCGCTGGCGACTTCTCGCAAGGCACCCACTTCGCGAGTTCGCACAACGAAGGTGCCGTAGTGCAGAGCCAGCACCGTTATGACGACGAAGCCGAGTATCATGTTCATCGTCACGCCTGCCAGCAGAATGATGATGCGCGCCCATACTGACTTGGACTCCACGAATCGATTCTCCGGAATCGGCTTCGTTCCGAATGGCGGCATGAGATCAGGGTCGGCCCCTGCGCCTTCGGGCGCCTTTTCACCCCCGCCCTCGAGTGCCGCCATGGATTCATCCTCGCGAGATGCCATGCGCACGTAACCGCCGAGCGGTAGCGCGGCCAGAACGTACTCGGTTTCTCCCCAACGCTTGGCGATCAACGAGGGGCCGAACCCTATGGAAAAACGCGGTGCGTAGACACCGAAAGCTTTCGCCGCCACGAAATGCCCGACCTCATGCACCAGGACAGCAATGCCGAGAACAAAAACCGTGGCGAGAGCGCCGTTGAACCAGTCCATGGGTTAACCGATGGTCCGCTTTGAAGTGAACGAATCGCGCACAAATTGGCGTGCCTGCATATCGGCCGCCAGGAGAGAGTCCCGCGAGCCCCCTTCCGCTAGCGCGAGCTTTTCAAGCGCGCCGGCAATGGCGCGCGGAATGTCGTCCAGCGTGCCACGTCCAGCCAGGAAAAGCTCGACAGCCTGCTCGTTGGCTGCGTTGAAGACAGCCGGCGCCGCCCCTCCCACGCGCCCAGCCTCGACTCCCATGCGGAACGCCGGAAACTCGTCGTGCCGCACTCGTTCGAACGTTAGTGGCGACATCTCGACCGGGTCGAACGCTGGTACCCCGTTGTCAGCAACGCGTTCAGGATGAGTGAGTGCGTAGAGTACGGGCAGCTCCATGTTCGGGGCCCCCACCTGCGCGAGGACGCTGCCATCCACGAATTCCACGAACGAATGCACCACACTCTGCGGATGTACCACCACGTCGATCCGGTCGTACGGCACGCCGAAGAGAAAATGGGCTTCGATGACCTCGAGCGCCTTGTTGGCGAGAGTTGCGCTGTCTATGGTGATCTTCCGTCCCATTCGCCAGGTGGGATGGCGAAGGGCATCCTCAACAGTCGCACGCGCTCGTTCCTCCTGACTCGACGCGCGAAAGGGCCCTCCGGACGCAGTGAGCACGAGGCGCCTGATGTCGCCGCGCGAACGACTGCCGATGCACTGGAGGATCGCGCTATGTTCGCTGTCCACGGGCACCACCTCACCACCGCCCTCCGCGCACGCCTGCGCCACCAGCGCTCCTGCCATCACGAGCGTTTCCTTGTTCGCCAGCGCAACTCGCTTGCCGGACCTCGCGGCCGCAAGTGTCGCGTCCAGACCGGCAGCACCCACAAGCGCGTTGAGCACGATGTCCACGTCCTGCCGCTGCGCAGCCTGCACCAGGCATTCGGGACCAACGTGCCACTTGCTGGAGGGCTCGGCACCATTCCCCGCCAACCCGACGAACGCCGGGTTGAACGTCGCCGCCTGTTCGCGAAGAAGAGCGGCGTTGGAAAACGCGGTGAGCGCTACGACGCGAAACCGATCGGTATGGCGTGACAGTACACGCAACGCTGTTGTGCCGATGGAGCCCGTAGAGCCGAGTACGGCTACACCGCGCCGCATCAAGGTAAGATCCCGGCCGTCAGTGAGGCGGGTTGAAGGAAGTGGGCAAGGTTGAGAAGTACGTACGCCACCGGCAGAGCGAAGATGAGTCCATCCAGCCTGTCGAGAACGCCGCCGTGCCCAGGTATGATTCGGGAGCTATCCTTGACGCCGCCCTCGCGCTTTATCATGGATTCCGCCAGATCTCCGAGCTGCACCGCACCGCTCACCGCGACGCCAAAGAGTATGGCATTCAGCGTGGAAAGAGTGAGTAGGGCGTTGGGAGCAAGCACCCAATGCACATAAGCGAGGCTCACCAATACGGCCAGAAGAAGTCCACCAAGTGCTCCTTCCACGGTCTTATTCGGGCTGACCGACGGAATCAGTTTGTGCCGTCCGATCGATCTTCCCACGAAGTAGGCCCCGGTGTCCGAAGTCCACGTGAGAAGCATGGGGAAGAGGAGCAACACCATTCCGGCTTTCCGGCCCACGACGTAATCGTGATACCGAAGGGCGTAGCCAAAGCTGAGCATCGCGCCTGTGTACGCGACGCCTAGGCACGTCGTGGCCGTGGCTCCTAGAGGGCGCCGGTCTGCGCCGCGCGCGAAAACCGATAGCGCGAAAAGGCCCAATATGACGACGGTCACCAGCTGCGCCACTGGAGGATTGACGAGCCCCAGATACGTGGCGTGCACGCCAAGCGGTATCGCGGCGGCGAGCGGAATTCCGGCCACCTCCATCGGATCGTAGCCTGCAGAGCGTGCTATCCGGAAGAACTCCCACGCGGCAACGGCAGCCACCATGGAAAGCAACGCGGCGAGTAGCGCACCGCCGGCGAAAGCGGACGCAACCGCCAGCGGAGCGGCGATGACCGACACGATCACGCGCCAGGCAAGCTCCGACAAGGGTCGCGACACTACGCCGTAACGCGGCCGAACCGTCGGTCGCGGCTCTGAAAATCCAGAATTGCCGAGAACAGATCGGACCGGCTGAAGTCGGGCCAGAGAACGCGCGACATCAAAAGCTCGGTATAGGCCAGCTGCCAGAGCAGGAAGTTCGATATGCGCTGTTCGCCGGAGGTGCGGATCAGGAGATCGGGATCCGGGCAATCGCCCGTGTAGAGCCGCGCTCTCAGTACTTCTTCGTCGATGTCTTCCGGCACCAGGCGGCCGTCTAACGCGTCCCGCGCAAGCGATTGCGCGGCGCGAACGAGCTCGGCGCGACCTCCGTACGAGATGAACAGGTTGAGTATTAGGCGGTCGTTGTGGGCGGTACGCTGCACGAGTTGATCAGCGGCCGCCGCCGCGGAGGACCGCACGCGCGCGAGATCGCCGAGGACCCGAACGCGCACGCCCTGCTCCGTCAGCTCGTCGGCTTCCCGCGCTATGTATTCCTCGAGGAGGGACATGAGCGCCTGAATCTCGTTCGGTGGGCGCTGCCAGTTTTCCTGCGAGAAGGCGAACAGGGAAAGTATTTCCACGCCGGCCTGCATTGCGGCCTCGACGGTCTCCCGAACGGCCTTCATCCCCGTGCGATGGCCCATGGCCCTGGGCAATCGCCGCTCCTTGGCCCAACGGCCGTTACCGTCCATTATGATGGCGATATGGCGCGGAATCGCCCCATTGAGGCGTATCTGCGAAAGCATCTGCGCCTCGTCCATCTCAGACCTCCATGATTTCGGCTTCCTTGCCCTTCAGGAGATCATCGAGCTTGTGAATGTAGTCATCGTGAAGCTTCTGCAGATCCTTCTCAGCATGCTTCTTGTCGTCCTCCGATACCTTCTCGATCTTCTTGATCTTGTCTCGCGCTTCGGTGCGCGCGTGGCGAACAGCTATGCGACCTTCCTCCGCGAGCTTGTGAACCACTTTCGCCAGCTCCTTGCGGCGCTCTTCGTTCAGCGCCGGCAGCGGCACGCGGATCACGTCCCCCTGGGCCGAGGGGTTGAGGCCGAGGTCGGAGTCCCGAATCGCCTTTTCCACAGCATGCATGACACCCTTGTCCCATGGCTTCACCACGATCAGGCGCGCCTCGGGTACGGACACAGCTGCAAGCTGCGCTATGGGCATGTGCTGGCCGTATGCTTCCACGCGCACTGTGTCCAGCAGTGAGGCACTGGCCTTGCCGCTGCGTATCGACGCGAACTCGCGCCTGGAGTTCTCCAGCGCTTTCTCCATTGCGGTGCGGCAAACCTTGATGAGATCTGGAATCGTGTTCATTGGACGATGGTACCGACGCGCTCGCCGCGGATGGCGTCGCGAACGGCGCCTTGCGTGTTGATGTTGAGGACGATTATCGGAAGCTTGTTTTCCTTGCAGAGAGAGATCGCAGTCTGATCCATGACGCGAAGTTCCTCCAGCATGACATCCCGGTAACTGATCTCGGGATAAAAGCGCGCACTCGGATCCTTCTTCGGGTCCGCAGAGTAGACACCGTCCACGCTCGTAGCCTTGATGATCACGCTAGCGTGCATCTGAATGGCTCGCAGAGCGGCCGCCGTGTCGGTGGAAAAGTATGGATTGCCGGTACCGGCTGCAAAGATCACTATTCTTCCCTTCTCGATGTGGCGAATCGCGCGGCGGCGAATGTAGGGCTCGGCAACCTCTTCCATTCTGATGGCCGTCATGACGCGCGTGTTGACACCGGCGCGCTCAAGGACATCCTGCATGGCTAGCGCATTGATGACCGTGCCAAGCATGCCCATGTAGTCCGCGCCCACGCGGTCCATTCCCATTCGCGAGAGATGAGATCCCCGCACGATGTTGCCGCCACCTATCACCAGCCCGACGCTTACGCCCATCCCAACTACGTCCTTGATCTCGCCGGCCAGCCTCTCGATAGTTGCGAAATCGAAGCCGACACCTCCCGGCTGATCTCCGGCGAGAGCCTCGCCGGAGATCTTGAGCAGCACGCGCGGATAGCGAACGCCGGTACCGGTCACTACGTCTACTCCGATCCGATCCTGAAGCGCGCGAAACGACGAACGGCGATCTTTTCGCCTACCTTTGACGACGTCTCCTTCACGAGATCGGCGATGGTCTTTTTTGGATCCCGAATCCACGGCTGCGAGAGGAGCACGACTTCCTTGTAGTAAGACTCCACCTTACCGTCGACGATCTTGCCGACGAGGTTATCGGGTTTGCCGCTCGCTCGTACCTGTTCCTCGTAGATTCGACGCTCTTTCTCCACATTTTCAGCGGGGACGTCCTCCCTGTTCACGGACAACGGGGCAGCGCTGGCAATGTGGAGCGCTATTTCCTTGACGAGGTTCCTGAAGTCATCGGTGCGCGCGACGAAATCCGTCTCGCAGTTCACCTCCACAAGAACGCCTACCTTCCCATTGTGGTGGATGTAGCTGGAGATCAGGCCTTCGGATGCTTCCTTGTCGACCCGCTTCTCCGCCTTGGCAATGCCGCTGGCGCGGAGGGATTCGATAGCCTTGTCGATGTCGCCACCTGTTTTCTCCAACGCTCGCTTGCAGTCCATCATGCCCGCGCCGGTACGCTGGCGCAGGTCCTGTACGTCTTTTGACGTAAACGTCATGGTAGCCATCTCGTCCAATCCTTCACGCAACCGCGTGCAATCTGGGCGTCATCGCGCCCCGTTGTAAGAACGCCGCCGGCACCGAGGCCGGCGGCGTACGAAGTTTACTCGATAAACGCGCCGTACGACACCACTATCCGGCGATCGATTACTCTGCGCCCTCCAACACCTCGGTCGCTGCCTCTACCTCGCCTGCTTCGGCACCTGTCTTCAGGCGCGCGGCGATGGCTTCCGGCTTCGCTCGACGGCGGCGGGGACGACGACGACGACGCTTGTCGCCCTCCTCTGCAGGCTCGCTGCCTCGGTCGGAACTGTATGTCGTCTGACCCTCACCCTCCTCCTGCTCGGCACGGGCCGGCGCCTCACGGCGAGCTTCGAGAATCGATTCAGCAATGGCGTGAGCTATGAGCTCCACACTGCGAATCGCATCGTCGTTGCCGGCTATCGGAACCGTAATGAGGTCCGGATCGGCATTGGTGTCCACAATGGCCACGATCGGAATCCCCAGCTTGTTGCCTTCGTCCACGCCGATTTTTTCCTTCTTCGAATCAACAACGAACATGAGGCCCGGAAGGCGCGTCATGATCTTGATTCCGGAAAGATACTTGTTGAGCTTGTCGCGCTCGCGGCCCATCAACAACTGCTCTTTCTTGGTGTAGTTGGAGAAGTCACCGCCCTCCTCGCTACCCTGCTCCAGCTCCTTGAGCCTTCGAACCTGCTTCTTCACGGTCTGGAAATTGGTCAGCAGCCCTCCCAGCCACCGTTCGGTAACGTAGAGCGCCCCGCAACGCTCGGCTTCCGCCTGCACGATACCCTTGAGCTGTCTCTTCGTGCAGACAAAAAGCACATTGTCGCCACGAAGAATGGTGTCCCGCACCAGCTTCTGCGCGAGCTCGATCTGTCTGAGCGTCTTCTGAAGATCGATTATGTGGATGCCGCTGCGCTCGGCGAAAATGAACCGCCGCATCTTGGGATTCCAACGGCGGGTCTGGTGACCGAAATGCACACCGGCCTGCAGGAGCTGATCTATACTCGGTTGGGACATTAGTAACGGAATCGGGTGTCGGGTGTCAGGTGTCAGGTGTCAGGTGTCAGGTGTCAGGTGTCGGGAACCCTAATCCGAAATCCCCAATCCCCAGTCCCTAATCCCTAATCCCTAGCTCTTCTTATCTCTTCGAGAACTGGAACCGCTTTCTGGCCTTCGGGCGTCCGGGCTTCTTGCGCTCGACGGCGCGCGCATCGCGCGTCAGGAGGCTCAGGTCGCGAAGCTTGGCGCGATGAGCGTCATCCGTCTTCACAAGAGCACGAGCCACCGCCAAGCGCAGCGCGCCGGCCTGACCGCTCTGGCCGCCGCCCTGAATCGAAGCCTTCACGTCATAGCGACCGAGCATGTCCGTCGCGGTGAACGGCTGCTGAATGGCCGACACAAGCGATGGTCGGGGAAAATAATCCCCCAATGTTCTGCCGTTGACGTCCCATTTGCCGGAGCCAGGACGAAGATAGATTCGGCAGACGCTTTCCTTGCGCCTGCCCACTGCGTGAATCACGTCTGCATCGGCCATCACTCGCCCTCGTTGTTCTGCAGTTTCAGCAGCGTGGGCTGCTGGGCCGCATGAGGGTGCTCGGCGCCGGGATAGACCCGGAGCTTTAGGCGAAGTGTCTGGCGCCCCAGGGCCGTTTTCGGGAGCATGCCGAAAATGGCTTTCTCGACGATGCGCTCCGGATGACCGGAGAGTACACTGGCAAAGGTCGTGAACCGCTCGTGACCCATGTAACCCGTGTGGCGGAAATAGCGTTTCTGCTCTGCCTTGCGGCCGGTGACTTTCACCTTGGAGGCGTTGATGACTATGACGTTGTCACCGGTGTCCATATGGGGCGTGTACATCGGTTTATGCTTGCCTCGAATGATCTTGGCGACCTCGCTGGCAAGGCGGCCGAGGACGGCGCCATCGGCGTCAACCACAAACCACCGATG
>JBHENQ010000086.1:0-16406 GCA_046261975.1 Gemmatimonadaceae bacterium | reverse complement strand
AGCGAAACGTAGCTGAACATCGTGCCTTGCTGCCGCTCGGAACCACGCATCGCGATCACCTTGGGCTTGGGATGCGCCATGATAAACATCGAACATCCTTTGCACCATCCCCAATCGCTACTTTTTCAGCAACCTGCTAGTGTAGTGTCCCAATAGTTGCCTGCATTATTCTTGCAGAGGTTCCGGCATACCTTTCCCGGAGCCTCTGATGCGTTCTGGCCGTCCTCGCCGCTTCGAGATCACGCTGTCGCCTGAGGAGCGGGCGCAATTGACGGCGCTCGCCACGTCGCGGGCGTTGTCGCATGGGTTGGTCCGCCGCGCACAAATCATTCTCCGCTCGGCCGACGGGGAGCCGAGTCGCGCGATTGCCCGGCGGTTCGGCGTCAGCGATCCGCTGGTGGCGCTGTGGCGGCAGCGGTATCACGCGCATGGACTCGCAGGCCTGTACGATGCCCCGCGTTCCGGGCGCCCCCGGACGCATGATGATGACGAGGTGGCGCGGCTGCTGCGCACCGTGCTTCAAACGCGACCGAAGGACGCGACGCATTGGAGCGTGCGGAGCGTGGCCGCGAAAACGGGGATCACCAAGAGTACGGTGCAGCGCTACTTCGCGCTCTTCGGCGTGCAGCCGCATCGGACGAAGTCCTTCAAACTCTCGAACGACCCCTTCTTCGTCGAGAAAGTGCGGGATGTCGTGGGCCTGTACCTCAATCCGCCCGAGAACGCGTTCGTCCTCTGTGTGGACGAGAAAAGCCAGATTCAGGCGCTCGAACGTACACAGCCCATTCTGCCACTCGGCCTGGGATACGTCGAAGGCATCACGCACGATTACATCCGCCATGGGACCACGACGCTTTTTGCGGCGCTCGATATCCAGAGCGGCGAGGTGCTCACGCAGTGCAAGCGGCGGCATCGGCATCAAGAGTTTCTGCGCTTCCTCCAGCACATCGACGCGAGTGTGCCTGCACGATTTGACGTGCACCTGGTGCTTGACAACTATGGCACCCACAAACACGCGAAGGTGAAAGCTTGGCTCGCGCGCCATGCGCGCTTCCATCTCCATTTCACTCCCACCTATGCGTCGTGGCTCAACCAGGTCGAGCGCTGGTTCGGCCTGATCACGCAGCGCGCCATCCGCCGTGGCTCCTTCCGGACCGTCCGCGAACTGATCAAGCGCATCGAGATCTTTGTCAGTCGCTATAACACCACCGCGTGCCCCTTCACCTGGACCGCCACCGCGGATTCAATCCTCGCGAAAGTCGAAAGACTTTCAAAAGCAATTAATGGGACGCGACACTAGGGACTAGGGAACAGGTGACAGGGAATTAATTTTCCGACTCCCGACTCCCGACTCCCGACTCCCGACTCCCGACTCCCGACTCCCGACTCCCGAGCCGTTAAGTCGCAGCCTCCGTGGGCCCCCTGAACATTGTCGCCGCTCTCGTCAGCTCCTCGGGAGTGCCAAGCAAGAGAACCACGTCGGTCTCGTTCATTTTGTCGCCGGCCGAGGGATTCACTTTGACCTCTCCTGATTCGGGCTGGATGGCCACTGCCGTTACTCCCGATTTCCTGAGCTCGGACTCGGCCAGCGTCTTGCCAGCCACTGCGCTGCCGGGTTCCACGCGGTAGGACTCGAGGGAGACGCGCATCATGTAGCGGGCGAGAGAACCTCCGGGAGTGTGAACGTCGGCGACACTTCGAAACATCTCGTAGCCGTCTCCTCTGATCTCGCGGATCGAGCGATCGATCACATCGCGCGGCACCATGTATCGCTGCAGAACCCGGGAGAAGATTTCGATGGAAGTCTCGAACTCTTCAGGAATTACCTCGTCGGCGCCCAGAGCGAAGAGCGGTTCCATCTCGTGGATATAGCGAGTGCGGACGACGATGTGCACGGACGGGTTCATTCGGCGAACCAGAGCGGTAGCACTCCTGGTCGCGGTCGCGTCGGAGATCCCAATGGCTATGATCCGCGCGCGAAAGATGCCAGCGTGCTCCAGTATCTCGAAGCGTGTAGCGTCGCCGTAGATGATCTTCCGGCCGCGCTTCCGCTCGGCGCGAACGCGCTCGGGACTCATCTCCACGACTACGAATGGAATGTTCACGCTCGCCAGCACCCGCGCGAGGTTTCGGCCGTTGACGCCGTAGCCGACGATGATGGTGTGATCCCTCGGCGGATCAGCTATGGCCGGAACAGTCACCGCTGGGAGCGCGCGTCCCGTGACCCAGCGTCTTGGAGCACGGTGCTCCAACATTTGCGCCAGGCGGGGGGCGAGCGCGTGGAGCGCCGGGGTGATTGCCATCGTCCCCACTGCGACTGCGAGGAAGAGCTGGTCTAGCCTTTCGTTCAGCAAACCCAACTCACTTCCGACCTTGGACAGCACGAAGGAAAACTCCCCGATCTGAGCCAGGCCGAACGCGGCGATGATCGCAATGCGCAGGGACTGGCCAAGCCCGAATGTGACCACGAACGTTACAGATGTCTTGATCAGAATAACGACGATGAGAGCCGTGAGAACGGTTGCGGGGTTTGCCAAGACAGTTCTCACGTCGAACAACATGCCGATCGAGACGAAGAACAAGCTGTTGAATACCTCGCGAAGTGGCAGTATCTCGCCCAGCGCCTGATGGCTGTACTCAGATTCCGAGATGATGAGACCGGCAATGAAAGCGCCCAACGCGAGCGAAAGCCCAACCTGCGCGGAAGCCCAGGCGGTACCGAGGCAGAGCAGGATTATCGTGAGCAAGAACGTCTCGCGCTTTCGCGTGTTGACGACGTAACCCAGAACTCGCGGGACAACGTACCGGGCAGCGAAGACCGCGGCGGCCACGAACGCGATGGCCTTTGCGGCGATGATGGCGATGGCACCGTAGCCGGTACCCTGACCGGCCAGGATGGGCGCGAAGAGGACCATCGGCACTATGCAGATGTCCTGGAAAATGAGTATACCCAGCGCCGCCTGCCCATGCGGGCTGTCGGTCTCGCCGCGGTCGGCGAAAAGGCGTAGCACGATAGCCGTGCTGCTGAGAGCCACGAGCATGCCCAGGAACAATGCAACGCGCCAATCGAGCTGGAGTGCAGTTGCACCTAGCGTGGTGGCCCCGACGGTGAGGGCGACCTGCAGCGCTCCGCCGAGGAACAGAAACTTGCGAACGCGTAGGAGTTGCTGCATTGAGAACTCGATACCGACGGTGAAAAGCAGCAGGATGACGCCGATTTCCGCCAGTGACTCCACGTTCGACACGCCCTTGACCAGCCCAAAACCATACGGACCGCAGACCACGCCTGTGATCAGGAAGCCGACTATGGACGGGAGGCGCAACCGGTGAAAGGCCATCACGACCGTAACGCCAAGGCCAAACAGAATCAGGAGGTCTAGCAGGAAGGGTGTCGGCAAGTTAGAGGCAATCCGGGTTGGTAATCATTCCGAGGTGTTCCACGGGCACACTTTGTGACAAGGATAAGTTCCATCAACGAACGAGAGGAGTCCAATGGGAGGAAAGCGTCCCGATCAATATCAGATCGATCCCGGTGAAGCAGGTTCGACCGACTACAAGTTCCTGGAACCCGACGAAGGTATCAAGACAGCGGAGAAACACGAGCTGGCGTCAAACGTAAAGGCGGACGAAGCGGACCATGGATTGATTCCGGTCACGCACCAGAACCCCGTGGCCGCGATGCTGAGGGAGCGGAAAGGTCGCGGGGGGCGAGAGAACCAGAAGGGGAATGGCAAGGGGAAGGCAGCGGTGGGGAAGGCGACAAAGAGTACATCGCCCTCATCGCGCGGTAAGGGAACCAAGGCAGGGTCGTCGAAGCATAGCGGCCAGGCGAAAGCGCGCACCGCAAAGAGTAAGGGAAAGAGATCCAATAGAGGAGGTTGAAATCAAATGAAGGGGAAACTGGATGGACTCAAGATCGCGTTTCTCGCGGCGAACGGCGTTGAAGGGGTGGAGCTCGCCAAGCCGCTGGCGGCTGTGAGGGAAGCCGGCGCAAACGCTCAAGTCGTATCGCTCGAGAAGGGCGAGATTCAAGGATACAATCACAACGAAAAGGGAGAATCGTTCCCGGTGGATCGCGTAGTGGCGGATGTCTCTGCGCGAGATTTCGACGGACTTGTGCTTCCCGGTGGCGTTTCAGACTCCGGCAATTTACGGACGAACCCGGATGCCGTGAGATTCGTGCGCGAGTTCATGGAAGCTGATAAGCCGGTCGCAGCCATCTGCCATGGAGCGTCCGTGCTTGTTGAAGCTGGCGCGGTCAAAGGTCGCACGCTTACGTCGTGGCCCAGCCTGCGAACGGACATTGAGACCGCCGGCGGTACCTGGGTCGACAAAGCTGTAAGCGTCGACCAGAAGCTGGTGACCAGCCGCAAACCGGACGATATCCCAGCATTCAATCAGAAGGTGCTGGAGGTTTTCGCATCGGCGCACGGGAACGCGAAGGTGGATGAGGCGTCCGAGGAATCGTTTCCAGCGTCGGACGCACCGGCGTGGACATAGGAAGCTAGGGATTAGGGATTAGGGACTGGGGATAGGGGATAGCGAATAGGGAACAGCTGACGCGCGAGAGCAGATCTGTTCTTCCCGCGCGGGTAAATGGGCGCCAGATTGGGGAACCATTGGCACCGGCGGAGTCTTGGTTGCCTATTCCGGCCGCTGTGCGAGTCCTGTCCTATTCCCTAATCCCCAATCCCCAATCCCTAGCTCTGTGCGTCATCACTTCATCGTCCGCCTCACGCACTGGGTGAACGTAGTCGCGTTCACGATCATGGTTGGCAGCGGCCTCGAGATCTTTAACGCATATCCTCGCTTTGCGCGGCGAGGCGAGACGTTCTGTTGTTATCCATTTGAAGGCACACCCATCCCAGACTGGCTCACTTTCGGTGGCTGGCTCGCCGGAGCACGCAACTGGCATTTTGCAATGATGTGGTTGCTGGTCGTAAACGGCCTCGTATATCTGGCCTTCGTTTACCTTCACGGCGAGTGGCGTGACCTGGTGCCGCGCCGAGGTGACTTTCGTGATTCCTGGGAGATGGTGAAGTTTTACCTGTTTGTGCGAAAGAATCATCCCAGGCAAGGAAAACACAACGCTCTCCAGAAGACGGCGTACTTCATCCTGCCGATTCTCGCGACAGTTACGGTCCTGAGCGGGCTCGCGATCTGGAAACCGGTTCAGCTCGCTTCTCTCACAGCGCTAATGGGAGGTTACGTTTGGGCTCGATACTGGCATTTCCTATCGATGGTGGCAATGGTGGTACTGGCTGTCGTTCACGTATTCATGGTGTTCGCGGTCGATCCTTACTCGATCCGCTCGATAGTTACCGGGAAGTACAACGAGGAGAATTCTCCGGCGCGGCGAAATGCCAGGCCGTTCTACCATCTCTTCCCGCGTCGTGACAAGGCTGGTGTCACGGAGGTGGAATCATGACTGTAGACAGACGCCGGTTTCTGCTACTCAGTGGCGCGTCGGTGACGTCGGCGCTGCTGGCAGGCTGCAATTCGCGAGGACCGGATTCCGCCCGGGGGATTCTGCGTTTCGCTGAGCGTCAGAACGAAAAAGTTGAGAGCTGGCTTACTCGCCACACCTCGATGGACCGAGCGCCAGCGGGCGCGCGCGCCGCTGGCGCTGCTTTCCCCGCGTACTTCATTTCGAGCAGCGTTCCTATATGGGACGAAGGCGTACGCGGAATCTGGAAGCTCGAGATCGGCGGACTTGTGCAGCGGCCGTTGAGTCTCAGTTTGGATGACCTGGTCAGGCTGCGCGGCACATCGCAGCGGGTAAACCACTATTGCGTGGAGGGCTGGACCGCCGTCGCGGAATGGACCGGAGTTCGAGTGTCCGCGCTGGCCAAGTTGGCGGGGGTACGTCCCGAGGCGCAAGCCGTGGATTTTGCCTCCTTCGACAACAATTACCACGAGAGCTGGGACATGGAAAGCGCCATGCATCCGCAGACCCTCATTGCGTACGGAATGGACGGCCGCATGCTCGGTCCTGCCCATGGTGCTCCGGCACGGCTGCATTCGCCCATTAAGCTTGGTTACAAGAGCACCAAGTACCTCACTCGGGTGACGTTTCTCCCCGAGCGAAACGGAGGCTATTGGAGCGACCAGGGCTACGAGTGGTACGGGGGGGTCTAGGGATTAGGGATTAGGGACTGGGGATTAGGGACATTATGGCCCGACTCCCGACTCCCGATTCCCGCCTCCCGACTCCGCTCTCGGGAAAGTTTCAATCTGAGAAATCCGAATCCGCCAGCGCGGCGTACATAGCTGCAAGTCGCCGCTGCCGACCCGCTGACATCGTCGCTCCTACTGCAGCGAACGTTTTCTTGCTATCAGGAGGTTCTATGAAGAAGTGGCACCACAGGTGGCGTGCGCCAGTCGTGGCCGTTCTCGTGCTCGGTGGCCTCGGAGCGCTTGCGGTCAGGCGGTCGGTGGCGTCGGACCATCAGGATACCCCGGAAGTCGAACTTAGCCCGCGCATGGACATCAACGACGTCTACGCGTTTCCCGGCAGTGGCACAGACCGAATAGCCCTCGTTATGACGACGTCGTCACCACTCTCTCCCGCACAGACGGCAACTGCCACGTTCGACCCGAATCTGCTCTATCAGCTCAAGATCGATAACACGGGCGACGCAAGGGAAGATCTCGTATTTCAGATCACCTTCAACGGCGAAGGCGCCAACCAGCAGGTGAGTGTTCGGGGCCCTGTGGCGCCAACGTCGATAGGCATGAGGAACAGTCTTTTATCGACGGGTCCGCTTGTGACCGGGGCGCTCAACGCCAACCTCGGTTCTGCAACCGGCACGCAAGTGTTCGCGGGGCCTCGCGATGATCCGTTCTTCATAGACCTGGAGCAGTTCTTCAAGATTCTCCCAGACCGCCGTCCCGCAACCGGCCCGCTATCTCAGCCGCTGACCCAGCAGGCCACCTCTTTCCGAAACCCGGGAATCGATTTCATCGCCGGGTTCAACACTCTGGCCATTGTGATCGAGCTCCCGGAATCCCAGCTCACCGGTGGTGGGGGCGGGAGCGGCCGAATCGGTGTATGGGGCACGATAAGCCGTTAGGCGTGCTGGCTGGAACTGAAATGAAATCTCAACGCAAACTCAGACGAGGACTAAATAGAATGCTTCGGAAAAGCTGGATGGTCGTGGCGTCGCTTGGGACAATTCTCATGGCGGGCGCCTGCGACGATAATGATAACGAGGGCGCAACCGGCCCCGTTGGGAGCCGCACATTCGATCAGATCGAGCGGCTGGGCAATCCGCTCGTGAGCGAGGTGACGTTCATGAAGCGAGATCACGGTCTGCACAACACAGCCAACCCGCACGAGGATGTCGGACTTGGCTTCAAGACAAAGGTCGAGACCTTCGTGACTACGGTGGCTGGGCGGAGCTCCGCAACCGCGCAGGCGATCGCAAACGTTCTGATTCCCGACATGCTCATCGTCGAGACCAGCAAAGCGGGCAATACAGCGGGCTGGTTGAGCTGGGCGCTTGCCAACGCGTACGGAGGGCGCACGCTGACAGATGACGTGGTGGACGCGGGCCTAATGGCGATTTTCGGACCCCTGCTGGATCCCAACAACGTCACACCGGGACTCACGACCGACAATGTCCCAGCCAACAACAAGGCATTCCTGGCGACGTTCCCGTATCTCGCGACGCCAAACTAGAAGCTAGGGATTAGGGATTAGGGACTAGGGATCAGCTGACAGCCGGCAGCTGACCCAGTCCCGACTCCCGATTCCCGATTCCCGAGCTCTTATGAAACCATTCAGACTTCTCGCCTTAATCGCGGCAACCGTTGCTATCGCGAGCCTGACACTACCAACACGGAAGCCTGCAGCTGCGATGTCGGAGCTCAAGCTTCGCAACGCCGACATCGCATTCTACGAATCGAGAGTTCAGCGCGACCCGGCCAGCGCAGCGGACGTGGCGCAGCTGGCCGGACTGTATCTCCAGCGCAGTCGCGAAACTGGCGACTTCGATGACTATCGCCGAGCGGAAGCCTCTGCACGCAGGTCGCTCTCGCTAAGGACAGCGCGCAACGGTAAGACCTACCTCACCCTCGCGTCGAGCCTGCTTGCACAGCACAAGTTCGTGGAAGCGCTCGAGATCGCCGAGAAGCTTGTGTCTCTGGAGCCGGAAGTCAATGCATATAGGGCGCTCCTCGCGGAGATTCAGTTGGAGTTGGGGGACTATGAGCGCGCTCGGTCAAACTTCGATTCACTGGCCGACGCGCGATACGAACTTGCGGTCGCGCCTAGAATGGCTCGCTGGCAGGAGATCCAGGGCAACTCGGAATCTGCCCGCCGGATCCTTTTCGCCGCGCAGCGCGAAGCGGAATCGCGAACCGGCATGCCTCGCGAACAAGTGGCGTGGTTCCACCTGCGTGTGGGGGACCACGAGTTCCGCAACGGCAGGCTCGACGAGGCTGAACGGGCCTTCGAACGCGGGCTCGAGACGGAGCCAGGTGATTTCCGTCTCCTGAGCGCGTTGGCCCGCGTGGAAGGCGCGCGAGGCAACTGGAAGAGAGTGATCGAGTACGGCGAACGGATCGGGGCGGCTGGGGACATTTCGACGCTGGGCCTCATCGGAGATGCGTACAAGGAGCTCGATGACAGCAGCGCCGCTGAGCGCTTCTACCGGGAAGCCGAGAGAACGGGCCGTACGAAACCCGAGCCGTTCAATAGGCAGTGGACCATGTTTCTGCTGGATCACGATCGCGAGCAATACGAAGTGCGTGCTCTCCTCGAGCGCGAAATCGGTATCCGTCGCGATGTCTACGGCTACGACCAACTTGCCTGGGCCTTATACAAGACTGGCGAGTATGAGGCCGCACGCGACGCCAGCCGTGCCGCGCTCCGCATGGGAACACGCGACGCCATGATCTACTACCACGCCGGTGTCATCGAGAGCGCGCTTGGAGACCAGAAAGCAGCAGCCCGTTTTCTTGGTGAAGCACTGGCAATCAATCCAGTGTTCCATCCTCGCCAGGCTCGCGCCGCGCAGCAGATGCTTTCGGCTATCGGAGGTGCTGCCTTCCGCTGAGCGACCGGCGGGTGCAGCGCGAATGGCTTAACTTAGTCGGCCGCGTTGTCATGCATGGGTAATGCGTGACCGCGATCCTGTTACTAGGAGACCGACTCTTGGGAATCCGGAATGTTGGCGCAACCCCCGGTGCTACGCTGCGTGAATCCTGGAAGCGCCTGAGCGGACTTCCAGCCGGCCGGCACATCTTCAGCCGATTACTTGGCGCCATGGTGCCTTACACCGCGAGCATCAAGCCACTCGTCGAGGAATTGCGACCGGGCTATGCGAGAGTAAGCATGCGTGACCGAAGGCGCGTGCGGAATCACCTCAAGTCGGTGCATGCTATCGCTCTCATGAATCTGGCGGAGGCCACGAGCGGACTCGCGATGCTCACTGGTCTACCCGCCGGCGTGCGTGGCATCGTGACCGGGCTCTCGATCGACTATCTCAAGAAGGCGCGTGGAACTCTCACCGCAGAGTGCTCGTGCGACGTGCCCGACGTACGCGAACCAATTAAGCATGAAGCAATCGCGATTATCCGTGATTCGGCGGGCGACATTGTTGCGCGGGCGACGGCGAATTGGCTATTGGACAGGAAAGGCGCTGCTGATTAGGAGCCACGCGTCTGGCGGACCAGCTTCTGCACCTCAAAATCTCCCAGCATTTTTGCGGACCCTGATTCACGGCCGTAACGTTTGGCGCTCTATGACGCCACAGGCGATTCGTCCGCCTGAATTGCCCGAGGGGTCCGTGCGATAGTCGTCTGCGGCGGCGTGTACGATTATCGCGGCCCCATCCGAATCGAGAACTGGATGGCTGCCTAACTCCAACGACGCTCCGGCGAGCAACGCATCGAACTTTGCGGTGCCGTTCGCGTCAACGCTTATGTTGGGTGCGTCGCCCGCGTGCGCTCCCTCCGTATTCCGTACGCCGTGCTTCTTGTTCCCAGGGTTGAAGTGTGGGCCGGCACTCGTGAACGGCGGCCGGCACTCGCCCGTGCTGTGGATGTGAAGCCCGTGTACGCCAGACAGAAGACCGGAGATGGCGCCCAACACCAGAAGCCCGTGCGGAGTCTCTTCGAGCGTGACTTCTCCGATGGCGCGGCCCGCCGAATCTCGGAGCTCGGCGCGCGCAGTGGGTGGAATCAGAGCGACTCTCTGCTCCGAAACTCCCAGCTTTGGCGAACAAGCCGCCACGGTAGTAGCGGCAATCAGCGACAGTAGTATGAGAGGACGTTCGCGCACTGGGTACTATGGAACGTTGCCGCCAGAGGAATTCTCAGTGTCAGTATAGTACGTCCTGATCGCGAGCGACACCATGTTCTCGAGCATCCTGGTGCGCTCCTGCGTATCGTGAGCGTCGGCGACGGGGGCAACGCTGCCCCACAAATGCTTCAGCGCAATGATTATTCTCTCGACTTTCACGTTCTGGGCGCGCGCGTCCTGTGTGATCGCGAGTATGGCGGCGTGGATGGCCAGGTCTGCGCCTTTGTCCCTAAGACGCTGATCAATTGCCCGGCATACTGCCTCACGTGTTTCCGGAGGCACCCATATTAGTGGATCGGAAGCTGACGGCGGCCACACAGGCGCCATTGGTCTTGCTCCATGCTGGACGAATAAGACCACAACTAGCGCTGTTCGCAGATGCATTTGGCGCCGACAGCAGTAGCAAATATCTTAATCATCTGTTTCCAAGTCAAGACGTACTCTGATTACTCGGGTTGGTCTAACTCAGGCCTGCCGCTCCTCTTGCCCCGCGGCTTGTGGCTATGTTTGGGTGCGACGGCGAGTCGCGAAATCTGTCTGACGGAGTTAGCCATGAGCATCCAGGGCTTGCATCACATAACGCTGATCAGTGCAAGCGCACAGCGAACAGCCGATTTCTACACTCGCGTTCTGGGCCTTCGTATGGTCAAGAAAACGGTGAATTTCGACGACCCCGGTAGTTACCATCTGTATTTCGGGGACGCGCTAGGCCGTCCGGCAAGCGTCGTCACTTTCTTCGAGTGGCCAGGCGCGCCGCGAGGGGCACCCGGACTGGGTGGCACTCATCACTTTGCGCTCCACGTTGCAGACCGGGATGGACTTCTCATGTGGAAGCGCCGGCTCACAGATCTCGGCATGAAAGTAAACGGCCCGCTGGACCGACACTATTTCACCTCCATTTACCTCACCGACGCAGATGGCACGATCATCGAAATGCGACGCGCGGGCCTGGTTGGACGAGAGACGAACCAGCGGATCGCCTGGGGATCGAGCATCGCGATCCGCCGCAGGAGATGCTCACGGGCAATCGCGACAAGGCTCGCATACAGGCTGAGACCTGGCCCGAACCGGTGCCGGAAATCACACCACGGATGCGGCTCGAGCACGGCTTGCACCACATCACCGCAATCGGCGCCGACATTCAGCGAACCCACGCCTTCTTCGGCGGAATGCTCGAGATGCGGCTGGTCAAGCGAACATCCAATTTCGACGACCCAGGCTCCTTCCACTGGTACTGGGGTGTGGGCGACGGCCGTCCGGGCACTCTGGTGACCTACTTCGAGCGCAACCCAGAGCGCGAACCACGCGCTCGCATGGGCGCTGGCCAGACTCATCATTACGCCCTTGCAGTAGCAACGGAGGACGAGCAGCTGCAGTGGAGGGAGAAGCTTGTCCGCGCCGGTATCCCCGTGTCTCCGGTGATGGATCGAGTCTATTTCAAGAGCATCTACACCAATGATCCAGACGGCCACATAGTGGAGATAGCGACTGCCCGCCCGGGATTCACCGTTGACGAGGATGAGGCGGAACTGGGTGGGTCGCTGCAGCTACCGCCTTGGCTCGAGCGAGATCGGCCCAGGATAGAGAAGTCCCTGGCGCCAGTGTCTGTGGATGCCTGGCAACCACGCGCCACATAGATGACCGGGGGAGGTGAAGTGATCAACGCAACAGACCCGCATGGAGGCCAGCCTGTTCGACATCTGGGCCCGCCCCTTCCTCAGGCGAAAGCAGCAATGATAATGGTGCACGGGCGTGGGGCGAGCGCCGAAAGCATCCTTACCCTGGTGGCTGGCCTGTCGCACCCAGACATCACGTTCCTCGCGCCGCAGGCTGCTGGCAACACATGGTACCCGAACAGTTTTCTCGCGCCCATAGAATCCAATGAACCAGGAATTACCTCGGGGCTCAACGCCATCGGCGCCGTCCTGTCGGACATCATAGGCGCGGGCGTTCCTGCGGTACGCACGGCGTTGCTCGGATTCTCTCAAGGGGCATGTCTCTCCCTCGAGTTCGCCGCGCGCAACGCCCGTCGCTACGGCGGTGTTGCTTGTTTGAGTGGTGGCCTCATCGGTCCTGATGGCACGCCGCGGCATTACGAAGGCTCGTTCGATGGGACACCGATATTCCTTGGCTGTAGCGAGATCGACCCTCACATTCCTGCCGCTCGCGTGCGTCACTCGGCGGAGGTGCTGCGGGGAATGAGCGCTGACGTTACCATGCGACTGTATCCCGGCATGGGGCACACGGTGAACGAGGAGGAACTCGAATTGGTGCGCTCGATGCTCGCGGACCTCGTCGCGTTGCCGTAGCCGGCTTCCATGTGACGCTGAGCTTTACGCAGGACTGGCCTGCCAGCCGAGTACTGTTTGGCGTAGGCTCGCTGGACCGTCTTGGTGAAGAAGCGGAGCGTCTCGACGCAAAGCGGATTCTCTTCATTTCCACTCCCGGCCGCAGCGAAGTGATCGGTCGTGCAAGCACGTTTGCGGGCAATCGCCTGGCAGGGACGTTCATGAGAGCCGAGCAACATGTGCCGTTCGATATTGTCCAAGGAGCGCGCGCGGAGGCGGCACGTGTGGATGCAGATTGCTGTGTTGCAATAGGGGGAGGCTCCGCGATCGGCGTGGCAAAGATGGTGGCTCTGACGGCGGGATTGCCTCTGATAGCTGTTCCGACGACGTACTCCGGATCCGAGATGACTTCTATCTGGGGGATGACATCCGGAGGCGTGAAGGAAACCGGACGAGATAAACGCGCGCGGCCCCGCTGCGTTCTTTACGATCCATCGCTCACTGTGGCAATGCCAGCGCTGGCGTCCGCGGCCAGTGGCATGAACGCGATCGCACATGCTGTAGAGGCGCTCTATGCACCGGACGGCAATCCTCTCATTTCTCTCATGGCCGAAGATGCAATTCGGACGCTGGCCGCGAGCCTGCCTCTAATATCACTCGAGCCAACGGAAATTGGTGCGCGGTCGACCGCGCTATTCGGGGCCTGGCTCGCGGGTATCGCTCTGGGTTCGGTCTCGATGGGGCTGCATCATAGGCTGTGTCATGTCCTGGGCGGCCACTTTGGGCTGCCACACGCGGAGACTCACGCAGTCCTGTTGCCGCACGTCGCGGCGTACAACGCTTCTGCAGCAAGAGAAGCATCGGCGCGCGTCGCGCTCGCCGCCGGCGGCGACGGCGCCGGCTCGGCGCTATATCATCTTGTGGAGAGTCTTCGTTTACCAACCGCATTATCTTCTTTTGGTCTTGCCGCGACAGACCTGGACGTAGTCGCCACAGAAGCCACACGCGAGCCATTCCCGAATCCACGACCTGTCTCTCGCGATGATGTAAGACTGTTGCTGGAGGACGCTTGGCACGGCAATAAACCAGCTAACAGCTGACTGGTCACAGGTAACAGCTGTCACCTGCTGGCTGTCGCCTGTTACCTGTCACCTGTTCCGCGGTTCAATGATATCCGTTTCGTCCGTATCAGTAGAATTTGGCGCGGCGACCATCTTCCGTGGCATAACATTCACTGTTGCAGCCGGGCAGCGGTGGGGGATAATCGGCAGAAACGGGGTCGGGAAGACGACACTGTTCAAGCTCTTGATGGGCACGCTGGCTCCGACTACTGGCGCCGTGGCTCGCGTGCCGGGGTTACGTTTCGCGTTGCTGGAGCAGCACCGCGATTTTGGATCCGCTGCCACGGTTTGGGAAGCGGCCGCGGGTCAATTCGCCGATCTCCTCGCGCTCGAATCATCCCTTGCAGAACAGGCGGCGAAATTGGGGGAGCAGGGCGAGCGCTCTACGGAAGCGATGCTCCGGCGGTACGATCGCGATCTCGAGCGATTCGAGCGAGAGGGCGGATACACCTTCGCGCCTCGTGTAGACGCGGTGCTTCAGGGGCTGGGATTCGATCCCGTCGAGGCCCGGACAAGACCACTCGAGCGGCTCAGCGGAGGCGAACGCGGAAGGCTCGGTCTCGCTCGCCAACTCGTTGCTCCCGTCGACCTGCTGCTCCTGGATGAGCCGACCAATCACCTGGACATCGACACCAGCGAGTGGTTGGAGCGTCACCTCATGACCTGCGGCCAGACAGTGATGCTCATAAGTCACGATCGCGTTTTTCTGGAGAACGTTGTCGATCACGTGCTCCATTTCGAGAACGGAACCGCTATTCCCTATTCCGGGACGTATTCAGCCTTTGTAGCGCAGCGCGAGGAGCGCCGCCTGACCCAGGAGAGGGCATTCACGCAGCAGCGTCGGAAGATTCTCAAGGAGGAAGACTACATTCGTCGGAACATCGCGGGCCAGAACACCGCTCAGGCCAAAGGGCGGCGGAAGCTCCTCGCGCGCATGCCGAGACTGAGTGCGCCGGTGTCGGACGACCAGCGCATGGCTCTCAGGCTCGACATCAGTGAACGAGGCGGAGATCAGGTTCTCGTCGCGAAGGATGTCCGTCTGGCCACACCATCGCATGAGGACGTCGTGCTCCTCGAAAAATTCTCGGCGACTGTTCGGCGCGGAGATGTAGTTGGATTCGTGGGACCCAACGGCGCCGGCAAATCCACGTTGCTACGAGCCATAACTGCCGAACACCAGGTCGGCAGCGGCAATATCTTGGTGGGTGGATCGATAGTTGTGGCGCACTATCGTCAGGACCAGACGCAAGTGCCCGCCGACCGCACGCTTTACGAGATCGTCAGCGATCTCCGCACAAGTTGGGGACGCGGCCAGGTACTCGGCCATCTCGCCCGTTTCGGATTTACCGGCGACGCGACGCAACGGACCGCGGACACATTGTCCGGCGGTGAGCGATCGCGCGTGGCACTGGCCATGATCATGCTGTCGCATGCCAATCTGCTTCTCCTGGACGAGCCCACAAACCACCTGGATGTCGAGTCGATCGAAGCGCTGGAAGACGCGCTCGGCGAGTACGACGGCACGATCATTCTCGTGAGCCACGACCGGGCGCTCTTGCGCGCCCTCGCGACGCGTACGTGGGTGTTGCACGATCGTCGCATCACCGACTTCGACGGCAGTTTCGCCGAATGGGAGACAGTTAGCGCGGAACGGGCGCACGCCGCGGCAGTGGCAGCCGCCGAGGAGGAAGGATTACGCCGGGTGGGAGAACGGAAAAAGGTACGAGGGACACAGGATGGCAAAGGCAAGCGTGCAGGCGACGACAGAAGGAAGGAGCAAGCGGCGCGCATCGTGCTGGAGGAGGCTCAGCGTGAGGTGGACGCTAGGGAACGCGTAGTCGCGGATCTTACGCGCACTCTTGGAGATCCCGAGCTGTACGCTACCACGGAGGGGAGTCGAAAGGCCGTGGTGCTGGGCGCCGACCTGGATCGCGCGCGCTCCGACCTAGATTCTGCGCTCGAACGCTGGACTAAGGCCATGGAAGCGTGGGAAGGATTTCCTCGCTAGTATTGCGAGCATGTTCCGGATGTCTGCCGACTCGGGCGTAACAGGGCGACGTCGCCTAGCGTTTGGTGTTGCAGTCCTGACGAGTGGCCTCGCAGCCTGGGGGCTTTTTCTCTTCTTTACGGGAGATGCCGACGGCCCTTACAGCGGGCTTACCTGCTATTACAACGGTAGGTATAGAGGCGACTGCCCCGAAGTACGCACAGGGCCATCCGTGGATACCGTGCTGGTGTACGGAGCCGTCATCGACTCGCTCTACTTCGCTCGTGTGGCAGCGACGTCACTCGTCTCGGACGTCGTGGCTATTGTCGATGAGACGTCACTCGGTGACCAGGACGTGAGCGATCTGACAGAGGTCAAATCGCTGCTCGCCAAGGCAGCGCCGGACGCACCGCAGTCTCTCGTCACCAGCTTTCAGTCAGTGAACGTCACGCAGAAGAGTCTCGGTCCGATGTGGACCGTCGCCGAGAGACAGCTCTTTCTGGACTCGGCGGCGGTTCGGAGCGCCTTTGAGAGGGCCGGAGCCGGGGGCGCGTTAGGCGGAAGAGACACCGTTCGCCTCCTGCCTGACGAGATCCTGCCCCCTGGCGGGCTCCTGACGCTCTCGCGTGTCGGGTTCGATCCATATCACAGATGGGCCCTGGTTTACATCACAACTCGTGACTCCGAACGGCGAGGCGCCGGAG
>JBHENQ010000085.1:0-13779 GCA_046261975.1 Gemmatimonadaceae bacterium | reverse complement strand
GTCCTTGATGCCAGCTCAGCGCTGTTCGCCCTTCGACAATGGCTATCACGATCTGAGACTCGGTTCACTAGTCTCGGCCGCCGAGTCTACTCGCCGCGAAGGGCTGTAACCGGGTCGATGCGCGTCGCGCGCCTGGCGGGGAGGTAGCACGCGAACAGGGCAACGCCGAGGAGGAGCGCAACGCCGCCGGCGTAAGTCACCGGATCTGCCGGCGTGATCTCGAACAGCATGGTGCGAAGCACACCTGTGAGCACAAGGGCGCTTGCGACACCAATGCCAGTGCCGGCAAGCGCAAGAGCTCCCCCTTCGCGCAGCACCATTCGCAACACATCCCCGGTGGTCGCGCCGAGCGCCAGTCGCACGCCCATCTCATGCGTACGCTCGTTCGTCACCTGGCTCATAACACCATAGATGCCGACCGCAGCGAGCAGGAGCGCCACTCCCGCAAAGCCGCCGAGAAGCGCCAGGTTGAAGCGCCGCTCCGCGAGCGAGTTAGCGAGCAATTCGTCAAGCGTGGTGACGGCCCCAATCGCCATCGCCGCGTTGGTCGTCCGGAACGCCCGGCGCACAGCATCGACCGCGGACCCTTCACGCGGATCAGCCGCTGTTCGCAAGACGAATGTGTTCGCGCCGGTCGGTGCTTGTGAGTGTGGGACAAAAACGGTTGGTCGCGGCGCCTCCTGAAGGCCCGCGTGTCGGACGTCGGATACGATGCCGATGATTTCGCGCGTCACCGGCGCGGCAGCGAAGCCCAGGATGATGCGCTTGCCGATCGGATTCTGATCCGTCCAATAGCGCCTCACCAGCGTTTCGTTCACGACGACGACGGGGGCGCTGTTCAGCCCGTCGGTTTCCGCGAACAACCGGCCATCTCGCAACGCGATGCCGAGCGTCGCGAAGTAGCCGCTCGTCACAGCCGCGGCGTGCACCGTTGGGATCTGCTCCGGCCCAGCGGACGGACGGCCTTCGATCTCGAAGCCGGCTTCCTCGGCGCCGATAGACTCCGCGAATGGCAGCGACGAAGTCATGCCGGCAGCGCGCACTCCGGGAATGGCGGCGAGCCGTTCCTGCATCTCGCGCACGAAATTGGCACGCTGCGGTGGGGTAGGATAATAGCCCCACGACCAGACCGTGACGGCGAGGACGTTTCGCGAATCGAATCCGCGATCAACCTGCAGCAGCGCGACGAAGCTTCTCACCAGCAGCCCGGCACCGACCAGGAGGACGAGAGCGAGCGCGAGTTCTGCGATCACGAGACCGCTCTGGAGGCGACGGCGTGCCCGCCCAGCTGTTGCCGAACGCGTGCCGGCAATGAGCCCAGCGCGTGCGTCAGCGCTTGCGGCGTGCAATGCCGGCAGAACACCAAAGAGGACTGCGGTCGTGATTGTCACGACCAGGCCGAAGGCGAGCACCGCCGGGCTGACGCTCAGTTCATCCACGCGTGGAAGCGTCGCTGGTGCGAGAGCGCGGATGGCGCCAAGCAGCCAGTTAGCGAGCAACACACCGGCGATGCCGCCAGCCGCGGCAATGAGCAAACTCTCGGTGAGGAGCTGCCTCACGATGCGGCTCCTTCCTGCACCCAACGCGGCTCGCACAGCCAGCTCATGCTGACGGCGAAGCGTGCGCGCGAGGAGAAGGCTGGCCACATTCGCGCAGGCAATGAGCAGCACGAATGCGACCGCGGTCATGAGGATCCAGAGCCGCGCTCGCACGTTCCCGACGAGCTGCTCGGTCAACGGCACGAGAGTGACGCCTGTGCCCGCGTTCGTCCTCGGGTATTCTTGCGCGAGCTCTTCCGCAACTCGGCCAAGCTCTGCGCGTGCAGCGTCGAGTGTGACGCCGGGCCGGAGCCGGCCGGCCACGAGATAGTATGCGGCAGCGCGGCGAGTCCGATCAGATTCAGTGAACACTCTTGGCACCCACACATCGCGCCCTGGCGGAAAGCGAAAGGCTCGCGGCATGACCCCGACTATGGTGTGCGGCAGGCTATCGAGTATGAATGTGCGGCCCACCACGGACGAATCGCCCGCGAAGCGCGTGATCCAGCTGTCGTACCCGATCACAACGACTCGATTGCGACCTGGCTCGTATTCATCCGGTGTGAAAGTTCTGCCAATCACCGGAGCAGTGCCGAAGGTCTCAAAGAATCCTGCCGAGACAAGCCAATTACGCACATGCTCGGCGCCGTCCGGCCCGATATGGTCCATGGAATACGGCTCAGCCGCCACCAGTGTAGCAAAGGCCCGGCTACGCTCCCGCCAGTCGAGGAAATTGGCAGGCGACACGTCGCCTCGATCGATCCCGTCAGCGCGGTGGTGCTGCCACACGGTGATGATCCGCTCGGGCTCGCGGTAGGGAAGCGGTGCGAAGAGAATTCCATATAGCGCGCCGAAAACCGCGGCAGTTCCACCAATGCCGATGGCAAGCGTCAGGACGGCGACACTGGTGAAAGCTGGGTTTCGGCCAAGGGTGCGAATGCCGAAACCGAGATCCCTCTGAAGGTCCTCGATCAGGCGGACCCCTCGAACTTCGCGCGCTTCGTCCTTGACGTGTCCGACGTTTCCAAATGAACGTAGCGCCACGGCGCGTGCATCGTCCGGGGTCATGCCTTCGCGCACGAGTTGCTCGATCTCGAGTTCAACGTGGAGCTGAATTTCATCGTTGAGCTCCCGGTCCATGGCACGCCGCGCGACAAGAGCCCGCAGGCGGCGCCCGATCTGGCGAAAAGTGATCACAGCTATGCCGTCTGAAGGACGCGAGAAACAGCGAAGACAAACGCGTCCCATCCGTCCTGTTCCAGCTCCAATTGACGGCGACCGGCGGCTGTCAGCCGGTAGACCTTACCGCGACGGCCGGAGTCCACCACCATCCATTCGGCTGAGATCTTTCCCTGATCCTCCAGTCGGTGGAGCGCAGGGTAGAGCGATCCCTGATTGACCTGAAGCATGTCATCGGACCGCTCTCGGATGCGGCGCGAGATCGCCCATCCGTGAAGCGGCTCGCGGACGAGGGTTCTGAGTACGAGGAGATCGAGTGTCCCCTGAAGTCGATCGGCTGGGGCAGGGCTCATGAGACTATCGTGAGGGTTATTGTCGGCTGTCGACAATAAATGTGCTGGTTCCAGACAATTGCAACTGCAGCACGTCCAGCGCAGGCACATTGACTTTAAGCAACAAAGTACTTAAGAATGAGGAGCCCTCTGGCCGCGCGCCGCTGACTCCTCGTTCATTGACTTGCCCATGGCGACTCTCTACCACGAGCTCCTCCTGGCGATCCGCTCGCTCAGACGATCACCCACCTTCACAATCGTGTCCATCCTGTCGCTCGCGGTGGGCATCGGCGCGAACGTGGCCGTGTTCAGTCTCGTCAATGCCCTCCTGATACGGCCACTACCCGTGCGCGAGCCCGAGCGACTGGTGCGCATTGGACGCGTGACGCGCGACAACAGCTTCGGATCGGTCTCCTTCCCGGAGTACCGCGATCTCCGCGATGGCACGACCGCCTTCTCCGAGCTCATCGCACACTACCCGAACACTGCCATCCTCACCGCCGGCGATGAACCGCGCACGGCGTGGCTCGAGCTTGTAACTCCCAACTACTTCTCGGCGCTCGGCGTTCGGCTTCCCCTTGGACGAGGCTTCGTGGCCGCCTCGGATCGCGCGGCGAATGAGGGCGCCGAGATGGTGATCTCACACTCGCTGTGGCAGCAACGATTCGGTGGTGATCCGGCTGTTCTGAGCCGAGTGGTGAAGCTCAACGGTAAATCGTTCACTCTAGTCGGTGTAGCGCCGCCGGACTTTCGCGGCACGTTCACAGGCTTCGACATCGACACATGGGTGCCAGTGGCTATGCAGGCAGTAGCCATTCCGCAGGCCGGCTCCATAGATCAGCGCGAAGATCGATTTCTGATGTTGATGGGGCGCCTTCGGCCCGGCGCAACACGAGATAACGCTCGCGGCGAGCTCGCCGTTCTGGCGCAACGTCTTCACCTTGGCCAGCGCGACACCACCGAGCAAGTCCGTCTCGATATCGCGAGTGCAGGCGGAGTGCATCCGTTCGTCGCGCAGATCGTCGCGACGTTTCTCGCGCTACTTCAGGGCATCGTATTCCTCGTGTTGCTCCTCGCCTGTGTAAACCTGGCTAACGTGCTACTGGTCCGGGCGTCAGTGCGGCGGCGTGAGCTCGCAACGCGAGCAGCGCTCGGCGCGAGTCGCTGGCGGCTGGCGCGACTTCTCCTGGCGGAGACTCTGGTCATCGCGGTGGTTGGTGGCGTGATGGGTGTCGTCCTGGCCGTTCTGGCGGGACGAGCATTGGAGCGGATCAACCTTCCGGTAGGAATACCGCTGGGGATCAGCATGAACCTGGATGGGCGAGTCACCGTCGTCGCTCTTGCGATCACGTTGATAGTGGCCGTTGCGTTCGGAGCAGGGCCGGCGCTGGCCGCCTCGCGTGCGGATGCGTTGGCAGATCTGCGCGTAGGAGGCGCGACGTCGGACCGCAGGCGTGGGAGGATCCGCTCCATTCTCGTAGGCGCGCAGGTCATGCTGGCCACAGTGCTTCTCGTTGGCTCCAGCTTGCTGCTACGCAGCATGCAGCGCAGCCAGAGCCTGGACCCGGGTTTCGACGCTAGCTCCATCCAGCTGATCTCGGCGTCGCCGGAGCTACTGGGTTACGATGAGGAGAGAGGTCGGGCGCTCTGGAACGAGATCGTCGAACGTGCATCGCGCGTTCCGGGAGTACGAGATGCGACGCTGGCGCTTTTTGTTCCGCTTGGCAGCCGAGGCGACCTGCTGGGGATGGCACCGGCAGAAGTCGGGACGGGGAAGCGCAGAGAGCCCGAGCGTCTTCCGTACAACTACGTGCGGCCGGGCTACTTCAAAATGCTCGGCATTCCGCTCGTCGCCGGCCGCGACTTTCTTCCGGCCGACGATTCTCGTGCCGCCGGCGTGATCGTCATCAGCGAGACTATGGCCCGCCGCTTTTTCGGTAAAGAGAACGCGATCGGTCGCGTGGTTGGCATCGTCGATCGAGAAGGTCGTGAGCGGCGTGTCGAAGTGGTGGGAGTTGCCCGTGACATCAAAGTTCGATCCATGGGAGAACCGCCGAGTGCGATAGCATATCTGCCATTCGGCCAGTGGTACCGTCCTGACATGATCCTGCACCTTCGCGCCGAAGGTGGGGGAGGTTCGGGGATGATAACGCGGCAGGTGATGGGGCAGGTACGTTCCATCGAGCCTGACCTGGCTCTGGAGATCGAGCCAATGACGCGCGCCACCGAGTTCTCTCTCATTCCGCTGCGGGTAGCGGGAAGCGTGCTCGGATTCTCAGGTTTCGTCGGACTCTTTCTCGCTTCGCTCGGCGTGTTCGGACTCGTTGCCTACGCGGTGTCCCTGCGCACGCGCGAGATCGGGATTCGTATGGCGCTGGGTGCCGGCCGCGCGGCGGTCGTCAGGCTTGTAGCATTCGAGGGAATGAGACCCGTGCTCATAGGTCTTGTTCTGGGCCTCGTCGCGGCGTTCGGCGCCGGTCAGTTGCTGCGTCGCCTTCTCGTTGGCATAGGGCCATCTGACCCAGTCACATTGGTTACGGTATGCGCGGTGTTGCTCGTGAGCGCCGCCGCGGCCGTTATCGTGCCTGTGCGTCGTGCGGTGCTGACGGACCCCGCACGCGTGCTACGCATGGACTGATCGCGCGCGGTCAGAGGGTTGGGCCAACGGAGGCAGGAATGACAGCGAAGAAGCTACCAGTATCGCGGCGTTATTGAAGGGGACATCATGTGCGAAAAGGCAGAGTGGGTCAGTTTGGGAACGGAAGGTCAACCAAGAACGACGCAGACGCGAGACGCCAGAAGTATAGACCTCAGGGTCGAGGATGAAACCAACACTTAGGCCTGTTTGCTGTCCTTTGTCTGAGAAGCCAGATAACGACGGAGACCATAGAGCATTTTTCTGACTTCGACGACTTGACTGATAAGAGTCAAAGAATCCGACCCACGCCGGTGCGCGTCCAGAGCCATGGCATGTGCCTTCTGCCAGACCAGGAGTTTCTTGAAGTCGCCCATGCCACACGATGGAGTGAAGCTCCCTCTCGCAACTAACCATTCCACGGCGCGGATGTTCTGAATCACGCGCGGGCTCGTGTAGCGCCGAGTGCCTCATTCTCGCAACTTGCAGACTATACTTCTGGCGTCTCGCGTCTGTGTCTTTCTTGGTGGCAGTCCTCGAACTCGGACTGACCCACTACCGAAAGGCGAAGCCGTTGCGGTGGCACCGGTCATGAACGCGCTACTTCGAACGCCTACCTTCACGATTTGGAGGAAACGAAACTTCTGAATCCGTAGTCCCGTTCGATGTAATGGGCAACGTGGGGGGGCTGAGTTGCTCACATTCTTTGTCGTTACATACATCGTCACGTGGAGTTTGTGGTTCGCGGCGGGTTTCATGCCGATTGCGGGGCCGCGGTGGCTGTTGTTCCTGCTCGGCACTTTCGCACCCGGATTCGTTGCCCTGTGGCTCACAGGCCGGGACTCAGGACGGAGCGAGGTAGCCGCGTTGCTGCGGCGCCTCATCGATTGGCAGGTCTCCGCGCGCTGGTACGTTTTCGCTATAAGCTACATGGTTGTGATCAAGCTGGTCGTCGCCCTGATGCATCGCGCCACCACGGGTGCGTGGCCGCGTTTCGGCGACGTGCCCTTGTATCTGATGCTCGCCGCGGCGATCGGGTCCACTCTTCTGGGTGGCCAGACAGGAGAGGAGATCGGATGGCGCGGATATGCTTTGCCGAGACTCGCCGCGCGTTTCGGTCTCGGAGTCGGGAGCATTTTGCTAGGAGTGCTGTGGGCGACGTGGCACCTTCCCTTGTTCTTCATCCCCGAAGCCAGCACGTTCGGCCAGTCATTCCCGCTTTATTTAATGCAAGTGATGGCGCTGTCGGTAGCGATGGCCTGGCTGTACTCGAATACGCGGGGCAGTCTGCTGCCGGTCATGCTCATGCATGCCGCGGTCAACAATATGAAGGATATCGTGCCGTCGGCCGAGCCCGATGCCACGAATCCGTGGGCGCTGAGCCACTCGCTCGTGGCCTGGCTGACGGTGGCACTGCTATGGCTGTGCGCGGGTTATTTCCTCCTTCGGATGCGCAAGAGCCAACAACGCGAGGCGATACGATGAACAGTTTTGCTCCAGAGCCAATCACGTTGGACAGCATATTTTTCAGCATTCTCGACAACGAATGGCCAGCCGTGAAGGCAAGACTCGAAGACGCACTGAAACCATCCTTTGCTTGAGGAGAGACCATGCAGATGCGATCGGGTCGACAGGTGGCAGGGCTCTGGGTGGGCGCAATTCTCATCTTGGTGGCCAGTGCGTGGGGTTCCCAGCAGCTCCTGCCAAGGACGGCGGGCCCGACGACCACAACCAGCCCGCCGGCCAGCTACTACGTCGGTCTGCTGGGCCTGCTGGCCATTGGGATTGCGCTAATGCTGACCTGGTCATGGGTGCGAACGTCGGGGCCGGCCTCGCGAGGCGCACGGTCTGTGGTGCAGGCGTTGCTGGCGGTTGGAACCGCGCTGTGGGTAGCGGCGATGGTGTTCCCGTTCCTCTGATCCACACAAGCAAGGAAATTGACGTCGCGCTCGGTTGCGCCGCGCCTGATACCGGATTCGAGGATTACGGCACGATCACTCGCTGGGTCCAGAGGACCTCACCCCGTGTCGGCCTCCGCGCGGCGGGCGCCACCGGCAATGCGACGGAGAACCGGTACTCCCCGCGCTCACTTGGAGTAAACTCGAAGTCGTAGGTCTCGCCCACATCCACGAGCTGCGCGGCTCGCCGCTTCGTGGATTGCGCGACGGAAAGATCGGCGCCGTCCTTGGCCAGCGCACGCCATTGCAAGACTGTGGTGTCGCGGCGTACGGAAAAGATGAAGCGGCCGGCGGGGCTGATGTTCACGAGGCGGAGGCGATTCGGCACGCCGAGTGCCAGAAGGAGCGGTGCGGGCATCGTGTCGCCGTTTACCACGACGCGCGGCGGCACGCCCTCGCCATCCCATCCGATGACGAAGGGATGGTCGGTGGCTGGATCATACGGTCGATCCGGCTCCCGCACGATGATCGCGCCATACAACCCCGACGTGATCTGCTCGATGTCGTTGAGATGCGTGTGATAGATGAACGTTCCCGCGCGCGGCAAGGTGAGCCGCGCGGTGAACGAGTCGCCCGGGGCGATGGGGGGCGCAACACGCATGCCCATGCCGCTCAGCCCGGGAACTCCGTCCGAATAACTCTCCAGCTCGATCCCGTGCCAGTGGATTGCCGCCATTTCCTTCAGGCGGTTGAACACCGTGATGTCCGTGGGCTGTCCGCGCGTGAGCACAAGGAGCGAGCCTGGAACGACAACCGAGTCGCGCGCCGGGGCACTCTCTCCATTCTGCAACACGAAGCCGAGTGCGCGCGGAGCTCGGCTGCGCTGCGGTCCCTCGTTGACGAACAGACGCAGGCGGCGCGGAGCACTCCGTACCTCCGGTGGAGCGTCAGGCTTATCGGCCACGGTAAAGCCGAGCACCAGTCCGGCCATGTGGAGCCTGGGGTCGCCCGCATGCCCGTCGTCGTGTTCGGGATTGGCATCGAGTCGTGCTCCGCCTACCACGTGGAACGCGATGTGGCAGTGAAAGACCCAGTTCCCCGGACGCGACGGGCTCAGCGCCAGGGACATGGTCCGCGAGGGGAAGAGCGTCTCGGTAACCGCCAGCCGGCGCTGCTCGGGCGTATACACCGTGTCGCGGCGCGCATCGCCTTTCGCATCCACTCGGAAGTAGAAGCCGTGCAGGTGCATGGGGTGCGGACGCATGCTGGCGTTGATCACGCGCCAACGCAGGCTGTCGCCAACGGTCGCTGCAAGCCGCTCGGTGTGCGGCCATGCGCGTCCGTTGATCGCGAGTGCGTTGCGGTATTTAACGGAATCGATCGGCTCGCCCCAGATGTTGATGACGAAGATGCGGTCGTCGGTGCGCGCGCCGGCGGAGTCGACGACCATCGCGCCGGCAAGCTGTTCGCGCTCGCGCACGACGATGTCGAGAGCCCCCGCACGCGCGGAGTACAAGTACGTGCCTGGCGCGCCGACGGCAAAGCGGAACGTGTGCGTTGCTCCCGGAGCGATGGTCACACTGTCGTCCGGATCCGCCGGACGCGATTGCAGCCCGCGCACGGTGATCGCGGAATCGCCAAGCGCGTTGCGTACCGTCGCGAAGATTGTCGTTCCCACCGGCACCCGCACGAGGGGTCCCGGGATCTGCGGAGCACGCCCCTCTTCGGCGAACACCGGAGCGATCACCGCGGGCGATCCTTCGAGCTCGTCTTCGGGATACCAGCGCGCCATTTGCACGACCAGCCGCAGCGTGAGCACGCCATTGCGTAGAGTGCCCGCGGGAGTGCGGTTATCGTTCGGCCGGACGACGGGAAGACTGTCGCTGCGGGGTGGAATCACGGGTTTCGAGACGCCGTGATCGATCGCGCTGAGTGTGGAGCCGTGGCCGGCGAGGAAGGACATGCCTAGCGTCGCGGCCAGGATCGCAAAACGAGAATGCACGTGCATAATAGTACGCTCCGTGGGGGCGGGGGGCACAACCAAACAAACTTACGCAATCCCGGCGCTGAACGCGAGGCTCGCGGCGTGCCGCAAAGGGCGCTCGTCACGAAGCCGTTGCGCGCATTACCAGTAGATCGCAAACTTCTTCCGAGAGCTGGCCAGACAGTACTTGCTAAGGAGGAACACCATGGCAACCTGGACTCCTGATCCCACTTTCTATCCCCACCGCGCATGGCGATGCAGGCGCCGGCGGAAAAGCTCGGCTACGTAGCAATTCTGAATGCGGGTCGCGACAAACCTGACGCGCTCGGCGTTGTCGACCTCGACCCGAAGTCCTCGACCTATGCAAAGCTGGTCGGGCGCGTCGACATGCCGAAGACCGGCGACGAATTGCACCACTTCGGTTGGAACGCCTGCAGCTCGGCGATGTGCCCCTACGCGCCGCATCCGCACGTCGAGCGGCGCTACCTCATCGTGCCTGGCTTACGCTCGTCGCGCATTCACGTGCTCGACACGAAGCCCGATCCCAGAGCGCCCAAGATTGTTAAGGTCATCGAGCCAGAGGAAGTGTTCAAACGCGCCGGCTATTCGCGGTCTCACACCGTGCACTGCGGTGCGGAGGGTATCTACCTGAACGCGCTCGGCTCCCCAGACGGAGACGGCCCAGGTGGCGTCTTCCTGCTCGATCATGACAGCTTCGATGTACTCGGCCGCTGGGAGGTGGACCGAGGCTCGCAGTTCTTTGCCTACGACTTCGCCTGGCACCTCGGCCACGACATACAGATCACGAGCGAGTGGGGAACGCCGAACATGTTTGAGGACGGGCTCGTCCCTGAGCTGCTGCTCGCGGGCAAGTACGGTCACCGCTTGCACGTCTGGGACCTCCAGCGGCGAAAACACTTACAGGAAATTGATCTGGGAGCAGAGCAGCAACTGGTGCTCGAGCTGCGGCAGGCGCGCGACCCGAGCAAGGCCTACGGTTTCGCGGGCGTCGTCATCAGTTTGAAGGACCTGTCATCGTCGATCTGGATGTGGCACAAGCCGAACGGTGCCTGGGAGGCGAAGAAGGTGATTGAGATCCCGGCTGAGCCAGCCGATCCGGACCAGCTCCCGCCGCTGCTCAAGGGCTTCAAGGCGGTGCCGCCATTATTGACGGACATCAACCTGTCACTCGATGACAAGTTTCTGTATGCATCCTGCTGGGGAACTGGCGAGATGCGTCAATACAACGTGTCGGATCCACATAACCCGAAGCTCACCGGCTCGGTGCGCATCGGTGGCATCGTCAAGCGTTCACCGCATCCGGCCTCGGGTTCTGTCAACGGCGGACCACAGATGGTCGAGGTGAGCCGCGACGGCCGGCGGTTGTACTTCACGAACTCGCTCTACGGTGCCCTGGACGCTCAGTTTTATCCGGAAGGGATCTCGGGCTGGATGGTGAAGGCAGATGTTGACCCGAACGGCGGCCTCAAACTGGATCCAAAATTCTTCCTGCCCTTCGAGGCCGGCTACCGTCCTCACCAGATCCGGCTTGAAGGAGGCGATTCATCGTCCGATAACTTCTGCTATTCGTGAGCGGGATGGGGTGAGGCCCTGGCGTGACCGACCTCTGGCCCTGGCTGGGACTGTTTGGCCTCGGCGCGTTCCACGGCCTCAACCCCGCGATGGGTTGCTGTTCTCGGTCGCTTTGGGCCTGCAGCACAAGAGTCGCGCCTGGGTGCTGTGGTCCCTGCTGCCGATTGCCGTCGGTCACGCGGTATCGATCGCCGTGGTCGTCGCCCTCTTAGCGTCTGTCCGCCGAATTGTCGACCTGGACGCGCTGCGTTGGACGGCGGCGGCGATCCTGATTGCATTCGGAATTTACCGTGTGACTGCTCGATACAAGCCCCGCGCCACCGGGATGCAGGTGGGCTTCCCCGATCTCACGGTGTGGTCGTTCCTGATGGCCACCGGCCACGGCGCCGGCCTCATGCTCATACCGGTGCTTCTTCGGCTGCCGATGCGCGATGTTCATGCCGCATACATGCCGTGGCAGGGCCTACCCGTGACGGCGGACGCGATCGGCGCGTTCCGCGTGGTCGCCGTTCATACTTTCGCCATGCTGGCCGTGGCCGGCGCGATCGCCGTCGTTGTCTATGAATGGGTCGGCCTGGCGTTCTTGCGTCGCGGTTGGATCAACCTCGATCTGTTATGGGCAATCGCGTTGTTCGCCGCGGGCGCGCTGCTTCTGGTACCTGCACTCCACGTATAGACGACGGCTACGACCGGGTGGAGCTGCACCGTCACATCGTCAGCGGCTCTACACGTTCAGCGGCGGAGAGGACGGGAGCCTCTGGCTGAAGGTCAAATACGCGTCTTGCGGCACGCCACAGGCAGGGCTATGGTAGGAAGCGTCTGGTTGAGCCGCCGTCAATTCTCTAGGAGGTGCCCATGTTTCGGCGCAGGAAGTTGGTCATTGGATATGTAATTGTAGCGCTCGGTCTCAGCGGATGCGCCACGGCCCCGCGCGTAGATCCGCAGACCGAGGAACAAGCAATTCGGGACCTGGGAAGACAATGGCAACAAGCAGCCGCATCGAAGGATGTTGCCGCAATCATGCGTATGTATGCACCCGACGCGGTTTTCGCGCCACCGAACATGGCGCTGGCGAAGGACAGCGATGCTATCCGCGCTGCTTGGGCCGGTTTGTTTGAATACCCGAACCTGTCACTGACCTTCGGGCCCACCCGGATCGAGGTCGCTCAGTCCGGTGACCTTGCGTACGAAACCGGCACCTATCGCCTGGCATTCGACGGCCCGCAGGGCCGTGTCGAGGACGAAGGAAACTACGCGGTGGCCTGGAAGAAAGTTGGCGGGCAGTGGAAGGCGGTTAGCGACGTTGTCACAAGCAGCAAGCCGCTCCCGCCTGCCCCACAGCCGGCCGTCGACGTGGTAATCATCGAGACTGGAGAAATGGAGATTCGCAGCTCCGGCGGTGTCCAGTGGACAGATCTCGATGTGCCAGGGTTTGCACCCGGGATGAAGCTGGCAGTGTTACACGGCGATCCCTCCGGCAAAGGAGACTATACTGTCCGCCTCAAGTTCCCTCCCAAGTATGAGTTTCCGGCGCACTGGCATCCGATGGCTGAACATGTGACCGTGCTGTCTGGCACCTTTAATCTGGGAATGGGGGACAGCTTCAATCGCACTGCCACGAAGCCGTACCAGCCCGGTGACCTGCTGTACATCCCGCCGAAGATGTCGCACTTCGGTTGGGTGGGTGGAGAGACGGTGATCCAGCTTCACGGAGTCGGGCCGTTCACCATCAATCTGACCAAGCCTGCGCAGTAAGTGCCGCTGCATTGTCCCGCGGCTCGCCTCGCTTCGGCGCAGCGCGTCGCGGGGAGCGGCTGATCTGACCTCGCCCTCGACATCGTTCAGTCTTCTCGCAACCCGAAAACGATGTCGCTCAAGCTAGTCCAGCGCTGTGCGATACTCGTGGTG
Organism: Gemmatimonadaceae bacterium; assembly: GCA_046261975.1. GTDB lineage: Bacteria > Gemmatimonadota > Gemmatimonadetes > Gemmatimonadales > Gemmatimonadaceae > JBHENQ01. The sequence continues at coordinate 712 of JBHENQ010000085.1, read as the reverse complement.
CCCGCGATGTTTGTCGCAGGTTGTGGCGCCTCGGCGAAGCTGCCCGTTTCTGCAGGGACGGGCCCAAATCCGATCATCCCGTCCCCCAGTAAATCGCTGATTCCACTGGTGAACGGGCGCGCTGCTTCTGGTACCGGCACTCCATGTATAGACGACAAAATTCTATAGACGACAAAATTCAGAGTCGCGCGTGCGTATATCGCTTGGAGGTCAATCGCCTCAATCGGTGATTCACTCCGTTGCATGCTGACGTCTAACTTAGCCCGTAGGCGCAATCTATATAGAAGTTAGGAGCCCAACGTCCTTCTCTCAGGGGTAATTATGCGAGTTGGTGCGATCAGTTGTCTGCTCTCCTGCGTAGGCTGCATAGCGCCGGTGACGCGCTTTCCCTCGACGACAACGTCGCTTCCGCCACAAGCGGCCCACCTCGCGGGCCAGCTCTCGCCACTCGAGCAGCAGCACCTTGCTGTAGTCCGTGGCATCCACGAGGGGCGCGGCATCATCCAGCGCGCACGCGAGTCGGGCATCCTGGACGACAGCGTCGAGTGGTGGGTCGCCGGCCCGCCTGAGATGCTGCCCTTCGCCGGTACCTGGCGCGGGATCGCCGGGATCGCGGAGTTCGAGCAACGACTCGGTGCCACCATGCGCTACGACAGGGTCGAGCTGCGCCGCTACATGGTCAGTGGCGATGACGTGGCCGCGATCTTCGTTG
>JBHENQ010000084.1:0-10948 GCA_046261975.1 Gemmatimonadaceae bacterium | reverse complement strand
TGGTTTACCTCCGCCATCCTCCCTCCCCTTTTGGCTCGCCTTCCATTACGTGACCGGGTTTGTGATGGTCTTCCTCTATTCAACTCTGTTTGAACGGGTACTGCCGGGCCGGGGACTCATCAAAGGCAGCGTGTTTTCCTTGCTCCCCTGGCTCGTGAATGGCCTCGTGGTCCTGCCCTTGCTCGGCCAGGGAGTCCTTGGATATCAAAGGCTGCCCCTTTCAGGTATGGCTTATTTTTTTGTAGCAAACTGGTCATTTGGCGCGGTACTGGGAGTGCTCTATGAGAAACTCCGTAGTAATGGGAGAGCGGTTAGGTTCAGGCCGACCAACCGATCTGTGAGAACGCGATGACCGAACCCGCGCAGAATCTCGAGGCACTCGCGCGTGACGTACGGATTCACGTGTTTCGGGAAGCCGCCGCAACAGGTCGGGTTCCCCAGGCGCCTGACATCAGTCGTGCACTGGGCCGGTCTGAGGAAGATGTGCGGGTCGCGCTGCACGAACTTGCCGCAGGGAAGGTGCTGATTCTCGCTCCAAACGACGGCAACATCTGGGCAGCGAATCCGTTCTGCGCGGTGCCGTCGGGAATCCGCGTCACCGCAGCCGGTAAACGCTACTGGGGCATATGTATTTGGGACGCGCTCGGGATTGCCGCCGTCCTCGGTGGCAACGCCGTTATCTCAGCACCCTGCGGCGATTGTGGCGCAGGCATGACTCTCGAAGTGCGCGGCGGACAACTCGTCCACAGCGAAGGTGTCGTGCACTTCGCGATTCCCGCACACCGCTGGTGGGATAACATTGGTTTCACTTGAAGCACGATGCTGCTCTTCCGGGACGAAGAGCATGTTGATCAGTGGTGCGCGGTGCGCGACCTCCCCCGCGGCGCCATCATTACGCCCGACCAGACTTGGCGCCTTGCGGTCGGATGGTATCGGAACAAGGTGAAGGCAGACTGGCGTCGGCACACGCTGGAGGAAACGGAGACTCTACTCCACTCGATTGGATTGACCGGCCCATTCTGGAACTTGCGTGGTTGACCGTTCGCGCTCGGTTGGGGCAGGGTTCACACTGCAGCGGCGGCATAACGAGGAGTTGCACCTGACCGGTGCGCTGCGGTGGCGGCTCGCTCGCAAAGCTCGCGAGCCGCGTCTTATTGTAAGCGCCGACAGGTTAACTCCGGCGCGTTATCCAGACCGCTCGTGGCCTTGTTGGGTGTCGTAGTGGGAGGGGCGTGATGGATGAGGGGTTGGTGGCGCTTGCTGTGGGTGAGCCGGGGAGCGGGCTGGTGAGGTTGGATGATTGTGAGATATGGGAGCCTGTTCACGTCACACTCCGGCGACGGTGCGGTGCCGCAGTGCGAGGCCGCATTGAGGATGTCAGCCTGCGGGGCTCGTGGCGGTGCGGGAGACCGGCTTGATGTGGGCGAACATGCTGCGGGCGTTCCAGTTGGAAGGCTCTTACGAGCGACGAGGGGCCGTCGAGTTGGATGCGGTCCTCGCGGGTGGCTTGGGCCCAGGTGAGCTGGCCGACGTGCCATTTGACGAAGGCTTCGGCTTCCGCCGTGATGTAGAGGTCCTCGTCGCCGGGGTACGTCTTGCAGATCTCGGTGTCTCCGAGCTCGATGAGTAGCCAATAGCGCTCACGGCGTGCGCGGCCGGTGAAGTCGAAGCGGATGACGACGCGTCGATCCGGGAGCCGGTCTCGGCGGAGCGCGTTGCACATCGACCAAAGGGCCACAAAGGGGTCGAGGTTCTCGGGGGCGATCTCGAGCCAGCGCGCACCCCACTCGCCGAGCGACTGGCAGACCGTGAAGAGGTCGTGGCCCGCGGGCGTGAGCTCGTAGTGGTGCCCGCGCCCGTCGGGCTTGGGTGCCGACTCGACGACACCGAGCCGTTCGAGCTGCTTGAGGCGCTGTGAGAGCAGGGTACGGGAGAGTCCGGGCGCGCCCTCCAGGATCTCACTAAAGCTTCCGCAGCCAAGGTACAGGTTGCGGATGATCAGCGGTGTCCAGCGTTCGGCGAAGATCTCGGCGCCACGGGCGATGGGGCAGTACTGGCCATAGGTCCTCACGACGCCAGTGTAGCGCACCCGCCTTCGGTCGTGAAGTCCAGATTCTTGACTTCATAGCCGCGGTCCGCCGTGGTACGATGTGGCCGTCGAGAGAGGAGGACACGATGATGACACCGACGACCGCAGAAGTCGGCCACGGGAGCAAGGAGCCGACCGTCGTGGAGATGGACGGGTTCCGAGGCCGGCTGATCCGTGCCGACCACGCCGACTACGACAACGCCCGTGCAGTGTGGAACGGTGCCATCGACCGGCGCCCGCGCTTGATCGCCCGATGCATCGGGACCACCGACGTGGTCACGGCCCTGCGTTTCGCGCGCGATCACGATCTGGAGATCGCCACGCGCGCCAGATCGCCGAGGAGCGCCCGGCGATACAGACACCACGTGCGCAATCGCTTGGGGATCGTGAGCACCACCTGCCGGTGCGGCACCGGAGCTGTCAGGCGCGAGGAGGGACTCCTCCAGCCAGAGCGTCCACAGCGCGAGCCGTTTGGCGTGGCAACTGGGGCAGAAGTAGCGCGCCTTGCACGAAAAGGCGGGCAAGTACTCGTGCGCTCACGCGTCGCACCGCACGCGCGCAAACCGGCTACGGCCCGCCGGAGTAGTCAGCCTCCGCGCGCGCTTCCAGTGAGGCGCAGTGTCGTCTTGCCGGTCAGCCGAAGACACGCGCGACTAGCACCAGGAGCGGTCGAGGGAAAATGCCGAGCACGATGACGGCCGCGGCCATTGCGAGCGTCGGGACCAGCACGAGGATCGGCACCTCGCGAGTTCCTGCATCCATCGGCGTCCGCAGCCGCGCCAGCTCCCTCTCGGAGTTGGCGCTGGCCGCTTGCGAGCCCACGTGCGCCATAGCGCTGTGCTCGAGCTCGCCCGGTTCAGCCGAGCCGAAGAAGGCGCGGCGGACGACTTTCAGGTAATACACAGCGCTCAGCAAAGTGCTCAATAGGAGCACCACGAAAACACCTATGTGGCGCGCCTGCAGCGATCCTGTGAGCAGGTACCATTTCGTCCAGAATCCGCTCATCGGCGGGAGCCCGACGATGCTCAACGCCCCAACGGAGAATGCCGCCATTACCAGTGGCAGACGCCTCCCGATCCCATCCATCTCGGACACGTTCGTTCTTCCGGTGCCAACGTAGATGGCGCCCGCGCAGAAGAACAGTGTGATCTTGGAGATCGAGTGAATCGCAAGATGCATCGCGCCCCCCGTCATTCCGCGGGGGCTCAGGAGCGCGACGCCGAGGATCATGTACGACAACTGGCCGATCGTGGAGTAGGCCAGGATGGCTTTCAAACTGTCCAGGCGCAGCGCGTGGAGCGACGCCAGCACGATGGTGACCGAAACGACGACAAGCGTGATAGCGCCGAGGTTCAACTCCCGCATGAGATCCTGCCCGAACACGTCCAGAATCACGCGGAAGGCGAGAAACACTCCGGCGTTTACCACCGCAACCGCATGGAGCAGGGCGCTGACGGGCACGGGCGCGACCATCGCGGCTGGCAGCCAGGCATGGAGGGGCATGATGGCGGCCTTTCCGACACCGCCCAGAAAAAGGAAATACAACACGATTAGCGCCGTCGAGCTGAGCGCCGCCCCTGCGAGCACGCCGCCTCGCTCGAACGTGAACGTACCGGAGGCGGCGTAGGTCCAGATTATCGCCGGCAGCAGAAAAGCCACCGACGTCCCGATGTGGTACGCCAGGTACTTGCGCCCCGCGGCCAAAGCTTCGGCGGTCTTATGGTGGGTGACCAAGCCGAACGTGATGAATGTGAGCGCCTCGTAAAAGAGGTAAAACGTGAGGAGGTTTGCGCTGAAGGCCAGACCTATAGTCGCGGACAGCGCGAGCGCGAACAGCGCGTAGAAGCGCGTTTGATCCTGCTCCCCCAGGGCGCGCATGTAGCCGATCGAGTAGAGGATAGAGACTACCCAGAGGGCCGAGGCCGTGCCGGCGAAGAGAAGCGCGAGCGCGTCGACACGGAACGCGATCGCGACTTCAGGCATGAACGAGAACAGCGTCGAGTCGAGCGTGTCGCCCGCGAAAACGGCCGCGACCATGCTGAACACCGTGACGCACTGCGTCACCGCGGCCAGGAGGGACCACGTCTCGCGCAGGTTCGGCCGCGCGCGGGACGCGACAATAAGCGCCGCGCCGACGAGCGGCGCGGTCAGCGCTACGAGCGGTTTAACCGATTCGACCGGCATGTCCCGGGCCCTCTTAGCTAACCGGAATGGCAGAGCATCAGCGGACTCGCTCCACCAATGCTTGTACCGATCCGCTCGTCACGTTCAGCAGCGGCGCGGGAAACAACCCGACCCAGAAAATCAGAATCGTCAGCGTCGCAGCCAGAGCGGTCTCCCGCACGCGGAGATCCGGGACAGGCTGTTGGCCCGCCGACGAACCGAGAAACGCGCGCTGGTAATACGTCAGGAAGTACGCGGCTGCGATTATTACACCGAGGACCGCAACTGCGGCGAGCACGCGCCAGGCACCGAACGCGCCGAGGAGTACGAGGAACTCGCCCGGGAAGCCACTCGTGCCCGGCAGGCCGATCGCCGCGAGACCGATTATGAAGAAAAACGCGCCCAGCAGCGGTGCCGCACGCGCCATGCCCCCGAACGCCGAAAGCTCCGATGAGCCGGTCCGCAAATGCAAAGCTCCGGCGAGGAACAACAACCCGGTCGAGACGATCCCGAGGTTCAGCAGCATGAGAAGCGCGCCCTGAAGGCCCTGCGTGCTGATGGAAAACACCCCAAGCAGCGCGAGGCCTACATGACTTACGGTCGCGAACGCGAGAAGCCGTCGCAGATTCGGCTGCACCAGCGCGATCAGGCCGCCGTAGAGAATAGCCACGACGCCGAGCACCGCCATCAGCCAGGACCATTCTCTGGCGGCGTCCGGCACGAGCGGCAGGGGCAGTCGCACGAAGCCGTACACCCCGATTTTCACGCCTACCAGGAACATCCCGATGCCGACCGGACCCTCCATCAGCGCGGTCGGCAACCAAGTGTGAAACGGAAACAGCGGCGCTTTGATCGCCAGTCCGAACGCGAGGAGAAAGAAAACCAGGATCTGCAGGCGTGCAGGAACCGGAGCCGTCAAGAGATCGAGAAAGTCGAAGGAGTACTGCCCCGTCTGCGTCTGGTGGTTGACCGCAAGGAGGACGATGCCGGCGAGCATCGGAGCGGATCCGACGAGCATGAACATGACGTACTTGACCGCCGCGAGCGCCCGCTGCGGCCCGATGCCCCACAGCCTGAGCAGCAAGTAGCTCGGGATAAGAACCAACTCCCAAAAAACGAAAAACAGGACCAGGTCCAGCGCCGCAAAGATCCCGATCGTGATGCCCGTTAGCGCGAGCAGCGCTGCGAAATAGGACTTGGGCCGTAACCGCACGTCGTTCCACGAGAACAGCATTACCATCACGGCGACGAATGCGGTGAGCGGAACGAACAGCACGCTGATACCGTCGACTCCCACGTGGTAACCCACGCCCGCCGTTGCAATCCAAGGCGTACGCTCGGCGAATTGGATGGCAGCAGTACCTGGTGTAAAGCTCACCGCCAGGATCACCGCGAGGACAAGCTCCACGACCGCGACCGAGAGCATTAACTGCCGCGCCAGTCGATCGCGCGCCACCAAAGTCGCGATTACGGCGGACACGATCGGGAAGAAGATGAGGACACTAAGGATCGGAAAACCTATCTGTTCGGCAGCGCTGATTTCCGGGAGGCTCATACCGCCGCTCCATACCGCTCTACCCCACGGGCACTCCGCGCCGGACTCATCTGTACGTAGTGATCCCGGACCGGTGAGTCGGCGCGGCTTGGACGGGCTCCGTCGCGACGCGACTCTCCAGAGCGCTGAGCGATCCATCCATCATGCGCAGGAATGGACCCGTATCGAGTCCGATCCAGAACACGAGACCGCCGAGCGCTATCGAGATGATCAGCTCGCGAACGCGCAGATCGCGCATCGGCGTGCGCTCGCGCGAGCGCGATACACTGGCGTCGGCGGCCGGCTCGCCGAGAAAAGCCCGCTGGAAGTAGCGCAACGAATACGCGGCCGTCAGGAACGTTCCGGCGCCCGCTATGATGGCCACGAGCCAGTGCGATTCGAAAGCGCCAAGTATCACCAGGTGCTCGCCATTGAAGCCGTTGGTTCCCGGCAAGCCGATACCTGCGACGGCAATGACGAGGAATGTCGCAGCCAGAACCGGAACCCGGTCCACTAGTCCACCCAGCACCGACAAATCCGGCGGGCCGGTACGAGCGTGCAGGAAGCCAGCCACGAAGAACAGTCCGGCGCCGACGATTCCCAGATTGATCATCTGCAGGAGAGCGCCCTGAAACCCGGCCAGATTCAAGGAGAACATCCCCAGCATCACCATGCCCATGTGACTCAAGCTGCCGAACGCCAGCAGGCGACGGAGGTTGGTTTGAATGAGCGCTATCATGGCGCCGTAGACGATACTTGCACCGCCGAGGAGAAGCATGATGACGGACCATTCTCTGGCGCCCTCTGGCAGGAGCGGTATCACGAAACGTAAGAAGCCGTACGTGCCCAGCTTTATACCTACGAGAAAAACACTGACGCCGATGACGGAGCCCTGCTCGAGCACTTTCGGCATCCAAGTGTGAAACGGGAATACGGGAGCCTTGATGGCGAAGCCGACGAACAGCAGGAAGAAGATCACGATCTGCTGCTCTACAGGCACTGGGACCCGCAACAGATCGACGAAGTCGAACGAGTGACTCCCGGTGACGGAGCGGGCGTTGACCGCCAGGGCTACGATGCCGGCCAACATCGCCGCAGATCCAAGCAGCATGAACGTCACGTATTCGCGCGCGGCCCGGACGCGGCCGGCGCCCGTTCCCCACCGTGCGATCAGGAAATAGGCGGGAACCAGTTCCAGGACGAAGAACACCCAAAACATTGCCAAGTCGAGCGCAATGAAGGCCCCGATCAACGTTGCCTCGAGCGTTAATGTCGCCACGAGGTAGTCGCGCGCGTCGATGTTGGTGGAATACTCTGCGTAAAGCACCACGAGCAACGTGATGAGAGCGGTGATCGGCAGGAATAGCACGCTGATCCCGTCCACACCGACGTGATAGCTGATGCCGATCCCGGGAATGGCCGGGCTCCTCTCCACGAATTGCGCGTCGGCTGTCCCGTGGACGAACAGGAATGCGACCGCGAGCGCCAAGACCAGCTCGAAGGCCGACGCGACCAGCGCGATGGTATACGCAATTCTCTTTTCGGCGAACCTGAGCGCCAGCCCCGTCGCGAGCGGGAGGAACAGCAGCGCGCTGAGGATGGGAAATCCCACCTGATCGAACGCAAAGATTTCGCGCGCCATCACAGTGTGACGACCAAAACTGCCACGAGAGAGAGCAGGATCACCAACGCCACCACTGCCGGCCTGCCGAGAACCCCTTCCAGCTCGGAGAGGAATCGACCGACGCGGCCGCTCGCTTGGGGTACGCCCACGTGAATGCCGGTGTGGAAGACCGATTGCTCCACGAGCGCGGACGCGATAGCGATCACGTGCGTGAGCTTTGCCACCAGTGCTTCTCCGCCGGCGATAATGTCCCGTTCTATCGAAATGGAGACATTCGCGAGTGCGTGTGTGAGCCAGCCGATGGCTCCCGTAGCGCGTCCGATGCCCTCGCGCTCCACCCAGCCGGTGGCGCCGGCGAGCTTCGCCAGTGTACCGAGCGCGCCCGGCGCTTCCCATCGCAGCACTGCAGCTTCAGCGGCCGCCGCTTCGGGCACCGGAACGGACGCCCGTACCCAACTCGGCGGAGCCGCGACTCCGATGATCTTGTCAAGCACTTCGGTATCGAACCGATCGAGCGCTTCTCCGAGCCTTCTAGCTCTTCGCACGAATGCCCAATCATACAGCTCGTCCAGCCAGAACCGGTTGAGGGCGAGGTTGAACAACCGGCGCGGCCGGTACATGACGAGGCCCGGCTGCTCCGGTTTCAGCCGCTGCAGGTACACGGGCGTAAACCACGCGGCCGCCAGCATGAGGATCACGAGCGCGAGGAGCGCCAGTTGCAGCACTATGTTCCCGCGCGGAAGCCCGGGATTCGCGCCAACGACGGGGCGCAGCAGGTCGCCGAACCACGTTCCCGGAGCACCGCCCGGGAGCACTCCAACCGCAGCCCCTACAGCGATGATCGCCGCCAGGACTGCGAACGCCTTCACGAGCCGGCCCGCCACACCGCCCGCTGCGGCGCCGGAGGCGTGGTGTCCGGCATGGCTGAAGCTCATGCGTACGAGCCGTGCGGTCGCCAACGCAGCGGTGAACGCGGCCACGAGCGCTAACCCGAAAAGGAGATAAAGACCATCGCCGAGTTCGCGCCGGAAAACGTCGCCACCCCACCAACTAGCCAGAAACGGCAAGCTCGCCAGCGCCGCTCCGCCGAGCAGGAACAATCGGAAAGCGGCCGGCGCACGATCGCTCACCGGCTCTCCTGCGCGGATCTCGGCAGTACCGTGCAGGTGATGCAGGATCGACGGTGCCGTGAGGAAGAGCAGCGTCTTGAAGACGGCGTGCGCCACCATATGGAAGATGGCGACGGTGTACGCTCCGAGCCCGCAGGCGAAGAACATCAGGCCGAGCTGGGACGTGGTCGAGTATGCGAGCAGGCTCTTGATGTCGGTCTGCACCAGGCCGACGAGCGACCCGAAAAGCGCGGTCGCCGCGCCGATGATGGCTACGACGAGCAGCGCGTCCGGCGCCTGATCGTAGATGGCGTGGCTGCGGACGATCATGTACACGCCCGCAGTCACCATCGTAGCCGCGTGGATCAGCGCGCTGGACGGCGTCGGGCCCTCCATCGCGCGCGGCAGCCATGTCGCCAGCGGCAATTGCGCCGACTTTCCGACCGCTCCCAGCAGCAGGAATAGTCCGATAGCCGTCGCCGTCGACGTACTCAACGTTGCCGCTCCGCCGAGCACTGTCGTGTAGTTCGCCGTGCCGAAGTGGTCGATGATGAGGAAAATTCCGATCAGAAACCCGGCGTCTCCGATCCGATTCATCACGAACGCCTGCGTACCGGCCTGCGCCGCCGCTTTACGGTCGTAGTAGAAGCCGATCAGCAGATACGAGCACACGCCCACCGCTTCCCAGCCGAGAAAAAGCAGGATGTAGCTGTTGCCCATCACCAGCACGAGCATCGCGAAAACGAACAGGCACATCACGGCGAAGTAGCGCGCGAAACCCCGTTCGTTGTGCATGTAGTTGATGGAAAACACCGCGACGAGGAAGCCGATGCCGGTGGTGACGAGCATCATGACCGCCGATAGTGAATCGATGAGGAATGCAACGTCCACTGTGAGCGCGCCGCTGTCGAGCCAGCGGTAGACGATCACCTCGCGCGCAGCGGGGTCGGAGAGCACGCCGGCCAGCACCCAGCAGGAACCGGCGAAAGCGAGGAATATCGCGCCGGTAGCCAGGCGCTGGACCGTTCGCCACGAGAGCGGATGGCCCGCGAGCGCGTTGAGGCCGTTCACGATCGCCGCGAAAAGCGGGAAAGCGGGAATGAGAGCGACGACCGAGTCGAACACGTTGGCGGCGATGGGTGGAAGCGTTTAGCCGACCGGCTCGCTGATCAACGCCGGCGAGAGGAAATCCGTCTGGCCTTTGTACCACTCGAACGAGGAGCTTACCTCCGGCAGCGGCGTGAGCGGCTTGTCCCACGGGGCGAAGCCGACGCCGGGAACGAACACCTGGAGCGCGCCAGTCTCCGGCTCCATAGCGACGAGGTGAACCCACGCGTTGCCGACCAGCTCCTGAATCGCCGGTTGACGGCCGTAAATCTCGCCCAGAATCGCTGTCGTCGACTCGACGATGATCTGCAGTCGCATCGGCTCGTGCACCTCTACCATCTGCTTCGGCAACCCGGTTCGGAGGTCGCTCATGGCCCCCTCCATCACGCCGATAAGGCCGCATACGTTGTGCGGCACTTTGGTGTCGGAGCCCCACTTGCTGTTATCGATGGTCGAGAAGTAATACTCGAGATTGATCCCCGCGCCGACGGGACCTACTGCCAACAGGATCCGCTCGAGGATTTTGCCGTCGGGATCCTGTGTCGGATCGTAGGAGATGACGAATGCCCGGCGATCGAGGAACAGGCCCTGAGTCAGCGAGCGGCGCCCGACCACGGCACACGCATTTGTCGCGTGACCCCATTCCGGACGCACCTGGCTCAGGTCCATGGAGCGACCTTCGATGTGACGGAGCGACCGTTCGACCGAAGCGCCTTTGGGCGCGGAGGCGAAGCGCCGGCAGCGCTCCTGCGCCGAGCGCGCCCGCGCCTCGTTGAGGTGCGCGAGCAAGCGCGCCCACTCCTCGCGGTGCGTCGCGGGAATGTCCTCTACGTCGTAGAAGATGTAAGCCTCAGAGGCGGTATTGTGCATGGAGCCGACGAACCACGTGTCGTCGGGGATGTCGATCCCGCGCTCCCGCAGCACCGCCCGGACCTCGCGCCGGTTGGCGAGTGTCGCAAACGCGCGCCCATTCGGTCCGCCGTGCTTTCCGCCGCATGCGCCACAGTCGTGCGCCGACTCGTGGGGATTGTTCAGGCTCGAAGAGCCGTGCCCGGTGAATACGACCAGGCGCGCGAAACCTGACGTGAGTCCAAGATTGCGGAGCATCGTCTCGACGCGGTCCGCCTGCTCGCCGGTAGTGAAGCCGGGAACGTTGTGACCGGCGGCGCCTGGAGTCGCGTCATCGCCTCGAGTGACGGCGAGCTCGGTCCGCACGGGCGGGATAAAACGCTGCCGCGTCTTGCGAGCGAGCAGTTCATAGCCGCGCGGCCGCAGCACCTTGCCGGACAATGGAACCAGTTGCGGAAGTCCAACGATGTCGA
>JBHENQ010000083.1:0-32170 GCA_046261975.1 Gemmatimonadaceae bacterium | reverse complement strand
GTCTGCGAGTTGCGAGAATGAGGCACTCGGCGCTACACGAGCCCGCTTGATTCAGAACATCCGCGCCATAGGATGGTTAGTTGCGAGAGGGAGCTTCACTCCATCGTGTGGCATGGGCGACTTCAAGAAACTCCTGGTCTGGCAGAAGGCACATGCAATGGCACTCAACTCGACAACGGCGCTCGAGTACCACCTTATCGCGGCTCGCGACCTCCAGGTAGTCCGTGGGTCGGATTCTTTGACTTTTATGAGTCAAGTCGTGGAAGTCCGAAAAATGCTCTATGGTCTCCGTCGTTATCTGGCATCTCAGTCAAAGGACAGCAAACAGGCCTAAGTGTTGGTTTTCATCCTCGGCCCTGAGGTCTATACTTCTGGCATCTCGCGTCTGCGTCGTTCTTGGTTGACCTTACGCTCCCAAACTGACCCACTACCAATTGCAAAGCCCAGTTGGCAGAAAGCCGATAGTTCCCTTATCTTTGAAGCCTCTCTAAGAGCCTTATTTCCAGGGCAACGAACTCAGCCCGGAGCGTTCATATGCATCCATTCATCGAGACCCAAAAAGAGTACATGCGCACCGATGTTCCCGCCTTCCGGGCCGGCGACACGTTGCGTGTAAACGTTCGCGTCAAGGAAGGCGAGAAGGAGCGTCTTCAGGCGTATGAAGGCGTCTGTATTGCCCGGCGGGGAAGTGGAGTGAGTGAGACTTTCACCGTGCGTAAGGTCTCAAACGGCGTTGGTGTTGAGCGTATTTTCCCTGTTCACAGTCCAATGATCGCCGCCGTCGAAGTCGTACGCCGGGGGCGGGTTCGGCGCGCCAAACTCTATTACCTGCGAGCGGCCAGCGGCAAGGCGGCGCGCATCCGCGAGAATAAGACGCGCATCATCGTTCCTGGCCAGGAGTAAGTCGAGGTGACCGGCGCCGAGCGTCGCGCATCGCGCCCGGCGCTCACGCGCTGGAGCAAGATCGAGCGCGAGCTGCGACGCTCAGGGACATCACTCATAGCAGGTGTGGACGAAGTCGGACGGGGCTCCCTAGCGGGCCCCGTTGTGGCGTGCGCCATCATCATGCCGCCTAACGAGCGCGCCATCAGAGGCGTGGACGACTCGAAACGACTTACGCAGCGACAGCGCACCCGTCTGGCGGTGAAGATCCGGGCAAAGGCGCTGGCCATGGGACTCGGCGCTGCATCAGCGCGCGAGATAGACAGGCTCAATATTTATCACGCTACCGTGCTGGCCATGCGGAGGGCGCTCGCGCGTCTCACGCTGACTCCAGAGCACATCCTGGTTGACGGGCGACAGATACGGACGCTTAGAGTGGCGCACACAGCGATAGTGGGTGGTGATGCACGCTGCTTCTGCATCGCATGTGCTTCCATCATCGCCAAGGTGACACGCGACCGGTTGATGCGCGCCCTCGCCGTGAGGCACCCTGGCTACGGATGGGATCACAACGTTGGCTACGGAACGCTGGAACACTGGAATTGCCTCCGCGCGATTGGGCCGGTAGCGCATCATCGTGTCACGTTCACTTCGCCGCGCCAATTCTCGCTCGATCTCGATTTCAGCCCGCCCCTCGTTGTCGATGAGGCTGCCGCCGACGCGGATGTGCTCGATGCTGCGGCGATGTAACTCCCGGCTGACGCTCGCGATCGTCGGGTTGGCATGGGGTGCAGGCGCAGCGGCACAGACATCGCCGCGGGTCGCGATTCCGGAAGATGCAATCGCGTACCGCCGCATCCAGGATCTCGCCTGGTCCGCCGACGGAAATATCCTCTCATTCACGGTTGTTGCTGCGGATACGGCGCGCAAGCGATGGCTGGGCGACATCTGGGTGGCCGATGAGAAGGGACCCCGATCGCTCGTGTCTACCACCGCGCATGAGCGTGGCGCGCGATGGTCTCCAGATGGCAAGTGGATCGCATATCTTGCAGACAGCGATTCGGCATCCCAGCTATGGATTGTTCCGCATACTGGCGGGGCGGCAAGACGTTTGACCTCTGCGCCGGACGGCGTGGCCGAGTTCGACTGGATGAGCGACGGACGCGCGATCGCCTTTACCAGTGAGCGGGCTGGGGCGGATGGCGACACTTTGCACGCGAAGGCTCCCGCCGGCGATCCGGTAGTGGTTGGAGCTGGAGAGCGATACGCTCACCTCTGGGTGGTGGACCTTGGGACGGGGCGAGTTACGGAACGAGCGCACATAGCTGGAGCGCTTTCCTTACCGCGGGTGCGTCCGGGTACCGGCGACGTCCTTGTCGAGCGTAGGCCAACAGGGCGCGCGAACGACGCTGATATTTCCGATCTGCTTCTCGTGAGCTCCGACGGTGTCGTGGTGGAGCTGACATCATCGAATCCGGGTAGCGATTGGAGCGCGAGCTGGTCGCCCGACGGGGCTGCGTTTATCTACCTCACCAATGCGCCGAATTCCAACGCAACGAACGTGGCAGTTCACACGATGGCGTCGGGTACCGCTCGAATCGTACGAGCGTTGTCTGGTTACGACGCTTCCGGGCCCGAGCTCATCGTGCAGTCCGCCTCGCGTGCAGCACGGCGTGCAAGCTACACCGTCAGCGCGGTAGTTGGACGTGGCGTGAGCTCGCGAGTGTGGAGCGCTTCGCTCGGAGGTGACAGTGGAACGGCATGGACACCTGACACAGTCGTAGTGGAAGAGGCGGCATGGTCGCCGGGCATGAGGGTTCTCGCGACGGTGGAGTCTTCACCGGTCTCGCCGAGGGAGCTGTTTTTTCGCACTGGAAACACAGGCCGCCGGCGGGTGACAGCCCTGAACGACGTGCAATACGCGATCGGTCCGACACGTGTGGTAAGGTGGAAGGGAGCGGACGGCCTGGAACTGGAAGGAGTTCTGATCGTGCCGACGAGAGCAGTTGGTGTTCTTCCCACGCTGGTACGAGTGCACGGTGGTCCTTACGGTAAATACGATCTCTCGTTTGATCCTTTCGCGCAGATGATCGTGGGTCGCGGATACGCGCTTTTCGAGCCCAACTACAGAGGCTCGGAAGGATACGGCGAGGAGTTCAGCCAGCTCGTGCGAGGCGATTACGGCGGGAAGAATCATTCGGACATCATGGCCGGTGTGGACTCGCTCATCGCTCGTGGCATCGCGGATCCTGACAGGCTCGGGATTTTCGGCTGGTCGTACGGAGGATTCTCCACGAGTTGGGCTCTCACACAAACAAATCGCTTCGGAGCCGGAGTGGCAGGAGCTGGGATGTCCAACATGCTCTCGCACTATGGCACGTCGGATATCCAGCGATACAGGGAGTACATGTCGTACGGCTCTCCGTGGGACACCGCGGCAGCGCGTTACCTTTGGGAGCGCTCGCCGATACGGAACACGCACGCAGTGAAGGCGCCACTGTTGCTTCTGCACGGAGAAAGCGACCGACGCGTGGCGATCTCGCAATCGGAGGAATTCTTTACCGCGCTAAGGCGCCTCGGCGCGCCGGTGGAGTTCGTGCGCTATCCGCGCGAGCCGCACTCATTCCGCGAGCCGCTTCACCAGGTGGACCGCGACCGGCGGATTGCGAACTGGTTCGATGGACATCTGAAGAGATAGGGTCTGGGGTATGGGGTCTGGGGTCTGAGGGTTGGTGAACGGAAGGCCGAACGGTGCGCCATGCGTGCTCCCTCAGTACGCAAGACTCCCAGAATCCCCAGACGCCGAACCCAAGACCCTAGACGCCAGACCCTGCTTTTCGATATTAGCCTTTCCCCAACGGGAGCAGACCGAAGTGGCCGACCTCGGTGAGCGACTGCAGGAGAGTCTCGGAGCTATTTACCGTGTCGAGCGTGAGCTCGGCGGCGGCGGGATGAGCCGCGTCTTCGTGGCGCTCGACACCTCCCTCGACCGCCCTGTTGTGATCAAGGTGCTGCCACCCGAATTGTCTGCCGAGATCAGCGCAGAGCGCTTCCGGCGCGAGATTCAGCTCGCGGCGCATCTCCAGCATCCCCACATCGTCCCACTGTTGACGGCCGGTAAGGCGGACGGCTTCCTCTTTTATACCATGCCACTCGTCGAGGGCGAGTCGCTTCAGGAGAAGCTCGCCCGAGAAGGTGCGCTCCCCATTGACGAGTGTTTACGGATTCTCCGCGAGATAGTGGACGCGTTGGCGTACGCGCACTCGCGCGGCATCGTGCACCGGGACATCAAGCCCGCGAACGTGCTCATCACCGCGCATCACGCGGTCGTCGCGGATTTCGGCATAGCGAAGGCGCTGCGTGCCGCCGGCGGTTCGGAGACGCTCACCTCGACGGGTCTGACGCTCGGCACTCCAGCGTACATGGCGCCGGAGCAGGCTACCGGTGACTCACACGTGGATAACCGCGCCGACATCTACTCGCTCGGCGCGCTCGCCTACGAGATGCTCACAGGACAGACGCCGTTTACCGGCCCCTCGGTGCAGGCGGTGGTGATGGCGCATCTGAGCCGGGCACCGCAACCGGTCACGCTGACACGGCCCACCGTGCCGCCTGCTCTCGGCGCTCTTGTCATGCGGTGTCTCGAAAAGCATCCGGCCGACCGGCCACAATCCGCGGAGGAAGTTCTTAGGGAGCTGGAGGCAGTCGCCGCTCATCACGTAACAACCTCTTCGGCGTCCGGCCTGGCAGGGGTTTTCCGCCGCTGGCACCCTGGCCGTGTGCTGGGCCTATTTGCCGCATCATCGCTAGCCGTGCTTGGCGCGGCCCGTGTGGCGCAGGACCAGCTCGGCCTGCCCAATTGGTTCCTCCCCACAGCGGGCGTTCTCCTCCTCGCGGGCCTACCTGTCATACTCGCTACCGCGGTCGTGCAGTATCCTCGCGAAAAGACCGCGAAATTTCACTCCCACCTTCCGCGCTGGCTCACGTGGCGGAAGGCAGTACTCGGTGGGGTTTTTGCGTTTGCCGTCTTGGGACTAGCCACTGCCGGGTACATGGCAACGCGAGCGCTGGGGATCGGACCGGTGGGCTCGCTCCTTGCCGCTGGTACGCTCGAGGAGCGAGAACGTATCCTCATCGCCGATTTCGAAAACCACACCGCGGACTCGCTCCTAGGCGACGTGGCGACTGAAGCGTTCCGCATCGACTTCGAGCAGTCCCCCGTTGTCACCGTAGTGCAGCCAGGCTACGTGCGTCAGGCACTGGGGCGCATGCGAAAACCCCCCGATACCAGGCTGGACGCCACGCTGGCGCGCGAGCTCGCCGCCCGCGATGGGATCAAGGCGATCATCGCCGGCGAGATCGGTGCTGCTGGGTCGAGCTACGCGCTCTCCGCCCGTCTCATCTCGACGGTAAACGGCGAGGTCCTCGCCAGCGCACGCGAAATAGCGCGTGATCCCACTGACATTCTCGACGCACTGGACAAGCTATCGCGGCGGGTTCGCGAGCGAATCGGAGAGTCGCTGCGATCTATCCGTGCCGATCCACCGCTCGAGGAGGTGACGACCAGCTCGCTGCCGGCCCTGCGCAGTTACGCGCAGGGAGTGCGCGCATACAGCTTCGAGGGGAATTTTCCAAAGGCCGTGGATTTCTTGCAGGAGGCGATCGACAGCGACACGATGTTCGCGATGGCGTACCGGAGGCTTGGAATCTTCTTATCCAATCAGGCCCAGGACCGGGCTCGGGCGACGCGTGCAATCACGAAGGCGTACGAGTACCGCGACCGTCTCACGGAGCGCGAGCGCTTGTTAGCGGTGGGAACGTATTACCATGGCGTTGCGTTGGACCGCGAGCGTGCCCTGGCAGCCTACCGAACTCTGCTCGAAACCTACCCTAATGAGTTCATTGCGCTCAACAACATGGGGGTCCTCTATAGTGACATGCGCCAGCTCGATTCGTCGCTCGCCTATTACATGCGTGCGCGCTCGCGAGATTCTTCGAACTCGAGCGGTTTCACGAATGTCGCGTTTGCGCAGTCTTTTCTCGGGCGCACAAGAGAGTCGCAGGAAACGCTGGATGAGGCGGCTGTGCTTTTCCCCGGCAATTTTCTTGTCGAGTTTGCCAGAGCCTCGGGGTATGCTGCCCGCGGTGACTACGCCGGTGCCGAAGCGCGTATCCAGAAGCTCCGCGATGCGCATCGTGACAATATGTTCCAGCGCGCCGTGACGAGCACGGCACTGGCGCGCCTGAGTGCGATCAAGGGACGGCTGAACGACGCCGAACGACACTACGCGGACGCCAGTTCCGCGAACGAGGCGCGCCAGCAGGCACCAGACTATCTAGTCGGAATCGCGAACGCCTCGCTGCTCGACGCCGTCCTTCGCGGCACGCCGGAGTCAGGCGTCCGCAAGATCGAGGAAGCGCTGGCGCGCTATCCACTCGCCAAGATCGACCCTCTGGATCGCCCATATGCGCAGCTCGCCTATGCCTTCGCCGTTGCGGGGCGGCCCGACCGCGCCCGATCTTTGCTGGCGGAACGCCAGGTAGCCATCCCAAACGAGCCGCGGGACCGGGCCTACAGCGCCCGGACGTACGTCCCGCGGGCCGCGATAGCAATCGCAGAGCGGCGAGCCGCTGACGCTATGACCGAGTCCCGCAGCGCCGACGCCGGGCCTTGCCAGTTTTGCCAGCTCCCGTTGCGCGGCCGAGCCTACGAGCTCGGCGGGCACACCGACTCGGCAATCGTGATGTACGAGAATTATGTGACTGCGCAGAACCTCGACCGCGCGATCTTCCCCTTGATCACTACCTTCGATCTGTCCGACGCTGTGCATCTCGCACCCCTACTCCGCCGCCTCGGCGAGTTGTACGAGGAGCGAGGTCACCGGGAGAAAGCCGCGCACTACTACGCGCGTTTTGTCGACCTCTGGCGGAATGGAGATCCCGATCTCCAGCCCCAAGTCACCGATATCAAGCGGCGACTGGCACGACTCGGTGGCGAGAACGATGGACGTTCCGGAAACGCGACCGCTGTGAAACCCTGAGATGCCCGACACATCTGTCTTTAGACCAGGCCTTCTGGAAGGCCAGGTAGCGTTGATCACGGGCGGTGGAACTGGAATCGGTTTTGGAATCGCGGAGCTGCTGTGCGCGCTGGGAGCTCACACGGTGTTGGCCAGTCGCAAGGCGGAGCACCTGCAGCCCTCAGTGGAAAAGCTTACTTCAACCGGCGGACTTGCAAGTGCTGTGCAAGTTGACGTGAGGGATCCGGAGCTCGTGCGAGCGATGGTCGAGAAGGTGCGCCTCGACCTCGGCAGGATAGATGTGTTGGTCAACAATGCCGCAGGAAACTTCTACTCACCATCCGAGACGCTGACGCCAAACGCGTGGCGATCCGTAGTGGAGATAGATCTGTTCGGCACCTTCTTCTGTTCTCAAGCTGTGTTCCCGGTAATGCGCTCACAACACGGAGGCCGAATAATCAATATCTCGATGACGCTTCACTATCGAGGTTGGCCGCAGATGGCGCACGCGACGGCGGCCAAGGCGGGCGTCGACGCGCTCACCCGAACGCTCGCGATGGAGTGGGCACCACACGGCGTTCGGGTGAACGCGATTGCTCCCGGCCCCATTCCAACCGAGGGCGTGAAGAAAGCATTCACTCCGTCGAATCCGGCGTCGGCGGATGTTTTTGCCGTGGAGCGCGCGATGGGAGATTATGCGAAAAAATCCATCCCGCTTGGCCGTTGGGGGTCGCCATTGGACATCGCGAACGCGGTCGCATTTCTTGCTTCACCCGCAGGCGATTGGGTTACGGGAGCGATATTCGTGATTGATGGCGGGGAGTGGCTTCACAAACGCGAGTAAATAGCTATATTGTTTGAAGTCGCGTAACTTGTTGCAGGACAACAGATTGTGACCTTGATCACAGTCGCCTTTTTTGAGGCACGGTTCTCGCAACGAGTAAGAGCGGCAGGGGGTCTGGCGGTATTACTACTAAGGAAAACCCGGAAAACGGAGCACAAGTAATGAAGACACAAATCAGAAGCATCGCAGTTGGAGCGCTAGCGCTGCCATTCCTGGCGGGCTGCGCTACCAAAGGCTGGGTGAAGGAGAGACTGGTCGCGGAGCGTGCCATCACTGACTCCGCATTCACCACCGAGCGGATGGCGAGAATGGCTGGCGACAGCGCTCTTGCATCCGACATCGCTTCGCTGCGCAATGATCTCAGTGCGCTGCGGACAGAGTTCGGTGCCAAAATCACGGCCATGGAAGAGGGAATGAAGTTCGCGTTCCCCGTGAACTTTGCGTTTGACGACGCGACTGTGCGCGATGAAGATCGTCCTGCATTGGAGCGTTTCGCGCAGGTAGTAAACCGGCACTATCCTGGCTCGACGATCACGGTCGAGGGTTTTGCCGATCCCGCTGGTTCGCAGCGTTACAACCTGGATCTGTCGCGGCGTCGCGCCGAGTCTGTCCGGGGTTTCCTTGTGACGCAGGGCCTTACTGAGCCCAATCTCCGCGCGGTTGGTTACGGCGAGGCGCGCCAGGTAGTCGAGGGCGCCGAGCGTGACGATCCGGGTGCCGAGATGAACCGTCGCGTGGTGTTCGTGGTGGAGAGCCGCGGTCAGGCCGCCACCGGCGTCACCATGATGCCCAACTGAGCAGGCTTCTGATTTTCCGGTAGCCAGGCTCTAATTGTCGAGGGGCCGCGAGTCGAATCTGACTTGCGGCCCCTCGACTTTTTCGTGGGTACTCGTGTGCGGCGATGTAACGCTGCGCTTACATTTACGTTCAGCCGACCCGGTAGCTCAGCTGGTAGAGCAACGGACTTTTAATCCGTAGGTCGCGGGTTCGAGACCCGCCCGGGTCATGGATACGGCAGTCGATAGACAGCAGCATTCAGGTGGAAAAAAGTTTAGGACCTCCCACCAGTGGAACCGTCACAGCCTTCGTGAGGGTCTTGGTGAGCCCGCCGCTGTTGAAGATACGACCCACGCTGCCCAGGCGGCATTTGAACCGACGCATTAGCGTATTTCGCGCTGTGGACACCGCCGGCCGATCTTGTGGCGCGGGCGCCACAAAATACGGAGATCTTCGCGCACGGGCTGTGGGCGAGTCTACAGCACGGGCCGCTCCGTCTCTGGCGTCTAGCCTTTAACCGCAAAGGCCAACTTGCCAGAACCGTATTCCACTGCGACCTAATGCCGCGTTGACCGCCGCAGGCGCGTGCTAGCCGAGACTTTGAAGGCAGCTACTTGCTACGAAATACGCCACCTCAGACTCTCGATGGAGTGAGGAAACCAACAGCCGGGCGTGCACGATCCTTGCTTTTTCCCGGCGTCACGCACACCAAGGAGCCCGTGAAAGGGGCGCTTGTTGACGGCGTAGAATTGCCTCGCATCAACAGGCCGACAAAGCTTATCCCCCGCATGCCAAGATGACACCTCTCGAATCGAAAGAGGCTATCAGGCCTCACCAGCTGCCTTCCGCCATGGTTCACGTGGACCTGGACGGTGCCGAGGACATCTACGAGGGGCACGGGTGGCAGTATGACCATGCCGACGATCCCATCTTCGTAACCGGACTCCGCAACTTTATCGACCTTTTCGCGGCCAACGGAATTCGCGCCACGCTCTTCGTCATTGCCCGGTCTCTGCGCAATCCGCGGAAGCGAGCGCTGATTGAAGAGGCTGTGGAGCAGGGCCACGAAATCGCTTCACACTCGGTGACTCATAGCTATCTCACCGCACTCGATTCTGTCGGAAAGCGGCGCGAGATTGCACAGAGCCGCGAGATTCTCGAAAGTGAGCTCGGCGTACGTGTCCGCGGTTTCCGCGCGCCGGGATACCGCATCGACCGCGAATCGCTCGAGATCCTGGCCGACTGTGGGTACGAGTATGACTCCTCGGGATTTCCCACCGACAAGTTTGCCGCCGCTCTCGCAACTTCCGTTTCAGTGCTCACCGGTCCGCATACGCCAATAGCGGGGAGCTCCTTCGTCGAGTGGCCGCTGCCTGACCATCGGCCGTTCCCGGTGCCGTTCAATCCGAGCTACTCGCTGTTGCTCGGCGACTGGCTGTTCAAGTGGGGACTCGCCAAGTATCGGGAGAATGGTCGCTCGCTGGCACTTCTGTTTCACCTGATCGACGCGGCTGAGCCACTGGCCGCGGACCGATTGCGAGGCCTTTCCTCGAAGATATTCACCCTCTCCACGATCAGCGCGAGCGAGAAGTTGAAGCGATGTCAGAAGATGCTCGACCAGGTGAAGAGCCAGTATCGCATCATTACCACCCTCGAAGCGATCGAAGAGTGGCGCGGGGAGACGGAGACGGTGAGGCCAGTCTACGAGCTCCCCGGGATCCAAGGGACGAGCGAGGCCCATGCCGGCGGTCGCTGAACTTTCACCGGTACGGGCGCTGATGGTCGCGGACGGAGTGCAGGTCTGGCGCGCGTCTCTTCATCAACCCGCTGGCGTCGTGGATCGCATGGTAGCGCTCCTCTCGCCAGACGAGCGAGCACGCGCGTCAAGGCTTCGCTCTGATTCCAAGAGAAATGGCTTCGTTATCGCCCGCGGTA
This sequence comes from Gemmatimonadaceae bacterium, assembly GCA_046261975.1. Lineage (GTDB taxonomy): Bacteria > Gemmatimonadota > Gemmatimonadetes > Gemmatimonadales > Gemmatimonadaceae > JBHENQ01. Next base: position 21,712 of record JBHENQ010000083.1, on the reverse strand, counting down.
TTCTCCGAACACTCCTGGGAGACGTCTTAGACACGGCGCCCGAGCTTGTTACCTTCAGTTATGGTAAGAATGGAAAGCCTGAGCTGGCCAGTCAGTGCGGCGGCGCGAGCATTCATTTCAATGTCTCGCACGCTGGCGACCTCGCCATCTTCGCCGTGGCCCGCGATCGGCGAACAGGAGTGGACCTCGAGTGGACCGAGGGTGCCTATCCAATCGAGGGAGTTGCCGCGCGATTTTTCTCGTCGGTGGAGCGAGAGTCTCTAGCCGCAGCTTCACCGTTTGATCGCCGCCGGGTCTTCTTTCAGATCTGGGCTCGCAAGGAGGCATACCTGAAGGGACGCGGCGAAGGAATCTCGGAATGGATCTATACCACCGACTTCACCTCGGTATCCGACTACGATCCTTCCGGCCGGCCGGCCGGCGGACGTGTGTACGACCGGGATGGCTGGCGAGTTCGCGATGTAGCTGAGCTCCCTCGGGGTTACGTGGCTAGCGTTGCGGTCGAACGGAGGCGGCAGTGAACAGAGACACGCTCGTCCTGCTCCTTCTGCAGATCAGTCTCATGCTGATCGCTGCGCTCTTGGTGGGCCGCATTGTGCGGCGGCTGGGGTTCCCGGCGCTGGTGGGAGAGCTTTTCGGAGGGATCATCATTGGCCCGACTGTGCTGGGGACGCTGTTCCCCGACATCCACGGATGGCTTTTTCCTGCAGCCGGAACAGTCGCGCTCGCGCGTGAAAGCATCATCCAGATTGGGCTTCTCCTCTTCCTCTTCATCGCTGGGCTGGAGGTTCAGTTCAAGCATCTAGCGGACCAGAAACGCACCATCGCCCTCACCAGTCTATTGGGTGTCACGATTCCTTTTGTGGCGGGGGTGGTCTCGGTTCTATTGTGGCCTGACCTATGGCAGATGGGCGAGGAACGCGGTGGTGGTGGGCATTGGGTTGGCCCTCTTTTCGTTGGCACGATCCTTTCGATTTCGGCCCTGCCGGTTATCGCGCGTATCCTCATTGACCTGAACCTGATCGGGAGCTCCTTTGGCGCCACCGTGCTTGCAGCAGCCACCATCGACGATCTCATTGGCTGGTCCCTGTTTGGAATCATCCTCAGTCAGTTTGGGATCTCCGGCAGGGTGGGCGGTGGGTGGTTGTGGAATCTTGTTCTGGTAGCTGCGCTGATGGCCGTAATCCTGAGCATCGGCACGATGGGCGGACGTCGCGTTCTGAAGTGGATCACGCAGCGCATCGACAAGACGGGATCGTACGTGCAACTGATGCTGATTGTTGTGTTCCTGGCTGCCGCGGGCGCCGAGTGGATCGGTACGCACGCGATATTCGGTGCGTTTCTAGTGGGAGCGGCCGTTGCGAGGACGTTGGAACCGCGCCGGCAGGCGTACGGTGCTTTGCGCTCCTTAACCCTTGAGTTCTTTGTACCGCTGTATATGGTGTCGATCGGTTTGCGCACGAACTTCGCCACGAACTTCGACGTGCTGCTGGTAGCAGTTGTTCTGGCGGTGGCGACATTCGGCAAGCTCGCGGGGGCGGCGACTGGAGCCTGGCTCGGTGGGCGGAACGGGCGCGAAGCATTGGCGATTGGCTTCGCGCTCAATGCCCGCGGCGCCATGGGAATCGTTCTGACGACGGTGGCGCTGGACTTTCATCTCATCAGCGAGCGAGTGTTTGTCGCGCTGATATTCATGGCGGTCGCCACCTCGGCCATCGGCGCTGCCGTGATCCCGAAGATCCTTTCTGTCGGCAGGCGCTCTGCCAGCAGCGGGCAAGAGCTGCTAACCGAGTCCGGAGTCAGTGTAGGAGCGTAGGACCTTAACCTTTCAGACAGCTGAATCAGTGGAGATAAGAACAAAATGGCGAATCGGGATAGAAAGCCGGTCGTGATCATCGGCGGCGGGCCGGCAGGGACTTCGGCTGCGCTCTGCCTTCGGAAGCTGGGACACGAGGTCAAGCTTTTCGAGAAGCAGAAATTTCCGCGCTACCGCATCGGCGAATCGCTTCTGCCTGGGACATTATCCATTCTCACACGGCTGGGCGTAGCCGACCGGGTGCAGAAGGCCGGCTTCACGCGCAAGAACGCTGCGACGTTCATCTGGGGCGGGGGGCGTCCACCGTGGTCGTTCACCTTCGGGACGCCCAAAACCGCGCCTTGGGTGTTTGATCACGCCCTGCAGGTGACGCGCGCGGAATACGACCACATCCTGCTCAAGGCCGCCGCGGATCACGGCGCCGATGTACGCGAAGAGTGTGAAGTCACCGATGTGCAGCTAAGCGAAAACAGCGTGCCTAGCACGGTAGCGTGGAAGAGCGACTCGGATGAGGGGACTTTGGAGACGGACTTCGTCATCGACGCTTCTGGTCTCCGCGGATCGCTCTCGCAGAAGCTGACCTCTCGCCAATGGGACAAGTACTACCGTAACATGGCGATCTGGTCTTACTGGAAAGGCGGAAAGCGCTACAAGGGCGACCTCGAGGGAAACATCTTTTCGGTGACCTTCAAGGAAGGATGGTTCTGGATCATCCCCCTCAAGGACGACGTGTACAGCGTGGGTGCGGTGACGTCGATGGAAAACAATGAGCGCATTCGTGAGATGGGTGCGCAGGCGTTCTACATGGATTGCGTCAAGCAGTGCCCTCTGGCTGTAGAGATTCTGGAAACGGCGACCCAGTCAGACGAAGTGCGAATCCTGCGTGAGTGGTCGTATGAGGCGAAGGAATTGTCGCACCACCCCGCATTCTTTTGCGGCGACGCAGCTTGCTTCATCGATCCCCTCTTCTCGTCTGGCGTTCACCTGGCGACGTACTCCGGAATGCTTGCCGCGGCAGCGATCGACCACTTGTACGAGCACCCGGAGGACAGGGACGAGATCCACGCGTGGTACGAGAAGTCGTACCGCGAGGCGTACCAGCGATACCACAAGTTCGTCGCTGCCTTCTACGCATGCAACGACGAGCCTCAGTCGACGTTCTGGTCCAGCCGGAAGATAGAAGGGGCCAAAGACGCGCGTTTCGAGGGGAAGTCGTGGTTCACAACGCTCACCGGCGAGACCATCGACGCCGGCGCGTCCGGAGTCGAGGAGGTCGAACAAGGTGCGTCCACCCTCGCCACGCTCTGGCAGCATGGGACAAAGGAAATATCGGACAAGTACGACGGGAGCGAACTGTCGACGCGCCGAATGTTGTTCGCCAACGATCTCCTGAAGCAGTTCAACAGCATGCAGTCGATACGTTGGCTGGGGAAAGAGGTGCGGTTGGAGCCGTCGTACCGCGTGCACCCAACGACGTTCAAGCTCGAGCGGCAGCAGTTCATCGGCGACGAGTCAGGTAGGACGATGCGCGCTTATGCGCTTACTGAGGAGCACCGAGCGTTGTTCGAGGAGCTGAAGAATAACCCGATGAACTTCAAGGAGCTCACGCACCGCCTCAAAGGTTTGGTGGGCGGACACGGTACTCCATTGCAGATCGTCGGGCGACTCAACGAGGAGCATTTCATACAGGGGTACGACAAGGAAGACAAACCGGTAAAGATCAGGAGCGCGCTGCGTTTCGGCGGCGTCGGTTCAGAAGACGACATTTCCTAGGCCGGCCGGAGCAGGGGCGCGGGCGCTTTTCGAAGGTGTCCCCCCCGCGCTCGCCACGCCGGCCTTCAAGGAGGAACACGTGGAGAAGCAAGCGATCGTTGAAGTGATGATCGGAATCCTGCAGGCGACTCTCGATGCGCACGTTCTCGAAGCGGGGGGCGAGGCGGTACAGGCCACCGCCGATCTGCCGCTCATCGGTGAGGACGCCGCCGTGGCTTCGATGGCATTGGTGTCCTTCATCGCCGATGTGGAGTCGACCCTCATGGAAACCTACAACCTCTCCCTCACGCTCGTGAGCGAGCGAGCGCTATCGCGCAAGAAGAGTCCGTTCCGCACCGTGAATACACTCGCCGACTACGTCCTCGAGCTGGTCGAGAGCCCTGTCGAGGTTTCCGCCTGACAACCCCTTACAGAGGCGCCATGGAGCACATCGACTGGCAGCTGCAACGTTTCGCTGAAGGCGCCGACAAGACTGCACTGATCTGGCGGGATCACGAGTACCACTATGCCGATCTCGAGGCATCCTATCACGACTGGGTCGAGAGGCTTACTGCTGATGGTGTCGCTGCAGGGTCGTCGGTGGCTGTTGTCGGCGATTTCTCGCCGGCCTCGGTTTCGGCGTTGCTCGCTCTGCTCCGCCTTCGATGCATCCTCGTTCCCCTTTCCCGCTACTCACTCGACCAGCACCAGCAATTCTGCGAGATCGCTGAGATAGACTACAAGATCGAGATCGACGAAAACGATCAGGGACAAATCTCTGCCACGCCGTTCCGGCGGCAACACCCTCTGCTTCAGAAGCTACGCGCCGATGGTGAAGCGGGTCTCGTCCTGTTCAGCTCCGGCTCGACCGGCAAGCCGAAGGCGATCCTGCATGCACTGCCGCAGCTCCTGGAGAAATTTCGCAAGCCGCGCCACTGCTATCGCACAGTCACCTTCCTGCTGTTCGACCACATCGGCGGCTTCAACACGCTCTTCTACACGCTGGCGAATTTGGGGTGTGTCGTGGCCCCTGACGACCGGAGCGTGAACAAGGTATGCCGCGCCATCGAACGGCATCGCGCCGAGCTGCTGCCCACGTCCCCGTCGTTTCTCAACCTGCTCCTCCTTGGCGAGTCGCACCGCGACTTCGATCTCTCGTCGCTCAAGCTCGTCACATACGGCACCGAGGTGATGCCGGAGCGCACGCTAGCGCTTCTCAGCGAAGCTTTTCCGAACGTCAGGCTGCAGCAGACGTACGGACTTTCTGAACTGGGCATCCTGCGATCGAAATCGGCCTCCAACCGGTCGCTGCTTGTGCAGGTGGGAGGTGAGGACTACGAGACCAAGGTCGTCGACGGCACTTTGCGCATCCGTGCCCGGTGCTCCATGCTGGGATACCTCAACGCGCCCAGCCCGTTCGACGAGGATGGGTGGTTCAACACGGGGGACAGCGTAATTCAGGAAGGAGACTACTACCGCATCCTCGGGAGGGTCACGGAGATCATCAACGTGGGTGGACAGAAGGTGTATCCAGCCGAGGTTGAGAAGGTAATTTCCGAGCTACCGGAGTTCACAGATGTGAGCGTTAGCGGCGAACCACACCTTCTCATGGGGAACGTGGTTGTGGCCACCGTTCAGATGGCGGAGCCGCTTCCTGCAGCCGATGTCAAGCGGCGTATCTCAGAGCATTGCCGAGGACGGCTGCAGCCGTTCATGATTCCTGCCAAGGTAAAAGTGGTAACCGAATCGCTGGTGAACTACCGGTTCAAGAAGGTAAGGCGCTAGCGATCATGGGAGTCGAGTTTCTCGACCCGGGCAATGCCGCCGACGTAGACAGCGTATCAAGTCTCTATCAGGAACATCTTGCCGACAGTCCGGTGGTGTTGCTCGGACCGCGTTTTCTTCGCGAGTTCTTCTTCTCGCGGCTCGTGAAGGACGGTTTGCTGGGGTGTCTGGTCGGCCGCGTTGACGGAAATGTGATCGCGTTTCTGTCGTGGACGAATCGCCCGTCGGATTTCATTACTCGCGGTATCCGAAAACATTTCGTGGCATTGTCATGGATCATGCTCAGGAGCGTCGTGGCGAGGCCAGCATCGATGCGGGACATCCACTCGGCGGTCAAGATGGTGACTCGTCGTTCGGGCGATCACGCGTCGATGAGGCAAGGGTCCGGTGTAATTGAAGCGATCTCGCTCGTGGTTCCTCCGGCGTTCCAGAAGCACGTACCTCCTGGAGGCACCAGTCGACTGACGGTGCGGCTGGTTCAGACGCTGGCTGACCACGCGCGCAGTCAGGGCGTCGATCGCATACTTTACGTGGTGCAGCCGAAGAACCGGGCATCCAGCATATTCTTCAGCGCCATGGGGTGTGACTTCGACAAACGATCTTACGCGGGAGAAGAGGTGTACGTGTACACCCACAACCTGTCGGAAGCGACCGGGTGACCAAATCGCCGGGCCCTGAGAGTCCTGCCGCCTCCAGCACTTCCGAGAGCGAAGAGCCTGTTGCCCTGGTCACAGGCGCACGAAAGGGGATTGGCCGGCACCTCGCCGAACATCTGCTTGCGTCCGGGTACAGGGTGGTTGGTTGCGGGCGAACGGCAGAGTGCTGGCAAGCGGAACGCTTCGACTATGTGCAGGCAGACGTGGCCGATGAAGCGCAGGTACTGCCGCTCTTCCGTCACATTTCACAGACGTACGGCAGGCTGGACGTTGTGATAAACAACGCGGGACTCGCGTTCATGAACCACTCGCTCCTGACGCCGGTGAGCACGGTGGAGAAGACCTTCCGCACAAACGTCACCGGAACATTTCTGGTCAGCCGCGAGGCCGCGAAGATCATGCGCAAGCGGAAGTTAGGCCGCATCGTCAATGTATCGTCGGCAGTAGTACCGCTGCGTCTAGCCGGAGAGTCGGCGTATCTGGCGTCGAAGAGCGCGGTGGAAACGCTCTCGCAGGTCATGGCGCGGGAGCTCGCGGAACTGGGCATAACCGTGAACGTGGTGGCGCCCGGCCCGACGGCAACGGACATGATTCGCGGTGTACCGGCGGAGAAGATCGCTCAGCTCACCGAGCAGTTCTTCATCAAGCGGCTCACCACCGTGGAGGACATCGCCAACGCCGTGTCGTTCTTCCTCCGTCCGGAGAGCTCCGCGGTGACTGGCCAGGTGATCTACCTCAACGGCGTTGCGAACGGCTGACATCCGACGGCAGCGCCTCCGCGGAGTGTGTTCGAGTGAACCGGGACACGCAGGCGGACGTATCGCGCGCCCCACCGCTTGGCGTGGCTACTGTCGGGTACGGCCTGATGGTGGTCCTCACCGTCGTTGCTTTCTTTCTGATTCGCAACCATGGTGAAGCGCTGGTCGCGCCGATGGCCGTCGGAGCCGAGTCTGCGGTTTCACTGGCCCAGGGACCGAACATTCTCCTTCATGTTCTTGTTGCGCTCACTGCGGTAATTGTTACCGGCCAGATATTGGCCAAAGTGTTCGCATACCTGAATCAGCCGCCAGTGATCGGAGAAGTGCTTGCGGGCATTCTGCTCGGACCCTCACTACTTGGCCAGATCTATCCGCTCTTATCCTGCCATCTTCGGTCGCTCCCTTCCTGGGTATAATCGCCCAACTGGGAGTGATCCTGTACATGTTCATGGTTGGTCTGGAACTGAATCCCGGACTGCTCAAGCACCGCGCTCATGCGACAATCGTGACTTCGCACGCGAGCATCACCGTCCCCTTCCTCCTGGGTGCGCTGCTCGCGCTGTTCTTGTATCCGAGATTTTCCAGCAGCGACGTGTCGTTTACCAGCTTTGCACTATTCATGGGCGTCGCAATGTCGATCACTGCGTTCCCAGTACTGGCTCGCATCCTTACCGATTACAAGATGAGCAGCTCAAGGCTCGGAGTGGTTGCCCTGAGCTGCGCCGCCGTCGATGATGTCACGGCCTGGTGTTTGCTGGCGTTTGTCGTAGGAATTACCAGGACACATGTTGGCGAAGGGCTGTTCGTCGTCGTGGCCGCTCTTGCCTACATCGCTTTCATGGTCCTGGTCGCTCGTCCGATCATGAGATGGGTCGCGCACCGCGCAGAGGCGAAGGAGGAGACGCGCGGACCCGTGGCATTGGTCTTCGTGGCGCTGCTGTTGTCGGCTTTGATGGGTGAGGCGATCGGTATTCACGCCATCTTCGGAGCCTTCCTGCTAGGAGCTGTCATACCCCACGACAGCAACTTGGCCCGCACTTTCAGGCGGCAGCTCGAGAACGTAGTCACCATTCTGCTCTTGCCTGCCTTCTTCGCTTTTACTGGCATGCGGACCCGCATAGACTTGCTGTCCGAGCTGGGGCAGTGGCTAATCTGCGCACTCATCATCCTGACGGCCACGCTCGGAAAGTTTGGCGGCACCTTCGCGGCAGCCCGCCTCACGGGCCTGCAGTGGCGCGACGCAGCCATTCTGGGTACCCTCATGAACACGCGGGGCCTCATGGAATTGATCGTGCTCAACGTCGGATTGGAGCTGCGGGTGATTTCACCGACGCTGTTTGCCATGATGGTGTTGATGGCTCTTGTGACTACGATGCTGACATCGCCCGTGGTGCGGTATCTTAAGCCGCGGCCGATTCCCTACTGACGACTTGTTATCCAGCCGTCGCTATAGCCCCAACCAGTAGCTCACCTTTATCAGAAACACGTTGTCGGGGTGCGCATCGAAAAGCGCGGACCTGTCCCGGCTGAACTCGAAGTTGCCGAGCGCGGTGAGGTTCTCACGCGACTGCGTCCACACGAGGAACATCGTGGAACCGGGGCGATACTCCCACCGGAGAACGGCATTCCCTCGGAGAGAACGGAAGTTCTGATCGGGGTGACGGAAACTTATCGGCGCCGCAGGTCCGGCGCCATCTGGATCGAGGGTGACGCACCGCTGGGAAGCGCCGGTTGGCAAACCGCATGAAGCGGGATTCGAGGTCAGGTCGATACTGCCGCGATCCCTACCGAAAACGCTCTTCCTGAGTGCGCGAGGCGTGTCGAACTCCTTGAAGTTGGTAAAGCTAGCGCTCGAGACAAATGGCTGAGCAAACAATTCCAGTGACAACATGGGTGTGAAGGTCACGTTGAGTCTCGTGTCCATGGAAAGAGTGCGTTGCACCAGATCGGAAAAGATGTATCGGCTTCCATAGAACAGAGTCGCAGTAGGATCGGGACGGGCGATCACGTACTGCGCGGTCGAAGAAGATCGACTGAAGGCCGGGCCGAGACTAAAGGAAATGTTGGACGCCGGCTTAACTGTGACGTCGAGGTTGTAATTGTAGCCGAACGACCCTTCCACGTTCCGTCCGTAGGTAGGATTCGTGGCCAACACCACTCGCTTTCGTGAGTCGGTGCTGAGGTTCATAAACCCCGTATAGTTGGTTGGTCGCTTGACAACGGGCCCGCCTCTGGTGAGACGGTCCTCGAAAGTCTCCGGACGCCGGATGTAGAAAAGGTTGAATTCCCAATAGTTCGCCAGCTCTCCGCCAAGAAAACTGTGTAGTTGCCGGTCAGTAAGATCGCCGTCAAAGTTGTACTGCTGTTGGCCACCGGCGATAAGAAAGAGGTTTCGATAGTACTTCGTGGGCTTGAGAAACTGACGAAAGACATTGGCGTTCATCCACGTGTAGTCGGCTCTCGTGAGGAACGCCAGATCATTCGCTTCAAATCCGGGGCTTCTGATATTCGTGTGAGCTTCCCACAACCAGTCGCCTGAGATCTTGGCTACGCGGGCGTAGGCCGCATAGCCGCGCATGGACGTCGCCGACCCGTCGTACCTGTCGGAGAAGACGCTGTTTGAGCCGTGAACTCGGTCGGGGCGCTGGAAGTATCGAGCGCTCGAGCGCTGCGCCCGCTGAATGGCGTTGGAGTCGCCCGCAATGCTCGACACAGCCGCGCTCGCGAGCAGGTTGTAGGCGCGCTTACCCCAGTAGTACGACATGTCCAAGCCGGCAGTCTCGGAGTGATCGTTGAGCCGGTGCACCAGAGCCGTGTCGCTCAAGCGACGCAGGACCGACGTACCGATCCCACCGATCACCAGGTCCCCGCCGCGGAAGTCCTTCTTGAGACGCCCCACAAAATAATTCGTGAGAGGCTCCACAACAGTTTTGAAGCGTTCACCATCGGTTCCGACTACTGTCGCTTTTTCATCGCGGGTGACTGCGTCCAGAACGCCGACCGAAAATCCCCTGGCGGTATGCCCCGTGATCTTGGCGGCTCCCAGAATCGTGGCGTTCTCCGGTACGTCGGCATACTGCCCTGCATTATAGGCAACGTCCTCAGACTGCGGCCTGCGCCCGATGCGCCGCGAATAGAACAACGAGAGCGATGACACGTTGCTGCAGAAGTAGCAGCTGAAAGATCCGAAGTCGAACAGCCCGACGCCCTCGACGAAGAAGGGGCGCCGTTCGGGGAAAAAGGTCTCGAACGCGCTGAGATTCACGACAGCCGGGTCCACCTCTACCTGGCCGAAGTCCGGGTTCACGGAGGCGTCCAGCGTCAGATTCGAGGTGAGCAGGTACTTCAGATCCGCGCCGGCCCGATATGACTGCTCACTGGCATGCTGGAAGGGGTCGTCGGAGTTGGACGGGCGAATGTACGACGAGCGTGCAACGACGTAGGGCAGAAACTCGGCGCGACGTGGTCGCGAGATGACGCGAATACCGCTGAGATGGCCGTACCGGGATGGTCCACCGGTTTCCTTGAGCGGCCAGAACGCCCAGTGAGTTCGTTCATTGAGTCGGCTGGCGAGGCGGACGATCTGAAGGCCCCAGGTCTGCACTGTATCGCGGGAGAAGCGAAGCTGCGAAAACGGTATCCTGAGCTCAGCCGTCCAACCGGCTGAATCTATCCGCGCCTCTCCTTCCCACACCGGATCCCAGGAGTCATCCACGTCAGACCCACCGGGACCCGTGGCATCGCCTTTCACGCCCGAAGGATTGATCTGGAACTCGGATCGGCCGAGATGATCGTGGAAAGTATCAAAGACCAGCCTGAGCACATCAGAATCAGCATTCCTGTCGCGTCGCACCAAACGCGTCCGCACTCCGTTCCCACCCAGGCTGTCGAACATTCGCGCTCCGACGTACAGAGCCTCGTCGTCGTACAGGAAGCGCACTTCTGTTCGCTGTGTCGCCGGCTTGCCCTCGTTGGGTTGCGACTGAATCAGATCAGTCGCGGCGCCGGCGGCGGCCCAGTTCGCCTCATCGAGACGGCCGTCAATGGAAATGGCTGCGGTACGCGGAACAGCTGCGACTTGTGGTGGGGATGTCGGGTGGACGGAGTTGCCGGACTGGGCTTCGGCGAGCGAGGCAAAGAGTGCGATGGAGGTGAAGCATACAAACGCCAAGGCGCAAGGACGACGAGTACGTAGCATAGCACTCCCGGCTCCGGCGATAAGATTTGCGGACACGTTTCAGACTATCCGCCACTCTTTTTGACCCTCTCAGGGCCGAAAGGGTTTGATCGGCTGGTTTTGAGCATCCTCCCCCCCCCTGACTTCACGGACGACAGAAGCGGGAGATATTGTTCAGGTTGCCAACGACCAATCCGGAGATCCTCATGGACTCGCGTCCCACAACCTTCAAAGGTGCCACTGGCGCGGAGCTCAGCGCGCGACTGGACTTTCCTGTCGGCGGTGCAGCTCGCGCCTGGGCTATACTTTGCCATTGTTTCACCTGCGCCAAGAACTACAGGGCAGTCGTCAACATCAGCCGGTCCCTCACGGAACACGGTTTCGCGGTGCTACGGTTTGACTTCACGGGACTGGGCGAAAGCCAGGGCGATTTCGAGGACACGACGTTTTCCTCGAGTGCCGCCGACGTCATTGCCGCGGCGCGCTTTCTCGCTGCTCAATTCGATGCTCCGCAATTGCTCATCGGCCATTCACTCGGCGGAACCGCGGTTCTGCGGGCAGCCGGAGAGGTGACTTCCGCGAGAGCTGTGGCAACCGTCGCCGCCCCGTTCGACCCGAGCCACCTCCGTGAATTAATCTCCAGCTCCATCTCCGAAATTGAAACACATGGTCACGCTGACGTTCTGATAGCAGGCCGCGGCTTCAGGATCAAGAAGGCGTTTCTCGAAGATCTCAACGAAACGCGGATGGACAAGGCAATCCGCGAGCTCAGTCGGCCTCTCATGGTCTTTCACTCTCCCTCCGACGAGTTGGTGCCAATAGAAAACGCCGCCAGGATTTACACCGCTGCACGCCATCCCAAGAGCTTCATCAGTCTCGATGGCGCCGATCACCTGCTTTCCAACGAACAGGATGGTGACTACGTAGGCTCTATGCTCGCTGCGTGGGCTGCGCGCTACATCGCCGAGCGAGATGTGACGGTAGGCAAGCTCGTGGCCGACAGTCGCGTTACCGCACGCACGGGCGAAACCGGCTATCGAACGGATATCATGGCCAGTGGGCACAGTCTCATAGCGGATGAGCCGCTTGCTGTCGGTGGCACCAACAAGGGAGCGACGCCATATGATCTCCTAGCCGCCGCGCTCGGCGCCTGTACCGCCATTACCATCCGCATGTACGCCGATCGAAAGAAATGGCCTCTCACCGAGGCCATCGTGAGACTGAAACACCGAAGGGTTCATGCGGTGGACGAGAAAACTTGTGAGTCCCAGCCCGCGAAGATGGACGAGCTAGAGCGCGAGGTGGAGCTCTCCGGCGATCTCGACGCTGTTCAGCTCCAGCGCCTTCTCGAGATCGCCAACAAGTGTCCGGTACACCGCACGCTGGAGGCCGGTGTGGCGGTGAAAACCAGCCTGAAAGGGCGCATATAACAGATGACCTCGAAGAGTCCAACAGTTCCGGAAGTCTGGTTACGCGGGCCCATCGATGGCGTCGAGCCAACGCTGATGCCAGCTGTGCACGCGCTCATTCAGGTATCCGAGGATATCGAGCGTGTCGTCTCCGCGCTTACCCCGGCTGAGCTGTGGACAACCCCAGCGGGCGCGGCGTCCATTGGCTTTCATGTTCGCCACATTGCAGGGAGTATCGACCGCCTGTGCACATACGCACGCGGAGAATCACTGAGCGAGGAACAGCGCGATACGCTGGACAAGGAGAAGGAGCAGGGAAGTCCCGCCGATGCTCGCGCGCTCGTTGACATCGCTAGAAAGGCGATCGAAGACGCGATAGCCCTGATGCGTTCAGTCCCACGCGAGCGGCTCCACGAGCGTCGCACAGTCGGTCGCGCTGCTCTGCCGTCCACAGTATTGGGGCTCCTCTTTCACGCCGCCGAACACGCGCAGAGGCACACGGGCCAGATCATCACGACGGCGAAAGTGGCAAGGGCTAGGGATTAGGGATTAGGGATTGGGGATTAGGGACTAGGCACTGGGACACGTCACTGGTGGCCGTTCCGGATTCCCGATTCCCGATTCCCTAATCCCTAATCCCTAATCCCTAATCCCTATCCCTATCCCTAGCACCACGTCATCGATACGAACGCGCGTTAGGGGTGCCGCGAGCCGCGACCGCACGCGCACCACCAGAAAAAGGGCCACCACTGCGAGTCCTACCACGAGGCCCCACCAAAGCCCCGTCGGGCCAGTGCCGGCCGTAAAGCCCAGCAGAAGGCTCACAGGCATTCCAACGAGCCAGAACCCTATCAGATTGGCATAAAGCGGCACTCTTGTGTCACCCATCCCCCGAAGCACGCCCGCCGCAACTGCCTGCAGTCCATCGAACACTTGAAACACGCCAGCGATCGGAATGAGCGAGATCGCCAGTGCCAGTACGGCGCCGTCGCTGGTGTAGATCCTGGCGAGAACGCCGGGAGCTATGATGAATGCGAACGCGCTGAGCAACATGAAAGCCCCACCAAACGCGAGCGAAGCCCACGCGGAGCGAGCGGCCTGTTCCGGATCGCCGCGGCCCACGGCGTGCCCGGCGCGAACCGCGGCCGCCGCCGAAATCCCAAGCGGGACCATGAAGGTCAGCGAGGCCAGATTAATAGCCACCTGGTGCGCTGCTACCTGCGTTGTGCCGAGCTGGCCCATGAGCACCGCGACAACGGCGAACACGCCGTATTCGAGCTGGTGTTGAAACCCGATTGGCACACCAAGGACCAGCATACGCCAAAGCGGCCCAGAGCTGAACACCTCGCGCCTCGGCGTTTTCACATGCTTTCCGATCTCATGCCAGCCCATGGTCATGAGCATGATGACAAGGAGCCAGCGGCTTATCGCGGTAGACCAGGCCGATCCGACTGCGCCCAGCGCGGGGCTTCCGAGATTGCCATAAATCAACACCCAATTGAGGAGGGCGTTCAAGATGTTGGCGGTGATGACGGTAATCAGGATTGGCGTCATGCGTCCCATCGCTTGAAGGCTCTGACGCAGAACAACGAACGCCAGCAGCGGAAACACTCCCACGATCGAGACGCGCGCGTATTCCGCGGCGACTGGAATCACATCCTCAGGCTGCCGCAGGTAAGCGAGCAACGGCTCACCGGGCCAGAGTAGAGCAGATACCGCGGCGCTCAAGGCGACAGCGAGGAGCAGCCCCCGTTGCATCGCGCGCGAGACGGCGATGTCAGCCCCAGCGCCGACAGCCTGAGCGACGATAGGATCAAGCGCCATGAGGGTGCCAATCCCAAAAACAGCGAGGCTGAAGAAATAGAGATTGCCCACCGCAACCGCGGCGAGGGAGGTGGCGTTGACATGTCCCACCATGATGGTGTCCACCACTCCCATCGCCATCATGCCCACCTGCACGACTACTATCGGCAACGCGAGTGCGAGCGTAGCTCGAAGCTCGTCCCGAAAACTGTCGGGGTAGAGTAAGCGGGAGGGATACACTTCACACATACTACAGCGGCTTGCGGCCGCGGCCAACTTGTGCGACGGTACGAGCGTCAGTCGCCGAGCGGCGCTAGACCTTTGAAGGATCTGTCGTCATCGCGGAATGTGGGAACACCGCGGGCGGGCGTTTGCTGCTTCGCGCGTTTCTCGTTGTACATGAGCGTATCCGCGCGCGCGAGGAGCTCCTCGATGGTGCAGGGATTCTCCGGGTCGTAGTAGGCTACGCCCATGCTGAAGGACAGCGGTACCAGTCGCGCGTCCCGCGCGTTCCGAACGCGCACATTCTCGGCTAGACGCGCCGCGAACGTTTCCGCCGTCGCGCCGCTCGTCTCCATGGCAAGAACCACGAACTCGTCTCCGCCTATGCGCGCAATGATGTCTGAATCGCGGAAAGTCTCCTTGAGTATGTCCGCGGCCTCAATGAGCGCGTGATCACCTGCCCGGTGCCCCTGAGCGTCGTTGATTGCCTTGAGTCCGTCCAGGTCGACGAAAATCTGCGACACGCGCTTCTTCATCCGGTCGGCCACCTTGAGCTGTTGCTTGGCGAGCGTAAGAAATCCGCGCCGGTTATAGAGACCGGTTAGGTCGTCTATTAGGGACATCGCTCGAAGCGCCACCTGCAACTGGTGGCGCTCGATCGCATAGCGAATGGAGCGGACGAGGAGATTGCCGGTGACCTGCTTTCTGTCGAGAGAGTCCTGCGCTCCCTCCTTGAGGGCGAGCATCGCCAGCGCCTCGTCGCCGGGCGCGGTGATGACGATGATCGGAACATCGGGAGCGCGTTCATGCACGCGCAAGAGCGATTCGAAGTCTCGACCTTCGGGCGCCGATAGGTCCAGAATCGTGGCGTCGAAGCGATCCTCGCCCAGTCGTTCAAGCGCTTCGCCCACGCCTCCCACGTGCTTGAGCTCGAGGTCCGTGCATGTCGAAGTGGTGCCGTCCGCCCGAGTGCGCGAAAGTGCCTGACGCATGCGCTCAGCGTCGGCAGCGTTCGGAGACACACAAAGCACCCTGATCTGTCCACCGCTCATGAAAACACCCGTGACGGGGCGCCGCCGCGTGCGCCCTCGATACTCCCTTTAGCGGCGGTCATGCTACTCGATCGGGGCCGCGCTGCCTCAGGCCATACTCGCGAATTTTGCGAGCCAATGTCGGGCGCGAGATGCCGAGGATTCGCGCGGCTCGGCTCTGATTCCCTTTCGTTATTTGAAGGGTGTGACGCACTGCCTCCGACTCGATCTCATCCAGCGACTTTCCGGATTCCGGTATCTGAATTTCACGGACATCGCCCGTTACCGGAGTGGCCGGAAGGCGGGTTCGACGCTGAAGCAGAAGGTGGTGCGCGCCAATCTCGTCACCCTCGCACAGAATCGCCGCATGCTCGACGACGTTCTTGAGCTCGCGGACATTGCCGGGCCAGGTGTGCGCATTCAGCGCCAACATTGCTTCGGGCGACAAAGTCTTAGGCTTGAGATTCTGTTGCCTCGCTAGCGCATCGAGAAAGTGAGCCGCGATTGCGGGCAAGTCCCCGTTTCGCTCTCTTAGCGGAGGAAGCTGAACGCGAAACCCACTTAGCCGATAGAATAAATCCTCACGGAACTCAAGCCTAGCAACTGCGTCGGACAACGATCCGTTCGCCGCGGCGATGATGCGGCATCCTATGTCGATCTCCTCGACGCCGCCTACGCGACGCAGCTTTCGCTCTTCCAGGGCTCGGAGAAGTTTGGGCTGGAGTGCACGATGGAGCTCGCCCACCTCATCCAGAAAGAGTGTGCCCATCCCGGCAACTT
Source organism: Gemmatimonadaceae bacterium (assembly GCA_046261975.1). Lineage (GTDB taxonomy): Bacteria > Gemmatimonadota > Gemmatimonadetes > Gemmatimonadales > Gemmatimonadaceae > JBHENQ01. The sequence continues at coordinate 5,523 of JBHENQ010000083.1, read as the reverse complement.
CCATCAGGCCCCGCTTCTGGGCGCGCGCATCCGTGAACGAACCGCGCTCGTGGCCGAAGAGCTCCGATTCAAGAAGCGCTTCCGGTATTGCAGCGCAATTGACAGCGACGAAAGGCTCGGCTGGCGCCGGTCCCGCGTAGTGTATTCCGCGCGCGAATAATTCCTTTCCAGTGCCGGTCTCGCCGAGTATCAACACGGTTGCAAGTCGACTGGCGGCGACCTTGCGCGCGCGATCGATGGCATCTCGAAGCACTTCGCTGGTTCCGATTATCGCTTCGAAGCCGAGCCCGATTCCACGAGAAGTCTGGTCTGTTATCATAGCTGACCAAGAGACGTTGCCCGGCGCACTTAAGTAACTCGTGGACCTTCCGTTTTCTCTCACGGTTGCACAACTCCTGGAGGGGAATCGCGAGAGCTCCCCAAGAGCCTCGCGGGGATCTCTCTCGCACGGCTGCAAAAGCAACGTTTATGCCTTAACTCAAGTCCCATTCGTACAACTACTTGCGCCATCGCATAAACGTTCGTCGCACGCGAGTGTTGCATGATTCTGTTGCAACCTGCAAAAAAAGGTTGCAGGACGCGTACAGAGATTTTTCCGACGTGTTGCCTGAATAACACGGGAAAAATCACAATGCAGACATACGTGGCGACCAGTCACGACATTGCAGTGGGGATGCGTTGCTTTCGAGGAAGTCGCTCGTTTCTTCGGGAGACGTTACAACAACGCGCCATTCCCCTACCCGTCGTGTCCAGGCATGAACCAGAGCGAGGCTCAATCCCTTCAGTTCAGCGCCCCGGTGCAATTCAAGCGCGAACGTCTGCGTTTGGCCGACTTCCGTTTTCGGAGAACTTCAGACGGCCGTTGCACGGCAGAGGTGGAGCTGGAATGGCTGGATGGTGTAAGAGTCTGCGGAGCCGCGTCGGGACAGTCGAGCTCGACGGTCGATCTTCGAGTGGCGGCTGACGCCACGCTCCGCGCTCTCGAGCGCTTCGCTGAACAATCGCTTGTGTTCGAGCTCATCGGCGTGAAAGCTGTCAGGGCTTTCGATGCCAATGTCATCATCGTCTCCGTGGCCACGAAGAAAGGCGATGGTCCGAAGCGCATGTTGGGCTCTGCACTCGTCGAGGTCGACACCACGCGCGGCGCCGTCGTCGCAGTGCTCAATGCCACTAACCGCGTTCTGGGTAACTTTATAGCGACTCGTTAGACTTTCGCACGTGGCATCGGCGCCGGCTCCCTACTCCGGCAGAGTGCCGCTTCTCATCTTATCTTACAAGCCGACGCCATCGTGACATGACTCTTCCCGCCATCCGGACGTACAAGCTTCTGGTGCTCGCGGCAACGATCGCCGCCTGCCGCGCATCGTCGCCGCCCGCCGTGCCGACGGCGGCGCCGGTCGCGACACCCCAGGCAGACGCCGGCAGTCGAGACGGTAGTCCGTCTCGCGCGCCTGTCAGCGATTCGAGCAAGCTGGCCCGAGTTGTCGCTTCGGACAGCGCGCCTGCCGATGACACCATCGAAGTCGCATCGCATGAGGTCACGCGGGAAGCAATCGCGATCTTTGGGGACTCGGTTGCCACGATTGACTCTGTGCCTGATTCGGCAGATCACGCCCCCCCCCCCGACTCATTGGACGAGGAACCGGCCGCGCCCGCACCAACCACATGGGACATCGATGTCCGGTCCTACGAGACCCACCGCCGCGTAGCCTATTATATGGAGAGATTCACCGGGTCGGCCAAGGACCGCTTCGGCATGCAGATTACGCGCGGTTCTCAGTACGAGCCAATGATCCGCGCGAAGCTTCGCAAGGCCGGCCTCCCCGAGGATCTCACCTATCTGGCCCTCATCGAGAGTGGCTATGATGCGCATGCATACTCTCGGGCGGCCGCAGTAGGGATATGGCAGTTCATGACCGCGACCGCGAAGGGTGTTGGGCTTCGAGTCGACTGGTGGATCGATGAGCGGCGCGACCCGGTCCGCTCCACAGACGGCGCAATCAAGTATCTGGGTTGGCTCAATGACCGCTTCGGTTCGTTGTACCTCGCAGCTGCGGCGTACAACGGCGGAGCCGGCCGCGTGGGACGAGGACTGCGTAGGTACGCAGGCGCACTTCGGGAGACTACCGGTGATGACGCCTTCTTTGCTCTGGCGGAGAAGGATTACCTACGAGCGGAAACGAGAGACTATGTGCCGAAGCTCATCGCTGCGGCCCTCGTCGCCAAGGAGCCGCAGCGCTACGGCATAGACATCGATCCCCTGCCGCCGTTCGCGCATGACAGCATTTGCGTGGGAGCCTCCACTCCACTCCTCGCCGTCGCCAAAGCGAGCGGCGCAACGCTGGCCGAAATACGTCACCTCAATCCCCAGGTGCTTCGGGGCGTGACGCCGCCCCACGACTCGGTGCTTCTGAGGCTGCCTGCGGGAAAAGCGGATGGGTTTCGCGACTCCTACGCGGAGCTTCCTGCAGAGGATAGAGCCGCGTATTCGCGCATTACCACGCGTAAGAACGAAAGCCTCGCGGCATTGGCAGGACGAGCACGCGTGAGCGCGAAGACCCTCGGCTGGTACAATCGAGGCCTAAAGAGGACGAAGCGGGGCCGGCTCATCGGGGGACAGGTGGTGTTGGTGCCGTCTCCCGACGTAGTCGCCGCAGCGTTGGATGTGCCGGATCCGGCTATCGAGCGCTACGGCCGATCTAGTGGGCGGACGTCTACTCACGTGGTGAGGCGTGGCGAGTCGCTCAGTTCGATCGCGAAGAAGTACCGCACCAACGTGGCGACGCTGAAGCGGCTCAACGGACTCAGGAAGACCGTGATCCATCCAGGCCAGGTGATACTCGTAAAAAGGACGGTCGCTTCCAAAGGAAAGAAAGCGACCGTCAAGCGGGGAACTTCCAGAACAGCCCGCACAGCGAAGACTCGCGACTGAATTCAGACTTGTTAGTCTATCACGCCATTCCCCTTGTAACCGTTCATTACCAGCTTCTCATATCCATTGCGCGGATCGATTCCCATGGCGCGCGCAGCGTTCACCGCCACGGGACCGCGGTTGTAGACCAGAAGTGCGACTTGAACGTCACCATCGTAGCGGCCTACGAGTGAACGGAGATAACGGAATCCGATTCTCAGGTTCGTGCGACGGTCGTACATCTGATCCTTCGTTAGCGTGCCGTCGAACATCCGGGCAGTAGCAGGCATCAGCTGCGTAAGCCCAACCGCCCCTACCGGGCTCGTGGCTCTCTCCTTGAACTCGCTCTCGACCTTCACCACCCGAAACGCCAGATCAGGCTCTATGCCCTCGGCCAGCGCGATGTCGTAGATGTCCTGGGCTAGGTCCGCGCTTATCTTGTACCTGGTGCTGTGGCCGATAACGCGGCGGGCACGATCAAGCTGGGCCTTCGCCAGGTCCAGCTCGCCCTTCGCGATGTCCAGCTCCGTCCTCAGACGGTCCACAGAGCCGCTCGACGACATGATGCTCACTGCGGACGCAGTAGCCTCTTCCTGCCGGTCGACAACTACGTAAGCCAGCGAGGACAGGAAGCCTGTCAACAGTAACCCTCTTCGCACGCGCGCCCGCCTACGATCCCGGTCGCCGCGGTGCACGTATGACTTTGCTTTGCCGCTCATGAGCTCCTCCCTAATGGCAGGGTCAAGCAAAAAATAGAGGGCGAAAGTCGCCCCTTTGCCACCCTACCTAAGGGCAATGAGCGTGCCTATCCAGCTTTCCACGTTCCACTCTTTCCACCAGACTTTTCCACAAGCCGTATGTCGTTGATTTGCATAGTCCTATCGATTGATTTGCCCATATCAAAAATAGTTACCAGAGCCACCGCCACGGCGGTGATGGCCTCCATCTCGACACCTGTCCTGGACACAGTTCTCACGACCGCTTCTGCACGCAATCCTGGCAGGTCCGGGACAGCAACAAAACTTAACTGCACATCGGTTAGGGGAAGCGGATGACATAGTGGAATGAGCTCCGCGGTTCGCTTTGCTGCCATAATGCCAGCGACTCGTGCCACGCTGAAGACGTCACCTTTGGGCATATTGCCACGTTGGATGGCTGCGAGAGTTTCGGGTTTCATTCGTATAACACCATGTGCCCGTGCCGAGCGTTCACTAACCTCCTTGGCGGTTACGTCAACCATTCGGGCATCGCCGGCTGGGCCTAGGTGGGACAGATCAGTCATGGAGCAGCGAGCTCATTTCGCGAAGCAATGCCGTCCCGACGAGCTGTGGATTCACGTTGCTGTAGGCTCGCGTTTTGGCCATCTCGGCCGCATCGATTGCCTTAGCGAAGGCAAGGGCGCGACCTGGTTCGTTACGGTCAGCGGACTCGCGAGCGTGCTGCGCGAGAAGTGCACATGTGGCGTCGAGCACGTCCGAGAAGAAGCCCCGCGCCCCGCTACTACCCAGTGCCAGAGAAGCGCGCATCTGCGCCGGCCGTCCTTCGAAGGCTGCATTTACGAACGTCCGGGCCATTGCCATTGGGTCGCCTTCCCGATGGTCCGCCAAAAGAGTTCCTGGCGCGCCAGACGCGAGATGAATCCGGTCTTCTATAGAGGTCGCGCTGTCAGTATTGTCGAGTGCGGACCGCACGACTGGATCCTCCAGAAACGCACGGACCTCACCATCTGTCAGGCGTGACGCGCGCATCGAGACCACGCGTGATCTGATCGTTGGCAGGAGAGCTCCCGGCTCGCTCGACGTGAGAATGAGATGCGTGTTGGAAGGAGGTTCCTCGAGGAGCTTGAGGAAGGCATTCGCGGCGTCCTCAGAGCCTTCCTGTGGGACCATGCGTTCCGCGTCTCCGATCACAATGACCTTGCGACTCCCCATGGCGGGAGTGAGCGCTGCGACTCCGGAGAGCGTGTGTACCGTATAGATGAAGATTCCTTCGGACCCACTTGGTGCGGGGTAGAGGCCGGCGGCTGCCTGGCGGTCCATTATCGCATCCCGGTAATCGTTCCGTACGTCCTCAGCGGTGATATCCCCGCTCAGGCGTGGTCGAGGAAAGATCCAGTGAAGGTCAGGATGGGCGAGCTCCGCCACGTACCCACAGCTCTGGCACCTCCCGCAGGGCGGGTTGTCGCCGGTACACAGCAGCATGCCGCCGAGCCATAGTGCGAGGCGTTGCTTTCCGATTCCTCGCGGTCCCTCGAGGAGGAGGCTGGCGGGCAAAGCGTTGCGCGTGAAGCCGTCTTCCAGCCGGCGTCGAAGCGCCGCGTGGCCGAAGAGCGGAATGATTGACACGCGTATGAATAAGGCTAGGGACTAGGGAATAGGGAATAGGGATTAGGGAATAGGGAATAGGGATTAGGGATTAGGGAACAGGGACTAGCAGGTTGCTGAAATAAATGACATTGAGTACCAAACTGTGTGTCTCAGCGGAAATGTCCACGGGTGCGAAAGTGCCTCAGCCTCTTTGGCGTAGCTCTGCGCTGCGTTCGTTGGAGCTTGATGCCAATGCATCTCACGATGCCGCGGCCTCACGCAGGTGCTCCTGCCAGAGTGAGATTG
>JBHENQ010000082.1:0-31468 GCA_046261975.1 Gemmatimonadaceae bacterium | reverse complement strand
ATATCATGCGAACGGCCGAGCCAACTATCTTCGCGAAGGTAGCATCCGCGACAATCCAGACGGCTCTATCAGCTTCACGCCGATTCAGAGCGACACAAACTTCTGGACCTGGCAGCTGGGACTGGCGTTTGGAGGGACTAGGGACTAGGGACTAGGGATTAGGGATTTGGGATTAGGTGCCCGCACTGGCATAGGACTCTGGGACAGCAGTCGCCATATATTCTGGAGTGGCGGCTTCCCGCCGTATTGGCCCTTATTTTCCCTAATCCCTAATCCCTAATCCCTGTGACCCGTTATCTGTTAGCTGTTCTAATGTTCGGTTCTGCCTGCGCACGGCCGCCGGTTTCGACTTCAGTATCTCCCCGAACCACAGCATCCGACACGGCTGAGGCGCGTCTCGTCTTCGAGGGGAACATTGATGCGATCCACAAGCGCGACCGCGCTCGATATCTCTCCTACTATCTCCAGACCGCGACGCTCGCCCGGAACGGCCCCGGCGGCCTCGATCTCGGCTTCGCAGACTGGCCAGCTCGTCGCGACAGTACGTGGCCTGACACGCTGGTAGCTCGTGATCTCCGGTTGGTGCCTGTCGCGCCCGGTATTGTCTATGGGACGTACCATTATCGCGTGACGCAGGCAGGCTCGGCAACGGAAGGGATCTCGGAGCGGCTTTTTGTCAGAACAACAGAAGGTTGGAAGATCGCGGTTAGCACTGCGTTCGGTTTTCCGACTGGCGCGGCACCACCTCCCGTAGCCCTTGTTGGGGGAACGCTGATCAACCCGGATGCAGCACCAGTTCCCAGCGCCGTGGTAGTGGTGCGGAGTGGGCGTATAGTCTGCGCAGCGGCGGCTTCGGAATGTGTTCCGCCGCCTTATGCAGAGACGGTGCGCGTGGACGGCGGCTTTATCTCGCCGGGACTGGTGGACGCGCACGTGCACTATTCCCAGACCGGCTGGGTGGACGGGCGCCCCGACGCGATAGATGTACGCGCGGAGTATCCCTACGACTCGATTGTCGCGGATCTTCAGCGCCGGCCTGATCGTTACGACCGCGCGTATCTCTGTTCTGGCGTGACGGCTGTGTTCGATGTCGGCGGCTATCCGTGGACGCACCCGCTGTCTCGCGCACATGAGGTGTCGCTGAGCGCACCGCATGTCTCGGCGGCCGGTCCTCTGTTGTCCTCAATCGACCACTGGGTGAACCTGCCGGCGCTTAGGCAATTCGTGCACATGAGGAGCGATTCCGTCGTTCGTGCCGCCGTGCGCGCGCAGGCCGCGATGGGTGCTGCCGCAGTAAAGGTGTGGTACCTGCAGCTTCCCGATTCACTGCAGGCGCGTGCTCGCGAATTGCTCCTCGTCGCCGGAGCCGAGGCTGCCAAAGCGAGACTTCCTCTGATCGTCCACGCTACTCAGCTTGCGCGCGCAAAGGACGCACTCCGCGCAGGGGCGACTGTCCTCGTGCACAGCGTTGCGCCGGAAGACGTGGATGACGAGTTCATCGAGCTCGCACGGAACAACAAGGTCATCGTCATCCCTACGCTCACGGTGCTCGAAGGGTACGCTGACGTGTACCTCGGCCGTTCTCCAGCGCACAGATATCCTCTCGAGTGCGTGGACAAGCAAACTCTCGCCAAGCTCGAGCGTGTGCTGCCGGAAGATCGGCGCCGTTCGGGAATAGCGCGTGTAAGAAGCGGACGCATGGACTCTTCGTTCGCAGCCACGGAGCGCAACATCCGGAGAATGCGTGCGAGCGGGCTTGCGATTGCCATGGGCACTGATGCCGGCAACCCGGGAACGGCAGCCGGTCCGAGCGTGTATCGGGAGATGGAAGCCATGCAGGCGGCCGGAATGCCGGCGCGGGAAGTATTTGCGTCGTCTACCATCATAGCTGCGCGTGCAATGGGACGTCAGTCGGACATCGGTTCACTGGAAAAAGGAAAAATCGCCGATCTTGTTGTTTTCGACGCTGATCCTACAGCGGACATTGCCAACGCGCGTCGTGTGCGACTGGTGATGCGTGGCGGCGCGCTCTACAATCGTGCCGAGCTCCTTCCACAGCGCTAGAGGCGGCGTACGTTGTTCCGACTCCCGACTCCCGACTCCCGACTCCCGACTCCCGATGCATAGGCTCGGACTCGTTGCGGCGCTGTGCCTGGCGTTCCAGGCCTCCTCCGTTTGGGCACAGGACACCTCGGCGGCACTCAAACCCGCTTCCCTACGGGGAATGGTCCTCGACGGGGCTGGTCGTCCCCTGCCAGCAGTCAGGCTTAGCATGGTGGTGTCCGGCCTCAGCACAACTACGGACACGAACGGCCCCTTCGCGCTCGCAGCTGTGCCTCCGGGAAGGCAGGCATTTCTTCTCAGGCGGGTGGGATTCCGGCCTGCGTCTCACATCCTCAACCTTCCTCCCGGCGAAACGACTCTCGTAGCCTTTGCCATGACAGCCTCTGCTCGAGAGCTTGACACGGTAGTGGTGAGCGAAGCATTGGAATCGGAGGCACCTCGGTTGGTCGATTTTGAGCGGCGGCGGAATTCAGGGGGAGGTGGCCACGTTCATTACCAGGGAAGAGATCGAGCGACGAGCTCCGGTGGACTTGGTGGACATCCTCCGCAGGGTGCCATCATTGAAGTTCGAGTCTACGTGATGCGCGCCGGCATTCGCACCCGTCTGGGGGCCGTAAACGGGATGGCTACTGAAAGATTCGAGCTCTCGCCGAACCTCATCAAGCGCGAGCTTCAACTGATCGCGGAGCCGGTGGGTGGTTGGGACCGCCGCAGCACCGACCCGTTGGGCGGCCGCAGGCGCGTCGACACCAGCGACCCCACACCTGCCTGGAGGACTGGCCTTCACGGACTATCTCGTGGTTCGGCCCGGCCAGTTCGTATCGTGGCAACTGGACAACAAGCTCCGGAGCAACCACATCTCCATCTGGTAGCGAACCGACACACTGGGCCATCCCGCAAGCCACCACGCCACCCAGAACTCAATCCTCACGCGTCGGCCCGTCTCCTTCTAGGGGTTCTCGTTGGCTAGTATTCCTTTACCTCTCGTGTTCTCGACATGATCAGGCTACTTGCTCTCGCATTTCTGTTCTCGACCTTCGCGAATCCGACCTTAGCCCAACGGCGCGCGTTTCCGGATGACTCTATCGTGCCGTCGCTCATCGTCTTCATCACTGTCGATCAACTTCGGCAGGACTATCTGGAGCGGTTTGGCTCCCAGCTCACCGGCGGGCTTGCACGGATGGTGCGGAACGGCGCCGTGTTCACCAACGCTCATCAGGATCACGCGATCACCGAGACGGCACCTGGTCACGCGAGCACCATGTCGGGACGGTTTCCTCGAAACACCGGCATCGTACGGAACGCGCCTGGCGTTTTCGATCCACAGGCTCCTCTCGTAGAGGGAATCGGCCCCGGAGCTTCGCCTTTCCGCTTTCGTGGCGGAACACTCATTGACTGGCTTCGCAGCAAGGATCAGCGGAGCAGAGCGCTTTCAGTTTCCTACAAGGATCGCGGGGCGATTCTGCCGTTGGGACGTGCCAGCCAGGACGTCTACTGGTATTCAGCGAACGGGAGGTTCACTACCAGCACGTACTACGCAGACACCTTGCCGGGGTGGGTCAAGCGCTTCAATGCTCGGCGGGTTCCGGCGAGCATGGCGGGCCAGTCCTGGACGCCGATCCACGCGGCCGGATCCTACCCCGAGCCTGACAGCGTGAACGCGGAGAGCAATGGCTCGAATTTTGTTTTCCCTCACGTCCTTCCAGTCGACACGATCGCCGCGGCACGCGCCTTTCCGGGGTTTCCGTGGATGGATGAGCTCACGCTCGATCTCGCGCTTGAAGGATTGCAGCAGCTTAAGTTAGGCGCCGGTACCCAAACGGACATCGTCGCGATCGCGCTTTCAGCGACAGACGTCATCGGTCACCGCTTCGGACCCGACTCCAAAGAAATCCACGATCAGATTCTCCGTCTCGACCGCATGCTGGGCGCGTTTCTGGATTCGCTTTTCGTTTTGCGTTCGCCGGACAAGGTGGTTGTCGCCCTCACAGCCGATCATGGGGTGGCGCCGTTTCCCGCGGTTCACAACGCTCGAAAGGGGGGGGGTGGATCAGCGCGGCCGGTGAGCCTTGCACCTGTGGTGTTGGCTCTCAGGCGCTCGCTCGTTGAACGCGGCGTGGACTCGACTGCCGTCAGCTTCGAGGACGCGATTCTGTTCGTGGATCGTGCCAAGCTCGTTCGCGCCAAGGTAAGCGCGGATTCACTCGTGCGCGCGTTTGCGGCTGAAGTGCGCAAGGTTCCGGGAGTTCAACGCGTGGATTCGCGCCAATCTCTCTCTCGCGTCGACACCGCAAGAGATGCCGTAGCAAGGCGCTGGTACAACGCGCTAACCCCGGATTTGCCCGCCGAGCTCGTGGTCACGCTGGCGCCCTTCAACTTCTGGGAGGCCGTGGGCTACGCTCAACACGGCTCACCGCACGACTACGACTCCAACGTCCCGGTCATCTTCTTCGGGAGGCCGTTCAGGGCTGGGCGGTTTCAGACGTTCGCACGTGTCGTGGACATGGCTCCGACTCTGGCCTGGGTGACGGCGACTACCCCGTACGAGCGCCTGGATGGCCATGTGCTATGGCAGGCGATGAAGTAGTACCATGGGCGCTAACCGCATCCGTCGCGGGCTGACGGAGCTGCACCGCGCCTTCGACGAGGCGCGGTTCGGGCGCGAACGTACCCTGAATTTGCGAGAGGGGTTGCCTCGTCCGGTTGAGGCCGAGCGTCGCGCTGAGTCGTGGCTCCGGGAGCGGCAGGTGGCTCGAGCCGGAGAAGTTCTCGTCATTACCGGTCGCGGCAACCAGAGTTACGACGGCATATCGACGGTACGCGCCAGCATCGCGACATTACTCGGCAGGCTGAAGCGCAAGGGTGTCGTAAGCGCCATTGAGGAGCACACTCCCGGTTCATTCGTCGTCCGCCTCGCGCCCCTCGGGGCGTTGCGGGATGCGCCAGTGCGCTCCCGCGGATTCCGAAATTCCAGGCCGGTCGCGGACCCGGCGGCACTCGCAGGTCTTTCCACCGAGACCCTGAAATGTCTGCGCCGGCTCGCTCTTCGGTCCCTCGAGGAATTGGGAGCACACGAGCCGAGCCGGTTTATCGACGCGGAGATGATCGCACAGTTCTCAGCGATTGCCGCGGGCGTTCCGGAAGGGCCGGACAGGGAATCGAAGCTTCGCGAGGCAATCGAAACCGTAACACGGGAGTACGACGACTCGCCGGAACCGGGATCGAGAGTGAAGAAAGTGAAACCGGCCGGCGACTCGAGGAAATCGACAAAGGCGTGAACAGCTTCTGGCAGTTCGCGCTCATCACCTTCACCTCGATTCTTTTCATAGTCGACCCGATTGCTGTAGTCCCAAGCTATCTAGTAATAACCGGTGATGAAACCCCGGAGACACGGCGAGCGACAGCGCGTCGAGCCTGCATTGCCGCGGCCGTCATCATGCTCGCCTTTGCGATCGGAGGTCAGTACATCTTCAAGGCGTTCGGCATCACGCTTCCTGCCTTTCGCATTGCGGGCGGGCTTATTCTGTGGCTCGTGGCGATGGATATGCTGCGGGGAAGGCGCACGACTCAGGAGAGTGCCGAAGAGCTAGTGGAGGGGGAAGAGAAGGAGGATGTGGCAATAACTCCCTTGGCTCTGCCAATGCTCGCGGGACCAGGTGCGATCTCGACTGTCATGGTGCTGGCCGCTCAAGCTCGCACTCTGTCGGAATCAGTTGTCGTCTATCTTTCGATATTGATAACGGCCTTTATTTCGTGGGTTTTCTTGCGAGCGGGTGAGAACCTGGTGATGAGAATGGGACAAACCGGAATTCGCGTGATGACGCGCATCATGGGACTCCTACTCGCTGCTGTGGCGGTTCAGCTGGTTCTGACGGGAGTGAAGGACGGGATGAAATGAGCTACCTGAAACTGTTTCCCCTCGCCGCCCTTGTCATCTCATCGTGCGGTCGTCGTGCCGATCAGAGCGCTGTGGACACACTGTCGGACACAAGCGCCGCGCCGCGAACCACTCGAGAGTCCGATACACCTCCTCTCCATCCGCAGCCGGATTCGACACCGGAGAGGAAAAAGAATGAACCGCAGCCTGGGGACTTCAGGAAACCGGAGCGGAGACCACCGCCTCCACCTCTCGAGCGGCCGATGACGATTCCACCGGACAGCGGGGAACCGGGTTGATTCTCAGGGCGTCTTCATGGCTCGTGCCATGGAGTCGATACGGGCCCGGCGGCGCAGGATGGCGTCTCGTGTGGAGTCCGGGCCTGCTGGAAGTTCGCTTCGCCGGCGCGGGAAGACGAAAGCATCAGTGCTGTCGACCGGTTGCTTCCGAGGGGTTTGGGCATTCGTTGAATCGCCAGTAACGATGCCGGTGCTTGAACGTGACAGCGTGTCGGAAGTTTGCGGGTTCGAGTCCATCCGTACCGGCATACTCTGCGCGGGAGAACTGGGCGTCGCCGCGTCCACCGACGCTGGAGCTCCGTTACCGCTCGAGGCTGGTCGACCACCGCGTCCGGAACTGAGCTGTTGGTACGCGAGAGCCGCGGCGGCAATGCTCAGCGCGACGATCACAACCAGAAGAGCGGGGCGCTCACTGCCAGGCCGAGGCACTGGCCTGAGGTGTGTAGGCGGCAAGGGGATGGTAACCGTCCGTCCGGCGGGGGGCGGATGTCCAGGCTTATCCTCCCAGACTTGACTGCTCCCAAGCGGTTCTGGCGTGGGAACTGGCTCGGGCATGGCAGCTGGCTCAGCAACTGGCTCCGTCGCGTCAACGGGCTGCGTTGTGGCAATCGCTTCCATTGTGGTGGCAGGTGTCGGCCGGCGAACAGGCTCTGCCTCGAGGTCGGCATCGGGTTGGGCAACAATCGAATCTGATTCCTTTAACTCTGGCAGAGGTGCGGCAACCGGAGTCATTGGATCATCGCCGGACCGCCGGCGCGCCACGTAGGCTCGCGGCAGGGCTCGCCCGCTCCCTACGAGCACTACGGGAGCGGTGGTGAAGCTCCTGCGAGACTTCGCCAGCATGGGTGATATTGTAAGGGGCTCTGCCGAAGGCTCGGTGGGTGCCACGGGTTCGGCGGTGATCGAGACGCGAGCCTCCGGCGCGGCAGGCTCGAGGGTTGAGATGGGAAGCAGCAAGTCCGACGGGACGTTGACGACGCCACTCCAGAGCGGAGATTCATCTATCTCGCCTATAGCGTCGGCGAGCACAGGCGACGTGTCGAATGGCGCGACGGACTCCCTCGCCTCGGCGATGGGCGGCGGGTGTGTAGGGGGCGCTGACTCCGCGAACGCGACCGGCTCACTTGTGTCCGGCGTCGGCACGTCCGCCACCGTCACATGAGACACGAAATCCACCGTCCGCGGATCAGCATCGGCTACTCCACCTTCTTCGTCGATATGCGGAGCGGTGGGGCACTCCTGGCTCATTATTCGTTGGACATCGACGACGAGAGACGGATCGAGTATCTCGCTGCGTGCCCGCGGAGGCTCGAGCGCAACGACTTCCTTTCGCATCGAGCGGGATCCATTTGTGCCAGTGCCACCGCTGCACCAGCAGCCTACACTTGGCGTGACATCAACCAGAGCCGGCTGCTCGGCAAGTAGTATCTGCGCCAGATCGATCGCCAGATCGTCGCTGTCCAATTCGACAAGCTGCAGAGCCCCAGAGCTGGAAAGCCATTGGGTGGCCGGAATGCCGCCCGGTATCGAGTAGTACCGCCTTCGATCCGGCGGAATTACCGAGTCGAACAGGTAGGGCTGATCTGCCGGGTCGATATTCCTTTCGGCGAGAAAGGCGAGAAACTCCTCTGGTGCACGCGTCTCTTCTATCGCCTCGTCATTCGCGCCAGGACAGCGGCCAACATAGGTGATGTGAATGCGATGCTGGCCATAGAGGGCGCGAAGATACCGGGCAGTAGCCACGGGAGGCGAGGCAAGGGTCACCAGGTATGGCGCCAAGTCGTGTCCTGAGGCGAGCAATCGCTCCTCAACGCGCGGGCACGCGCACGCAATGGTCGGCATCGCTGTGCGACTTCCGATTCGGTCCAGGTATGCTGCAGCGACGATCTCGTCTCCCCAAGTCGCAGGGAAAACAGCGCTATAGCCTGCTACCAGGCACGCATGCGCAAGCTGCACCGGAGTTGCCGGACGGGCAGCAAGCAACGCGTCGGCGCCAAGAATGGCGACCGACGGCAGGGATGATGACCCGGGCTCGTGCGTCGTATGCTGGCTCAAGTCGCTCACTTGGCAATGGAACTCTTGGTCGCTCGTCCCTCATCCCTCGTAGGTAAGATGTCCTCACGGCCCGTACCTTGCAATCCTGATACTCAAAGCGCGGCGGTGTTTTCGCCGAACGTTGGAATGCCGCGCTCCAATCGTACGCCATTGCCGTGAGTGGTAGAAGTGCCTTCTCCCCGGTTGAGTGATAGTCGGCAGCTTACCCGCGACCAGCGGGACGCGCTACTGGAATTCGGTGCCCGCACGACTTGGCCTGCCGGGTTTACAATATATGAGCGCGGTGCATCGGCTGATGGAGTCTTCATAGTCTTATCGGGACAGGTGGTTCTGCGTACTCCGCATAATGGAGGACGCAACTTCATTCCCTGGGTGGCGATGCCCGGTGAGACATTCGGAGGCGAGGGGATGGAAGCGGGCGCGCACTACGCGACAATCGCACGAACTGAGGAAGAAACGGAAACTCTTCACCTCAGCTCGACACGATTCAGCGCGCTCGTGCGCGAGCGGCCCGCGCGCGCGTTAGCACTGATGGGTCAGATCGTCTCCGAGCGTACGGGTCTTCTGGAGACTTTCGCCCGGCACGTCACCCTCTCAGTAGAACAGAGGTTGATCGCATCGCTCCTTCGTTTGTCGCGGCCACGAAATGACACGACCGGCGATGAAATCGGGACGGGAACAATCAGTGTCTCTCGACGCCTCATCGGAGAGATGGTCGGCGCCACCCGTGAATCCACATCTCTCGTCCTGGGCAAGCTTGCGGCCGAGGGTCTGGTGACGCGGGATGGCCAGCGAGTTGCCATAGCCGACCTGAACGCCCTGCTGGCGCGCTTCGAGATGATACGAAAGGGAGATGCGTCGCAAACCGCCGATCGGGAGGCGAGAGACAGCAAGGTTGGACTGGAGATGGCAAATAGTTAGACTGGAAGCACGGACGTGTTCCGCGAACGATCTGTCTTCTGAGCCCGGCTTACCATGAAGCCTCCGCAGCTCTCACATGACGAGCTACTGCGGTACAGCAGACACCTTGCAATTCCCGATGTCGGCGCAGATGGACAGCGCCGGCTCAAGGCATCTCGCGTGCTCGTGGTGGGAGCTGGAGGGCTGGGATCTCCAGCCGCGATCTATCTCGCATCCGCTGGTGTCGGACTGCTTGGACTCGTTGACTACGATGTCGTCGATCTCAGCAACCTTCAGCGCCAAATACTGCATGGGACCAAGGATGTCGGGCGTCCAAAACTGGAATCCGCGCGTGACCGCCTGTTGGAGGCAAATCCCGAGATATCCGTGGAGATTCACGAAACGCAGCTGACTTCCGCGAATGCGTTGGAGATCATCGGTCATTATGACGTCGTCGTCGACGGGTCGGACAATTTTCCCACGCGCTATCTCTCCAACGATGCCTGCGTCATCCTGGGGAAACCGAATGTGTACGGCAGTGTCTTCCGCTTTGAAGGGCAGGCCTCAGTGTTCGCCACCGAGACTGGGCCTTGTTACCGCTGCCTCTTCCGGGAGCCTCCGCCACACGGACTGATACCGACCTGTGCGGAAGGCGGCGTCCTGGGAGTATTGCCAGGATTGATCGGGGTCATTCAGGCCACTGAGACGATTAAGCTAATCCTGGCCATGGGTGAGCCGCTGATTGGTAGGCTTCTACTCGTGGATGCATTGAGAATGCAATTTCGGACCATGAGCCTTGAGCGCGATCCAACGTGCCCAGCTTGCGGAACTCGCGAGATTCGTGAGCTCATCGACTACGACGAGTTTTGTGGCGTACCACGTCCCGGCAACACGACCGCCTCAGTGAGCTCCGCGCCAGGTTTGACACCAGGCGAGCTTGCCGCGGCGCTGGCTTCAGGTGAACCGCTCGATCTGATCGATGTCCGAGAACCGTGGGAATGGGAGACAGAACACATGGAGGGTGCGCGTCTCGTACCGCTCGGCTCGCTGTCTTCGGTGATCCCAGCGATGGACAGGACGCACCAGATCGTCGTTTACTGCAAGGCAGGATCAAGGAGCGAGAAGGCCGCCGCGACGCTGCGGGAAGCGGGATTCTCCAAGGTGCGATACCTGGTCGGCGGAATTGAGGGGCTAGGGATTAGGGATTAGGGATTAGGGATTGGGGACTGGGGAATCGGGAAACGGGAATCGGGAAACCCTAATTCCCAGTCCCTAATCCCTAATCCCTAGCCCTTATGGCACAGAGTATGCACCTACAGAGGGCATCCTCGTGGGGGGGATACCAGATCGGGGGAGCGCAGCCAATAGGTCGCCTCCTCCGTTCTGCATCTATGGCCTCCGCGCGCGCCTGACCCGACTTGTTTCCCCCAACCCTAGTGAACACGATTGCGGGCATGATTCTGCCCATCGTCGCCGCTTCCATTGTTGCCGTTGCGGGCCTTGTTCTCAGAGTTGTCGCGGCCCGGCGCATCGAGCGAGCCATTTCGGACCGCCTTCCACTCAATCCCGACGGGATTGTGCGTGGTGCTGCATCGATCTCGCTCCACAGAGACGATGCTGCTCACGCTGTGCTCGTAATTCACGGCTTCGGCGATACGCCACAGAGCATGAGTTATCTGGCGGAATACCTACATGCACGAGGGTACGCTGTGTCGGTCCCTCTGCTTCCCGGCCACGGTCGCACCCTTCGCGCCTTTGGTGGCTCCCAGAGCGACGAGTGGATAAACGCTGCCCGAGATGAGCTGAAGGTTCTGCGCGGCCGGCATCGCCATGTAAGCATCGCAGGCCTGTCCATGGGAGGGGCAATCGCGGCCATTCTTGCCGCCGAGTATAGGGACGTTTCGTCCCTGGTTCTGTTAGCCCCTTTTTTCGAGGCCTCGGCTGCAGTGCGACTGGTTGCGAGCGTGCCGCATATTTTCGCGGCGATCTTTCCTTTCATTGCGGGCTCAGGTGAACGCTCCATACGCGATCCGGCAGAGCGTGCGCGGAATCTCGCTTATCGAGCATCCACCCCCGCAGTCGTGAGAGAGCTGACGCGTCTCGCCAATAGAGCACGTTCCGCCCTGCCTGGCATTGAGGCTCCCGTACTGATCATACAGTCGCGTAAAGACTATCGTGTTGCGCCTGCCGTCGCCGAGAGAGCACTGAATGCCGTGGGATCGCTGGTGAAGCGCGTCGAGTGGCTGGAGAACTCTGGCCATGTCATCTCAGTGGATTTCGGTCGGGAGCGCGTTTTCGCGCTGGCGGCGGAATGGATGGAAATGCATTGCGGCAAAGCGGACCTCGCAGCCGCCGATACGGCGATCACGAACGATTAGAAAAAAACGACGGGCGGCCAGCCGCCCGTCGTCCGGTTCAAAAAGTGTTCATGCTCACTGGGATCAGAATGCTTGCTCCACCTTGTGTACCGCCGCCCCACCCAGCTCGACTGCTTTGTGGCCAGCGTCGGACGCCTGCTGCGCAACGACCTGTCCGGCAGTAGCTGCCTGTTTGGCCACCGCCTGGCCAGCGCTCACCGCCTTGTTGGCTGCGGCCTGTCCGGCACTGACCGCCTGCCGCACCACCGTCGTAGCTACCCGCCTGACGCGAGCAACCGGCGACTGTTTCCGGCGCGGCGCTGCTTTTCTAGTCGCGGTGGTCTTCCTTTTCCGAGAAACTTTGCGCTTAGGAGCGGCCTTGCGTTTTGGAGCGGCCTTACGTCTGGGAGCTGCTTTGCGCGCTGAGGGCTTGCGGCGTTTCGTCCCAGCCTTGCGGCGTGACCCGGTGGTCTTTTTCGGGCGAGTCCTGCCGCGGGCTGACTTTCCTTTCGTGGCCATACGTTCGATTCTCCGTAGAGGAGGTTGTCGCTCTTGTGGCTAACAAATATGATCCGCACCCAAGGGGGACACGCAAGATCAGCGCCGCGTCGGGGCGGTAGATGCCGTGTTGAGACGCGGCGCAGTCCAGCACAACGCTGCTGTTCGCGCTCGATGTTATGGATTTCGCAGAGACTAATCGCCAGATTATAGGGAAATAAAAAACCAAAGGCGGGTGTGGGGTGTGGGGTGTCGGGTGTAGAGTGTAGGGGTTCACTCCCGACTCCCGACTCCCGACTCCCGATTCCCGATTCCCCAGTCCCTAGGAGGTTTCTGTGCGTAGATGGCCAGTAGTGATGCTCGCCCTGCTAGCTGCGGCGTGCACGATGAACAAGACTGATGGTACTGATAGCGCGACAGGCGGGATGGCGTCAGACACGGGCATGGCGGGTATGGAAAGCGATCCCGACAGGGCAACCGGGGGCTCGGGTGTTCCGGCTGGGTTCTTGGGGCGAGTGGACCGTGACGATGCCAAGATCGACAGTGTGAAGTACGTCGCGTCGGGCGACTCATGGGAGATCACCACTGGTCCCGCGCACATCCTTTACTCGGCAAGCAACACCGCATCCGGGAACTACACAGCCAAGGCTACGATAGAGCAGCTCGAGGCGCCCAAGCATCCGGAGGCGTTTGGAATGCTGATTGGTGGAAGCAATCTCGACCAGCCGGCCCAGAAATACACCTACTTTCTGGTGCGCGGCACCGGAGACTACCTCGTCAAGGTGCGCGACGGGAAAGATACGAAAGACGTCGTGAAGTGGACTGCTAGCGACGTCGTTCCCAAGGCCGACGCTTCAGGGAAGGCTACCTATGCTCTCGCCGTCAGAGTCACGGCGGATTCCGTTCATTTCATGGTGAACGACAAGCAGGCAACGGCGGTTGCGAAGAGCTCCGTGCCCACGGACGGTATTGTTGGATTGCGCGTGAACCACAACCTGCGCGTAAAGACCAGCGGCGTAAGCATCAACTGATCGGGAGTCGGGGAGTCGGGAGTCGTGAAGGGCATTTACCGACTCCCGACTCCCGACTCCCCACTCCCGAGTCTTCGAGTTTCGCCGTGATGTAGTAGCCAGAAATCTTCCTGGGAGAGTCCCGCTGCCAGCCACGCGGCTCGCGCTCGTTTCGGCGGCTCGTCCATCGGCTCATCTGTCAACTTGAATGTGCCCCAGTGAATCGGCACGATCACTCGGGTCCGGCCATCACTGGACCCCGAGCCAGAACAGATGTCCTGAAATGCCTGAACAGCTTCTTCAGGATTCATGTGCATCGCTTTCATGAACCACCTCGGTTCGTATGCGCCTATTGGAATGAGCGCAGCGTCGAATGGTCCGCACTTCCGGCCGATCTCCGTGAAATCCGGATGATATCCGGTGTCGCCAGCGAAGAAAATATTTCGCTTAGGCGCCCGAACGCACCACCCGCACCATAAAGTACGGTTTCTGTCGCCCAGACCGCGTGCGCTGAAGTGCTGGGCTGGAACGCATGTAACGGACACCTCCGGTGAGTCTGCTTGCTGCCACCAATCCAACTCGTCGACCCTTACCGCAGCTCGCTTCCTGAGGAATTGCGATACTCCCAGCGGTGCTACCCATCGCGCCTCAGGAAATCGCTTCGCGAGCCGGCGCACGGTTCGGTCATCAAGGTGGTCGTAGTGATTGTGAGAGACGAGAATCAGGTCTATGGGCGGCAGGAACTCGAACTCTATGGCTGCATCCACCCAGCGCCATGGGCCGAGGAAGGGGATCGGCGACGCGCGATAGCTCCAGATGGGATCCGTAAGGACGTTGAGTCCGCCAACCTGAAGGAGCGTCGTCGAATGCCCGACCCACGTGATGGTCAGGTCGTCAGCGTGCGCCCGTGGGTTCTGGAAGGACGGTCGTACTCTTGTGAACGTGCCAAGTGGAGGATCGGACGGTAAGGACTTGAGCAGCCGGTCGATGAGATTCCACTTGAGGAAGGCGAGGAACCCCTGAGGCGTGCCATCTGGCCAGGGGTTTCGAAACCCGCCTCCTGGGCGGTGATGTTTTGCTGCAGCCACGATTGCTAGAATCGGGCGTCGAACAAGTTGCCTATTCGAAGGAGCGCCGCACTGTAGCTCTTTCGGGTCTCCGTTTCGTTCACCCAGGAAAACGGGAACGGCTCGACGTTTGTAACACGGAACGGCAAGACAAGCAATTCATCGAAGCTCTGAGCTGCCCGTTGTGTGATTCGTTCCATTGCTTTCGGAGCCTCCCTGAGCGGCGGAACATCTGCAGGGTAAGATCTGTCCTTCTCGTACCCAGTGTATGACTCGGAGAAGTTCACCCCAACGATACCAACGGTGATGGCTCGATCTGTCTGATCCTTGAACACGAGTGCCTGGCCGCGCAAGTCGTTTATCACCCGATCGATCTGCTTGATCATGGCTTTTGCCACAATCTTCACTTCCGCCGATCTGCAGGGTTGCTATGGGTCCCCGGAGGACCGTGAATCCGGTTTCTGTATTCGCCCCTTCTCCCGGAACTAACTCACCAAAGGTCCCGTCACCTCGCCGTCCTCTCCGCCCAGTAACAGAGTTCGCGATATTAACAACATTCTGACCAGCACGCACTCGCTCCACGAAGCGATGGGACCGACCAAGTACTAACAGATCCTCGTAAAGATGGACCGCGATGAAGTTTCCGATGTTCTGATTGCGATGGATGTACCGTTTCCCGCGAAAGGTATCCTCGAAGGCACTCAGAAGGCGGAACTGCAAGTGGCCTAATCCTCGCTGTCGCCGAGTACCATCAGGTTGATCTCAATGATACTGAACACCACCGAGCGGGCAGGAGAAGAGAAGGTGGCCGAACTCGGATAGGCGTGAAGACCGCTCACTTCAGAACGATACTGAACTCGGTGTCCGTTCTCAGCTGCTGAAATCTCGCGCCTATTGTCTTTATGTAGGCCGGCTCAATTTCGTAGCCGATCGTGGATCGATTCGCGAGCATCCCCGCCTCCGTCGTCGTTCCTGTGCCAATAAACGGATCGAGTACAGTATCACCTACAAACGAGAACATACTAATGAGGCGGTAGGCCAGCTCCACCGGAAAGGGTGCTGGATGCCCGCGTGTCCGGTCGGAGCCTGGAACGTCATTCCAGATCGCTCGAAACCATAGTGAGTGTTTGTCCTTTTCGATCAGACTGAGGGTTCTCTGCTCCTGGGTTGGATTTCGATAGCCCCCCGGCTTCCGGAATAGCAGAATGTACTCCACATCGTTCTTTACAATTGCGTTTGGTTCGTACGGCTTCCCTAAAAATGGCGAACCGTTGCCTTCAACTTCCGTCGCGGCATTGGCGATCTTGTGCCAGAGGATGGGAGTCAGATAGTCAAAGCCTATCCGCTGGCAGTTGATGGTAATGTCAGCGTGTAATGGAACTACCAAATGGCGGCCAACCTTTCGGCGCGGTAGGCATACATCACCAACCACCACGCAAAGGCGGGCCCCTGGAATGAGCGAATCGAAACACCTTTGCCACACGCGGGTGAGCTGTTCTTGAAACGCCTGATAGTCTGCAACGTGACCAAGCTGGCCGCTACCGGCGGCGCCGTCATACTCCTTGAGGGTCCAATATGGCGGTGACGTCACGACGAGATGCACGGATCCGTCGGCGATTTCTGGCATCTCCCGTGCGTCACCCAGATGCACCGTGTGCTTTGTGCGGAGAAGGGTGGGGTTGAGAGCTAGTGCTTCCTTCTTCGCCCGAAACTTTTGATCTACTGTGGGTTCCGTTCTAGGGGCACTGGCAGTAGTCATTCTGGCAAGATAGTGGTGTACCTCACAGCGCGCCAGACGATAGTTGACGCTCAACTTTGGGTCGCCATTGATTTCCCGCTTTGCTCCTAGTTTCAGCACAAAGCTACAACGCGAACCATCTTTCGTATGAGAAAAGCGGGCCCCAAGAGGCCCGCTTCCGACACTAGCAATGTAATTGTGGCAGCTATTGGCTCGACGGCAACGTAGTGTTCGTAACCATGTGATGGCTGCCGAGCTATCGTGATACCTTGCGCGGAAATCGTTGTGGGTGGTGGACCGTGTGACGCACACACGCTAGCGGTAAACTTATCTCTCGGCAAGAGCCGCGAAGATCGTTGCTGCTCCAAGGTTCTCCACCAGATGCTGCTGGCTTTTCATCCCAACGAGTCCGGATGCGATTCCCGGCACCGAACGTACGAATGCAATCGCCCGCTGCGAATCCGTTGCCAGACCCGGTAACGCCTCGCGCAACTCTGGAGGCAGCCCTCCGCTCAGCTTGCCCTGAAGCAGCACGGCGCTGGCCACTGCCGACACACCCAGCGTTGCTGCGGCTTCGATGAGAGAAACCATCCGGCCATCCGCGAGACGCTGTGTCGGCGCTCGCACCGCTTCAGCAAGCGCCAGATTCACCGGCAGCTGCAGGACTTGAAAGTGATGACTCTCGCCCCCTGCCTGCCGCGCTATCTCGACGAGCTCGGCTAGCGACAAGTGGCCACGCGAGCTTGGGGGCACGCGAAAGCCATTCCACGTAGCGCAGCCGTAACAGCCAATCCTTCCGTCGCGGCACTGATTCTCGAGAAGCGAGAATGCGCGCTCCATCCGTGCGCGGAACTCAGCGGGCCTGATCGTGTCCAGCTGATGTTCAGGATTGTGCAGATAATAGACGTCGATAGTCTCCACGCCCAAGTTCTTGCAGCTCGTGGCTATCTCGTGCGCGAGGAACTGCGGAGAAATACAATGACCGCCGGCAACCAATTCCTCTGGTGCAACGACACCTGCGTCGAAGTAGGCCGTCCTCAGGTAATCCTGATACTCCGCTCTCGTGGCAGGTGGCTGTCCCTCCAGCGGAACATAACCGCCCTTGGTGCATACGACGATCTCGTCACGCCTCACTGATCCTTGGTCGATTGCCGCGCTCATCGCTCGGCCTACAGCGCGCTCCGATCGCTGGCAGCGATAGTTGATGGCTGTGTCCAGGAGATTGATTCCGGACTCCAGCGCGCTTCGCATCGTGGCGACATAACGCTCGTCGTCCGAGTCGTCGCATTCGCCGAGATAGGTGCCAATGCCGATCGACGATACAAGGAAGCGGTTCCCGCTCAGCGCACGGAAGAAGTCGGGAACAAACGCCGCCCTGTGCCGCTCTGCGAATCTGGCCGTGCCCGAAGGCGTTGCGCGAGCGGGTGGCTGCACACTCACCTGTTTGCGGGAGGGCGACATGTGCCGGACGCTATCAGCGCGCGCGCAGACCGGCAAGGACCAAAGACCGGGGAACAGGTGACAGGTGACAGGTGACGGGGAACAGGGAACGGAGAGCAGAGAACGGCGAACGGAAGTATTCCTGTGGTCGCTTCGACTCCCGACTCCTGACTCCCGACTCCCGACTCCCTCTCGGGGAGATCGGTAGCGCTGGTAGCGTTATGTCTGAGAGTTGCGAAACCCTGTGTTCAGTCGTGAATCCTTCGACTTGGCTGGAGGTAATGCCTTGGTACCGGATTGGAACGGGAAGAGCGACACCTTAGCCGCGGCACCCCTGGTGGGCACGCTGGGTCGGGCTGCAAAGAGAAGAGCGTCGAGAATTTGGACGGCGGATCACTGCGCTGATTCCTATTTCCGATTCCCAATTCCCGAGTCCCCTAGTCCCAGTCCCTAGTCCTAGCCCTATTCCCTGGCAGTGTTTAAATTGCGAGGTGAGCGGCCCGGCCTCAGGATTCCCGAGGCCGGGCCGTGATGTTGTCGGAGTTTGTGGTGTGTATAATGCGGTGATCCGGGTGTTAGAACCAAGATACTCAGCAGTGGGAGAAGCTATGCCAGAGTTCGCGGGTTGGGCGGCACATTGGTGGAAGCCGCTGTTATTCCTTGTGGTAGCGGGGCACCTCACAAACGTTTGCGTCACGCTTTTCCTTCACCGGTCGCAAACTCATCGCGGAGTAGTGTTCAGCAGGCTCGTCGAGGTCCCGATGCGGATCTGGCTCTGGCTTTCAACTTCGATAGTGACCAAGGAATGGGTGGCCTGTCATCGCAAGCACCATGCGTTCGCGGATCGAGAAGGTGACCCCCACAGCCCATTGCTGGAGGGACTGCGCAACATCGTTATCAAGGGCGCGCTGTACTACCGCAAGACGGTCCGGCAGCCGGAGATCCTCGAAAAGTACGGCAAGGGAACGCCCAACGACTGGATCGAGCGCTGGGTTTTGTCCCGTCTCAACTGGCTCGGTATCGTGATCATGCTGGGCGTCGATATCTACCTATTCGGCTTTTTTGTAGGGCCTCTGGTTTGGGGCGGACAGATGCTCTGGATCCCCTTCTGGGCCGCGGGAATCATTAATGGCGTGGGACACGCGCTCGGATATCGCAACTATGACGTGAAAGACGAGAGCCGAAACATCTCGCCTATCGCGATCTGGCTTGGCGGAGAAGAGCTGCACAATAACCACCATGCTGACCCGCACTCGGCCAAGTTCAAGGCTAAATGGTACGAGTTCGACATCGGCTGGATGTACATTCGTGTCCTCGAGCTGTTTGGGCTAGCGAAGGTTCGGTACGCGAGAGCGTGAAGATCTCGGGAGTGGGGAGTCGGGAGTCGGGAGTCGGGAGTCGGGGTCGCGAGTAAAAATTTGGTGGTGGACCTCACACCCTACTCCCTACAAGCCTACTCCCTACAGCCTACTCCCTATACCCTACACGCTACACCCTACACGCTACACCCTACACCCAACTCCCGACTCCCGACTCCCGACTCCCGACTCCCATATGCCTCCAGTTCCCTGTTCTCGTTGCAAGAACACGCGGGAAGGGTTCGAGCGACCTCCTTTCCCCGGAGCCATAGGCGCGCGCGTCGTCGAGGAGATATGCGGCGTGTGCTGGAGCGAGTGGCTCAAGCAGCAGACCATGCTGATCAACCACTACGGGCTAAATCTGATGGATCCGCAAGCTCGAGCTTTCCTCACGAAGAACATGGAGGCCTTTCTGTTCAAGAGCGGGAAGGAGGAAGACGTCGACACGAGCAAGCAAGGCACCATTAATTGGTGACCGGCTGGTCGTGAAGTGCGCGAGAAACATCGGCCCAGAGATTCTCCTGGTTCTGCTGGCTGCCTTGCTGGGCTGTGCATCCACATCACAACCGACCTCCGATTCTTCCCCCGGCATTCCAGGCACCGGGCCCTCGCAAGCCCAACGCAGGTTCCGCTGGGCGGATTCCGTTCTTGCCGGCATGTCTTTACGTGAGAAAGCGGCGCAGATGGTGTGGCCCACGATCCTGGGTGATTATGTAGCCGCAGATGCAGCGGCATGGAGACGCGCACTACGATACGCGTCGGCGGCAAAGGTAGGTGGATTCACGGTTTCGGTTGGCTCGCCGATGGAAATTGCCACCAAGCTCAACGGGCTCCAGCGTGCCAGCCATCTACCGTTGCTTGTCGGTGCAGACTTGGAGTTCGGAGCGGGCTTTCGGGCTCGCGGCGGCTACTTCCTGCCGAATGCGATAGAGCTCGGAGGCGCCGTTGTTTTCCCGCCTCAAATGGCGCTGGGCGCGACCAGAGACACCGTTCTCGCGTACGATCAGGGACGCATCACCGCCGTTGAGGGACGTGCCCTCGGCATCCACGTTGCGTACGCACCCGTCCTGGACGTAAACAACAATGCCGCGAATCCGGTAATCAGCGCGCGGTCCTTCGGCGAGGATCCTCATCTCGTAGCACGACTCGGCTCGGCGTTCATCCGCGGAGTCGAGGAGCACGGAATGCTGGCCACTGGAAAGCACTTCCCGGGCCACGGTGATACGGGGATCAACTCGCATCTCGCGCTGCCGGTGGTTACTGCGACGCGGGCACGCCTGGACAGTGTGGAGCTCGTTCCCTTTCAAGTAGCGGTTAAGACCGGGGTGAGCGCCGTGATGTCGTTTCACGGTTCCATGCCCGCACTCGACTCCACCGGGGACCCTGGAACACTTTCCCGCCGCGTACTGACTGGAGTGCTGCGAGAAGAGTTGCGCTTCCAGGGCATCATAATCTCGGACGCGATGGACATGCGTGGAGTTCTGGACAGGTATGGCTCGAGGGAGGCCGCAATACGCGCGGTGGAAGCGGGTGCCGATGTGCTGATCCAGCCGATGGACGTAGCCGAAACAATAGATGCTATCGTTTCGGGGGTGACGTCGGGGCGCTATACCGAGACCAGGCTGGATCGATCCGCGCTTCGCATTCTGGCGGCCAAGGAAAGGTTGCTTCTCCACCAGGGTCGAACGGTGGATCTGGACAGCCTTCGCAACGTGGTTGGTGATTCAGCTCACATTGCAGACGCGCGACTGGTTGCTGAACGCTCGATTGTGCTTGTGAAAGATGAGCCTGGCCTGATTCCGCTCGGAAAAATGTCGCGGGCCGCGCGTGTCTTATCAGTAACGTACGCGAGAAGAGCGGATCTTGCTGCCGGAATGGTCTTCAATGCCGAGCTCAGACGTTGGTTCGAGGCTCTCAGACCGGAATTCGTGGACGCGGACGCCACCTCACCGGATTTCAGGCTTCTCCTGCGTGCTGCTGATTCCGCGAATGTCGTGATAGTGGCGTCGTACGTGTCGCATTCATCGACCGCCGCGAGCATCGCAGCCCCACGCGCGTTTGTGGATTTCGTCGACGAGCTTGTGCGACGCGGCTCGCGTCCGATCCTGGTTGCGATGGGCAACCCTTACCTCCTGCAGCAGTTGCCGGAAGCGCCGGTGTATCTCGTCGGTTGGGGGGGTTTCCCGGTTTCACAGCAGGCAGCGGCGCGCGCGCTTCTTGGTCGTGCTCCCATCACTGGGCGGCTGCCGATCTCGATTCCGCCGCTTATTCGTTTTGGCGCGGGCGAGTTGCGGAGCGCTATTCCAGAGATGCAGTAACCATCACGCGGCCCGGTTGACGGGACGACCTGAGGCTGATATAGTCGCCTGTTGTCAGGAGTGCGAATTAATTATCAAACTGTTACGAAATCGTCGGAAGGGATTGACATTTAGTAGCAGAGTGATCATAATTCCTGCCGATGCGCGACCGTTCCCTTACTGCTCGCCTTTCGGCGCGACGCATCCCGCTGTCGGTGGATGTCGCGATTCTCACACCTCATGGACGTCGCCTCGCGGTTCTCCTCACGCGCAGTTTGGACTCACGTTCCAAGGAGCGTTGGGAACTGCCCTGGAGCTCACTTGCAACCGAGGAGCAACTGGATGACTGTGCCACGCGGGTTGCACGGGAAGTACTCGGTGTGCCGCCGGCGTGGATCGAACAGGTAGGGGCCTTCGGAGACAAACGTCGGCATCCTGGCGGCGCCGATGTGTCGGTGGCTTTCATGGCCCTGATACCGGCGGGCACGCCTCCGCCGGTTGGCGGTGACACGGCATGGTTCCCGGCGGATGATCTGGCGCTCATCCCACCTCGGCAGCGATCGATGATCGACGGCGCGATGCAAGCCCTGCTCAGCAGGCTGGACTCGTCTCCCGTAGCGTTTCGCTTGCTCCCGGCGACTTTTACGCTGAGCCAACTGCAGGATATCTACGAGGTTTTGCTTGGGCGGCGGTTACACAAAGCGAGCTTTCGCCGTGCCCTCCATGCCGCCTGGCTAGTGGATCCCACCGATGAGTGGCGAAGCGAGGGACGAGGCCGCCCGGCTCAGCTGTTTCGTTACGCACCGCGCAAGCGGCGGGGCGCCAGACGCGGTGTGAGATTCGAGGGACTAGGGACTAGGGACTAAGAAAACAGGGAACAGGGAACAGGGAACAGGAGATGGATTCCCGACTCCCGACTCCCGATTCCCGATTCCCGATTCCCGATTCCCTTGCTTTCTTCTCTTATTAGTTGCAATATGTATATAAGCAATATTCCCCGCGGCCTGGGAGAGAGATCATGTATGGACGCCAGGCAGTCCGTGAGATCGACGCAGGCGGTGCTCGTTGGATTGTCGCCGTGGTGGCGCGTCTTGTGTCGGAAGACACCGTGACTGGGGCCGAATCCGCGCGGCTAGTCGTCCGCATCGAGCGCGCGGGGGAAGGCCGCCGCCGAGCGGTTATTGTCAGCCTGGCTGCCGGGTCACTCGATGAAGTGGACGAACGCACTCTGCGCAACCTCGCCGCACCAGATCCAGTACCGCGTCATCGTCAATCTCGAGCTGGCTAGGCGGCCGCTCTGGCTCGAGTCGTCAACTCATGACTCGGCGCTGCGTCTCCCACTTAGAAATGCCGCGCGCAATTGCCAGATTGTCAGACGCGATATCGTAAAGTATTCTGAGCGCGGATATCTGTGTCGCGGCGCTCACCTCAGCGATCACCGGAGGCTGGTGCCCCACGCGCCTTTCGGGGTCGCTACGCCGCTCAACGCTGATGTAACCGCGGTACGCAGACGGCCCTTTCTGCTCGCCGTTGATCATTACCATGCCACCGCCAGGTAGATCGCGGCTATAAAGCAGCATATCGAGTCCTGCCCATTAGAAGGGCACTTGGGTTGACGATACCGTCGACTCAGTGAACCCAGGGAAGCCCCAGCCTGCTCAACGTCAGCTCGGCCGGTATTCCCGTGACTGCCGGGTCGAGAATTCCGCCGCTCACTTCAACCCTGGTTACTCGCTCAGCAGGCAGAATCCGGCGTACAGCAATCAGTCTTCGTCCGAACCAAGTCCGCTGAGTGGACGTGAATCTGTCCAGCTTTACACGGCGAGCGCCGCTGGATGCGTGGATCAGAGTGTCGTTCCCGGCATAGATGGCGATATGCTGAGCACCCTTGCCGCCATAAAAGAAGAGCAGATCGCCGGGTGCCAGGTCGCCTGGATACGGGGCGACGCCGACGCCCGCCTGCTGAGCCGCCGTGCGAGGCAGCTGAATTCCGTGCTGCGCATAAACGAACTGAACGAGGCCGGAGCAGTCGAAAGCCTTGGGCGTCGTGCCGCCAAGCGAGTATCTGACGCCCAGGTGCTGCCGTGCGGTCGCGACCACGTGCTGGCCGGTCACGATCCGCTCTACGCGAACGGTGGAAGTGACCGGCAGTACCTCCTGCGCCGCAGATGTCCGGCCTAAGCCGGCGGCCAGCAGTAAACAGGCAGTGGTGGTGAGACGTCCTGACGAGATATTCATCCTCAGGACGACGATTTACAGGCCCCCTGAGTCATTACCGCTTCCTGCTTCGGGGTTTTGCTGCCGCGCGCAAGGCAGTCAACGAGTTCCTGTTCTTCATGGCGCTCGCCCAGATGTCACCTTTCTTTTCCATGCGTTGTGGCATGGTGTGAATATCAAACGACCGCGGATCCAGCTTCGGTGTTAGTTCGGCCCATTCGAGAGGCGTGGAAACAGTCGCCCCATCACGGGCTCGTACCGCATACACGCCAGCCACTGTCTTGCCCAAGATGTTCTGTAAATAGTCGACATAAACGGCAGCGGATGGTCGAGCTTTGACCGAGCGCTCAACAGTTGCCTCGGCTGGATGCTGCTCAGCTACCCGTGTCGCGATGATTTGAGCCGTGAGCATTGCAGCCTCGTTCGGCGTTTTCGGCGAAAGCGGAACGTAGATGTGAATACCTTCCGAGCCGGACGTTTTGAGGGCAGCGTGCAACCCCAAAGCGTCGAGCTCCGCTTTGACCCAACGTGCAACGTCGACCACGCGCTCGAAGGGTGCCTTCGGTCCCGGATCCAGGTCGAGCACCGTGTAGTCCGCGAACTCGAGCGACCGGATCCGCGAATGCCACGGATCGTAGGAAATGGCGCCCAGTTGAATGGTCCACAGCAAGGTCGTGAGATCGCCACCAATGATCCTGCGCTCCTCCTCGTCACCTTGGACTAGCGTCTCGATGCGCACTCCGGGGGGGGCGTCATCAGGCGGCGGAGCGTTCTGCTGGTAGAAAGACTGTCCTGTGATTCCGTTCGGGAATCGCTTGAGAACCAGGGGCCGGTCTTTCATCGCCGGCAGAATGAAAGGCGCCATCCGTGCGTAATACGTGAGAAGGTCCCCCTTCGTGTAACCGTCAGCAGGAAAGAAGATCTTGTCGAGGCTGGTTACTCGGAGAGTTTCGCCCTTTCCAGTGCTGATCACTCCTTCGCTGTTGGCAACCTTGGGCGTCCCTACCCGCTTTCCGCCCGGCCCCGGGCCCGAGACTGCCTTAGCGCTCTTGCGGCCTGATGTCGCGCCGGGAAAAGCGGACGAACCCTTGTTCTTCTTCTGCACGCTTTCGCGCTCCATCCTTATCTCGTGTGGTGCTTTGTCATCACGCACTCCCAGATAGACTGGCTGCCTCAGTTTGCCATCGGCCGTCCACTCAATGAATTTGACCTCGACGACGACTTCCGGCCGTACCCAATGCGCGGGCTCGTTGGACTTCGGCATTTCTGTAAACGGAGGCGATGATCTGGCCAGCGGCTTCAGACGTCGTGCCATATCCTTCAGACCGTCACGTGTGAAGCCTCCACCCACATGGCCGGCATAAACAAATCCCTCACCGTCATAGTAACCAACGAGCAGCGCGCCAATGTGTTCGCGCGTGTTGCGGGGTTCTGTATATCCTCCCACTACGAACTCCTGACGGTGCTCGATTTTGAGCTTTAACCATTCGCGCGATCGGACCCCAGGCTGATAGGTGGAGTTGAGACGCTTTGCTATGACTCCCTCCCAACCGCCTTCCCGAGCGCGTTTCAGCATTTCTTTCCCGTCATCCAACACCGACTCGGCCAGTCGCAAGCGGGCTGACGCTCGGTCGCCGAGTGCCACCTCGAGCCTCTGGCGACGTTCGGACCAGGGTTCGCGCAGCAGTACATCGTTGTCGTCAAGAAGGAGATCGAAGGCGATGAACGCGGCGGGCGAATTCTTGGCGTAGTCTGAGATGGTCTCGACCCTGGTTTCGTGCATGCGGGACTGGAGGGCTTCGAACCGAATTGGGGTATCGCCGTCCAGGGCTACGATTTCGCCATCGATCACAAAAGCCCGTTTGCGCTTGAATGCAAGTGCGCGCAATGCCGCCACAATCTCAGGGAACTGTGGCGCCTTGTCGCGCGCGTTGCGGGACATGAGCGCCACTGCTGAGGGTTCGCCCGCCTCGGGTTTGGAGACGAGCGCGAGTACGCGGATGCCGTCGAACTTGGGCTCGAATGTCCAGCCACTTTCTTTGGGAATCGCGGATCCCACGCTTGCCAGCATGGGCTCGAACGAGATGTTCATTTGAGGAGACGCGACCACCTCTCTTTTCCGCTCCACAAGCGGCTCGCCCGATCGCGACCGGTTCGAGTGCCACACGCGGCTCTTGCCCTTTCCCTCAGCTATCTCGTCCATTGTGCGGCCAGTGTCGACCGACGTCGTTTCGTCTTCGGTAACGTCACCGCCCGGTTGAGCGAACTCGTCGCGATGTTTAATCAGGAGCCATTGCGGTTTACCCGAGTCCGAGTCTCCGTCCCTTTTGCGAAGGCGAACGAGAACGAATGATCCGCGGAGCCGCTCACCGTTCAGCTGGAACTTGAGGTCGCCTTTCGCGAAGCCACGTCGCAATGCTTCTGCGGGATCGGATGGTTGGCCGTCGGCTGTGTAAGTACCGCGGTCCCACAGCATGACCGTGCCGCCGCCATATTCACCTTTGGGAATGGTTCCCTCGAAGGTGTTGTAGGCTATGGGGTGATCTTCCACCTCCATCGCGAGGCGCTTGACGGCGGGATCGAGACTCGGACCCTTTGGCACCGCCCAGCTTTTCATCACTCCGTCCAGCTCGAGCCGGAGGTCATAGTGCAGGTGTGTGGCGGCATGCTTCTGCACGACGAACTCGAGGTCTTTGCCCGACCCTCGCGCGCTTCCTTTCTTTCGCGGCTTCTCTTCGCCGGTTGGCTCTGCCGTCTTCGAGAAATCGCGCTTTCGGCGATACTCGCCGAGATGCCGGCTGCTTGCCGGTGCCAAGGCTGCCTAACCTATCCTGTCGTGATGCGGTCTACGCTGACTTCGTCCGCCGCTTTCGTGCCGCAGTTTCACGTGCGGGCGCCTCTTCATCGGAATCCGCTTTCGACGAGGAGCGCGCGCTGCCGCCGGACGAGGCGCGCTTCATCTTCTTCCCCATATCCAGACTTTCCTGCAGTCTGGCCATGAGATCGATGACTTTCGTGGGCTCAGGTACCTCGGGCTCTTCGAAGCTGATCTTTTTTCCCTTCATCTTGGCCTGGATGATCCGCATGAGGTTTTCCTCGTAGTCGTCCTTGTACTTCGACGGATCAAACTTCTCGGCCAGGCTGGAGACGAGTTGTTCAGCCATCCGGCTTTCCTGAGGCCGCAGCCCTTCAGAAGAGGGGAAAGTGTACTCACTGCCGTCCACGAGCTCGTGCGCGAAACGCATCATTGCCAGCACGATTGCCTCACCGATAGCCTTCACGCCAGCTAGATGCTGCTTCTGTCTCACGATGATCTTTCCGATGCCGACCATTCCGGTTGTGCGGATTGCCTCGCGCAGAAGGGCGTAGGCTTTTTCGCCGCCTTTGACGGGGACCAGATAGTAGGGCGTGTCGAAATAACGAGGGTCTATCTCCTCTTCCTTGACGAAATCCATGATATCGAGTGCTTTGGAGCTCTCGATGGCCGCGTCCTTGAAATCTTCTTCGGTCAGGACCACGTACTTACCCTTGGTGTATTCATAGCCCTTGACGATGTCGCTCCATGGCACCGTGTCGCCATCGGCAGAGCACACGCGCTCGTATTTGATCGGTGCGAGGTCTGACTGATGGAGCATGCGGAAACTGATGTGATCGTCTCGGACCGCGGACTTGAGCTCCACCGGCACGGCAACAAGCCCAAATGTCAGAGAACCTTTCCAGATCGAAGCCATGGCAGAAGACCAGGGAACAGGAGACAGGAGATAGGGAACGGGAATATGGGGATAAGTCTAGGGAATAGGGAATAGGGAAGGGGAGTAGATGTGACTCAGGGAAGCGCATCCGATTTCAAACAAGAGAAAAGGCCCCGGCATCGCCGGGGCCTTTTCTCTCGAAAGGCTCACGCCTTCTGGACGTCGGCGGCTTGCGGTCCCTTTTGTCCCTGCACTATTTCGAAGGTGACGCGGTCACCCTCTTGCAGCGACTTGAAGCCGTTGCCTTGGATGGCACTGAAGTGAACGAAAACGTCAGGTCCGCCTTCACGAGATATGAAGCCAAAACCCTTCGCGTCGTTGAACCACTTCACGGTTCCCTCAATACGAGCCATGGTGCCTCTACCTCTGCCCCTCCCGGGGCTCTAACGGTGACCCTGATCCAGCTGGAAAGGGGACGGAACTTGCGCCCGAGCCTCACTAACAAGATCTGAACGTCCTCCAATGTAAACGGATGATTCCCAAATAACAGGAGGGTGCACCTGTTTTTGCAAAGTTCAAGCCGCTCCCGCGATATAGCGCGCAAACCGGCCACACTTGGCGCAACGGAGGGTGACATGCGAGCGTGGCGGTGGAGGCATGATCTCTGGGTCGCGCTGGATTCGCCCAGAGCAAGACGGGCAGCTCAGTGGTGCCCCGGTACGATCGTTAGCAATCAACTGCAACGCCTGAGCGGGGTTGTACGTTGCCGGACGTGGCTTTCGCATTGGCCCTCCTGGGGTGCTTCAGCGGTGCGGGCTCGTCGCACCGCCATGAGAATTATTGGCGTGTTTGCCATTTCTTTCGCCATCACCGGATGCGGGCCGCGGCCGAACATACCGATACTTCCGCAGCCCTCACTCGCGCCATTCGCGCTCCCGCTGACAGACAGTGGCGCGTTACTGGCGCATGCGCTGGCGCCTACTTTATACCTTCAATCAGACGAAAAGTTCCTGCTGCTGAGAGTAGTGGCCGTTCAACATCCGGATCGGCCGGTTATAGCCTACCACCTACTGTGGTCGGACGATGTCCACGGAGCTTGGCTCCCCTTCACTAATGCCACCGATCAGGAAGTCATCTGGGTTGGTTATGATTCGACCTTGGCGCCAACCGATCTATGGACCTACTGGCACGGAACCATCCTGCACGCCGATTGGCGAGGCAGAGGTCAAGTGCTAGTAGACGTGCAGTGGGGAAAGCACGGATCGCTTCCGCGTGGCGCTTCGAAATTCGATCCCGGCATCCTGGAATCGTTAGGTACGTTCTATACCCTTACTTGGTTTGTGCCCGACTACTGGTTGGGAAATATAATCAGATCGGGGCCGTGGTGCTTCTGCCACAGCTTCGCGCGGTATCTGGAGTTCACTCGGCAACTTCCGCTGGCTGGACGAATTGACGCCGTCGCCCGTACGGCACATCCCGATGCAGTGTTAAGTCGCGTCTTCGGCCTCCGTTATTCGCGAAAGCCGGAGTGGCCGTGGGGCAAGGGAGTCGGGAGTCGGGAGTCGGGAGTCGGGAGTCGGGAGTCGGGAGTCGGGAGTCGGGAGTCGGGAGAACGTCCTTCCGGTACCGCTGGACTTTCGGTGATGCTTGGACCTGCGTGAGCATCGTTCAGAGAGCGGTGAATTTCGCTGCCACGGCCACCTCGCTCTCTGCGCGCGAGAAGAAACGTGCTCCCACCACAAGATGCGTTAGGGAGCTTGACAATCATCACAGGGAACACCGTTGACATCAGTAGTAACAGCCCTGTACTCCCGACTCCCGACTCCCGAGCCTCAATACCGATAATGCTCCGGCTTGTAGGGCCCATCAACCGGAACTCCAATGTACTCCGCTTGATCCTCCGAAAGGCGGGTCAGCTTGACGCCGAGCTTGTCCAGATGTAGGCGAGCAACCTTCTCATCCAGATGCTTTGGAAGGACGTAAACTTTCCGTTCGTAATTGCCGGCATTCGTGAAGAGCTCGATTTGGGCCATCACCTGATTGGTGAAGCTCGCAGACATGACGAAGCTCGGATGGCCGGTAGCGCAACCGAGATTCAACAGGCGTCCTTCCGCCAGCACCATCACTGAGTGGCCGTCGGGGAAGACCCACTCGTCGTACTGCGGTTTGATGTTAATCCGCTGGATTCCCGCGAACTTCTTCAGCCCGGCCATGTCGATCTCGTTGTCGAAGTGGCCGATGTTCCCGACGATCGCCTTGTCTTTCATTCGGTTCATGTGCTCGACCGTAATGATGTCCTTGTTACCGGTAGCAGTGACGAAGATGTCTGCATTCCGGACGACGTCATCAAGCGTCGACACCTGATATCCCTCCATAGCCGCCTGAAGCGCGCAGATAGGATCGATCTCCGTGATGATTACCCGGGCTCCCTGGCCGCGAAGCGCCTGAGCACAGCCTTTACCTACCTCCCCGTAGCCCATCACAACTGCAACCTTACCCGCAAGCATTACATCAGACGCGCGCAGAATGCCATCCGTGAGCGAATGCCGGCAGCCGTAAAGGTTGTCGAATTTCGACTTGGTCACTGAATCATTCACGTTGAACGCGGGGAAGAGAAGCGTTCCTTTCCTCATCATCTCGTAGAGTCTGTGCACGCCCGTAGTTGTCTCTTCGGAGACCCCCTTTATTGCGGCCGCGAGCTCTTTCCATCTGCCCGGATTCTTCCGCTGTTCGGAGCGCAGCAGATCCAGAATCACACCCCACTCCTCGGGATCCCTGACCGGATCGAAGGCCGGCACGCCCCCCGCTTTCTCGAACTCAACGCCCTTGTGCACCAGCAAGGTCGCGTCTCCCCCGTCATCGAGCAGCATGTTCGGGCCGGTCCCATCGGGCCACATGAGCGCTTGCTCAGTGCACCACCAGTATTCCTCCAAAGTCTCGCCCTTCCAAGCGAACACCGGCACGCCACCTGGCGTGCTGGCAGTTCCATCTTTTCCGACGACAACGGCCGCGGCCGCATGGTCCTGAGTGGAAAAGATGTTGCATGACACCCAGCGCACGTCGGCGCCCAGGGCAGTGAGAGTCTCTATGAGCACCGCCGTCTGAATGGTCATGTGCAGCGACCCCATGATCTTGGCACTCTTGAGCGGCTGCCGGTCGGAATACTCCTGACGGATCGCCATCAGACCCGGCATCTCGAACTCGGCCAAACGGATTTCGTTTCGGCCGAACTCGGCGAGACTCAGGTCGCATACCTTGAATTCGGGTCTCATACTCGCCACTTGCGCAGTGGTCTGAGTCCGGGCGGTTTTTACGGAAGTGGTCATTGGAGCCGCGTTGGGTTTGGGGAAGACATTTGGGAAGAAAGAGTTCTATTTCCTGGCCGTTGCCGCGAAGAGTACCGGTCCCTTCGCGGATTGATCGGGTGGAAGCGGACGATAACGGATGTGGTTGAAGCCTGTCTGCTCCAACCAGCTCCTCATCTGCGACTCTGAGAAACCCTGCCACACGTGTCCCATCTGCTGCCGGTATGCCTCTCTATCGTGTGGCAGCATGTCGACTATCAATATGCGGCCGCCATCCCTCGTGGCGCGCTGTGCTTCAGCGAGTGCCCGCAGCGGCTCCGGAACGTAGTGCAGGACCAGGAACAGGATCGCGACATCAAGTTCGCCGTTCTCCAGGGGCAGAGATTGAAGATCGCCTTTCCTGATCCGAACGTTCTTCACCCCATCGAGTCGTTTCCGCGCCGCAGCCAGCATCGCGCTCGAATCGTCAATGGCGATCACGCGCTGGGCATGCGGAGCCAACGTTTCAGCCAGTTGGCCGGTACCACACCCAAGATCCCCGACGATAAGGTCATCGCCGATCAAACCAAGAAGAGCGGTCAGCTCAGGGCGTTCACCGAACAGCTCCGAGCGCAGCCGGTCCCACCGTCCAGCCGCGGTGGAGAAGAATTGTTTTGACGCAGCGCGACGTTCGGCGATTACCGCGGCAAGTCGCTGCTCGTCGTGTGCCGCCTGGGCTGTGGTCGAAATCTGCTCGCGGACCACGTTCCAGAGCTTCCGGGCTGGTGGATCGAGGCGCTCAGGTGCCATGCTGTACCAGCGGCTCGTCCCGTCCGCTCGGGCGGAAACCCACTCATCGGAGGCTAGAGTGCCAAGATGGCGGCTCATGGTGGACTGCGGAAGCTGTAGCACTGAACACAGCTCGCTGACCGTGAGCTCGTGACGCTCGAGGGCCAGGAGGGTTCTGCCCCTGATGGCGTCCGCCAAAACAGACATGCGGTCGAATACTTCGAGCCTTGCAGTCATATATCCGTCTATCCGGATAGAAGGATATACAACTGAGCGCTGCAACGCAAGGGCCCGGAGTCGGGAGGTGGCAGGCGGGAATCGGGAATCGGGATTCCCTAATCCCTAGCAGGTTGCTGAAATAAATGACATTGAGTACCAAACTGTGGTGTCTCAGCGGAAATGTCCACGGGTGCGAAAGTGCCTCAGCCTCTTTGGCGTAGCTCTGCGCTGCGTTCGTTGGAGCTTGATGCCAATGCATCTCACGATGCCGCGGCCTCACGCAGGTGCTCCTGCCAGAGTGAGATTG
>JBHENQ010000081.1:0-13342 GCA_046261975.1 Gemmatimonadaceae bacterium | reverse complement strand
CTCGTGTGACATCATTGCCAGGAACTCGCTCTTGGCCATGTTAGCGCGCTCGGCCTCTGCGCGCGCTGCCTGCGCTTCCGCGAGGAGCCGGCCAAGCTCTACATCCGCCCTTCGGCGCTGAATTCCCAGGGCGACGCCGCCAGCCGCAAGAGCCAGAGCCTGGAAATCGGCATCAGTCAGCTCTCGTCTCGAGAACAGAGCCATGACTCCAAGCAACTCGCCGTCCAGCAGGAGCGGATAGCCGGCGAAGGCAACCATCCCCTCCCTTCTGGCCCATTCATGGTCACTTACGCGCGGATCATCCAGAACATTGTTCGTTAGATGCGGTTTCTTCTCGGCAGCAATGTTGCCAATCTTGAGGCTGCCTACCGGTACCCGTCCATGCGGGCCATCCAGGTGCGTGTACAGGCCCGCGCTGGCCTGCAACTCGAGGATCTGATCCTTTTCGTTCATGGTCCAGATTCGCGCGAAGGCTGCTTCCATACGCGTTACCACGGCCACGGTGGCGCGCTGCAACATCACCTCCATGGAACTGCTGTGTGTAAGAGCGTAGCCTATTTCGGCGTTGAGCGTCGCCAGGCGAGAACGCTCCGCGAACGCCTCTGTCTGTTGCTCCAGCTCATGCGCGGTTTTCTGCAATTGGGCGTTGGCTGCTGCCAGGTCGCGGGTTTGCGCCGCCAGCTGCTCGTTGGTCCGGGCCACATCGCGCGTTGCGCGCTCGTGCCTGGTTGCGTAGCGCGTCAGGATGACGTTCGTGAGAAGCGCCATCAAGGCGGCAAGGATGGTTCCAGCCACTACCGCCACCCTACTCAGCCGGGCTTGCCGGAGCTCGGCCCCCTGGCGCTGCATGAGAAGTTTTGCCTGTACCTGGTCCAAGTCTTCAATTTTTCGCCTGATCTCGTGCATTACCGCGGTTTCGCGGCTTCCCAGCACAATGGACTGCGCCGTCTCTGCGCCGGTTTTGCGACGCACCTCGATTCCGTGCTCGAGATGGAACAGGCGCTCCGCTACCAGCGACTCGAGCTCGGGGAGTCGTGGGCGCTGCGTTTCGTCTACGAGCTTGCGCAGCGAATCCAGGCTCCGAGCTATCTGCTGCTCCGATCGGCGATAGGGCTCCAGAAGCTCTTCTTCGCCCCGCAAAAGGAATTCACGCTGAGCGGCCTCCGCGTCTATGATTCGCGAAAATAAATCATCGAGCTGCGCGCGGACCGCGTAGGTCGCGTCGACGCGCGCCTTGCTCCTCTCGGCTCTTTGCGTGCTCGCGTGAACCAGAATGCCAAACACCAGTACGACCACAGCCGGGCCAAGCGTAGCGGCAGCTCTGGACACCTTGGTCAGTTTCATCTAGAAGGCTGTGCTGGCATGAGTCGGCTGGAAGCGCAGTGCTGGAATCAGACGGCCAAACATAAGCGCCGTCGGGCGGTACGGGAACGAGCAGACGTGGGCCGGGTCTTGCACTAAACAGCCTTGCGGCGAGATTCGCCAGACGGCGGCAAGAGACACGATTCTTGCTCCGATTTGGAACCGATTCTGGCCCTCGCGAGTTTCTATCGCCCACAGTAGTGAGCTAGCCTGGACACCGGAGCAGCAGCCCCATGACCGCAAGCGCGATCCAGACAACGGCGACCAAGGAGGGACTTTCCGAGCTCCTCGACGAGGCGAGACGAAGAACGTTGCTGCTCATTTCCACTGTCTCCGAGCAGGACCTCCTCGCGCAACACGACCCGCTCATGGGCCCCATAATGTGGGACCTGGGCCACATCGCGCATTTCGAGGAGCTGTGGCTGACCAGAAACCTGGATGGAGTCGTGGAGTTCGGCGAGATGCCAGGAATGTTCAATCCGTTCGAGAATCCACGAAAGGTACGGGGATCGCTGGCACTGCCGACCCTCGAGAGCATGCTGGCGACGATGGCGGATATACGCGAGCGGGTCCTGGAAAAGCTGGAAACAGTGGATCTCGATAGTTCTTCGCAGCTTCTTCGGGACGGCTACGTCTACAGAATGGTGGTGCAGCATGAATATCAGCACAACGAGACGATCTTGCAGGCACTCCAGCTAAAGCAGGGGAAGTTCTACTCTCCGCCGCTGCGGACGACCCTGCCGATGCCGGATCTTCCTGCCGGAGTCGCGTCCATGAATCGCTTTCCAGGTGGCGTGGCTGAGATGGGTACAGCCGACCGGGCTGCGGCATACGACAACGAGCGGCCACGGCATCAGGTTCGGCTCGACCCATTCTGGATGGACATCTTGCCGGTGCGAAACGCCGAGTTCATGGAATTCATGCGCGCGGGTGGGTACGAGAATAGAGCTTACTGGAGTGAAGCTGGTCTTGAATGGCTCGCGGAGTCCGGAGCGAGTTCGCCCAAGTACTGGTTCCGTGAGGGCAGCGACTGGATAACTCGGTCGATGGACCGCGTGATGCCGGTGGATCCACAAACGCCGGTCTGTCATGTCTCGTACTACGAGGCCGAGGCGTTCGCGCGCTTCGTGGGCTGCCGTTTGCCGACCGAGGTCGAGTGGGAAGCAGCCGCTTCCTGGAATCCTGAGACAGGCACCAAGCGGGAATACCCTTGGGGCGATTCGCCTCCGCAAGCCGGGGATGCGAACCTCGACCAACTTGGCTTCGGCGCAGCACCGGTGCGCGCTTATTCCAACAACCGCTCGCCGATCGGCTGCTATGGAATGATAGGCGACGTTTGGGAATGGACCTCGAGCAACTTCGGGGCATATCCTGGCTACGAGAGTTTTCCGTACAGGGAGTACTCGGAGGTTTTCTTCGGACCCGATTACAAGGTGCTCCGCGGCGGCTCCTGGGCAACCCGGCCGGGTGCGATAAGGAACACCTTCCGCAACTGGGATTTTCCGATACGACGGCAGATTTTCAGCGGTTTCCGTTGCGCGCGCGATGACTAGCCCATCGCGCGCAGATCAGCACGCGGACAACGCGCGGATGACGGCGGAAGTCCGCGAGGGGCTGTTTCAGTCGCAAAAGGAACTTCCGTCCAAGTACTTCTACGACCGGCGCGGGTCTGAGCTCTTCGAGGAGATCACCCGTCTTCCCGAGTACTATCTCACGAGAGCTGAACGCTCGCTCCTCGAACGATGGATGCCCTCCATAGTGGCAGAGATGGGCACGCGCACCCTCGTCGAGCTGGGAGCGGGCAGCGCGGAGAAGACGCGGATTCTCCTGGACGCCATGCGCGCCGCTGGCACTGGTGAGATCTACGTCCCCATCGACGTGAGCGTGGCATTCGTAGCCGAGGCGGCCGCGCGACTGCGCAGGCAGTATCCATCTCTGCGAGTGGTGCCGGCGGTCGCCGATATCTCCGAATCCCTGCCGCTGCCGCGTGCGCTTGCCCACCCCACCCTCTTCGCTTTCCTGGGAAGCACGATTGGCAATTTCGACCGCCAGGCTGCCGTACGCCTCCTGAGACGCGTGCGTTCGGCGATGCAGCACGGCGATCGCTTCCTCATGGGCGCGGACCTGAAGAAGGACCCAGCCAGAATCGAGGCGGCGTACAACGATTCCCGGGGCGTCACGGCCGACTTCAATCGGAACATGCTGAGAGTGCTCAATCGCGAGATGGGTGCAACATTCGACCCTGAGTCATTCGAGCACCGAGCCTTCTATGAGCCCGATCTGAACCGCGTCGAGATGCATCTTGTCTCGAGGATGGACCAGCAAGTGGCGATTCCGCGCGTCGGTGCAGTGGACTTTCGCGCGGGAGAATCCATCCGTACCGAGATAAGCTGCAAGTACGATCGGGAAAGCGTCGAGGAGCTCTTCGAGGCCGCAGGTCTGAAACTGGAGGCGTGGAAAACGGACCGCGAAGGACTGTTCGCGCTTGCTCTCGCGTCGCGCGGAGGGGCCAGCGCCACGGTCTTGCCGCGGAAGGAGCAGTCCAGTCGCGGCGAGCGCGACGCGTTCGTCGATATCATACGGCGCCTGGCCTTCACGCCGGCCTCAACGTCGCGCCGCATGATAGGTGCGGAAGTGGAGCTGATTCCGATCGACGCGGAAACTATGCGGGTACTCCCGATCGAAGCGCGACCAGGAGATCCTCGATCCATGCTGCGGTTCCTTCGTACGGTCGGAGACAGTCGCGGATGGAGCGAACGCAGATCGACAAAAGGGGTGCCCGCCTTCGATCTGCCCGACGGGAGCTTGTTGGCGTTCGAGCCGGGTGGCCAGATCGAGTACAGCTCCGCGCCGGCGGCATCAGCTTCTGCGCTCCTGGCGAATCTGCGAGCGGTCATCCTGCCGTTGCGCGAGGAACTTCGAGGGCTCGGCGTGGAGCTGCTGAGCCTCGGCATCCATCCGGATACGCGTGTGGAACAGGCTCCGCTGCAGTTGCACGCAGACAGGTACTCACGAATGGCGGATCATTTCGCGAGGC
This sequence comes from Gemmatimonadaceae bacterium, assembly GCA_046261975.1. Classification (GTDB taxonomy): domain Bacteria; phylum Gemmatimonadota; class Gemmatimonadetes; order Gemmatimonadales; family Gemmatimonadaceae; genus JBHENQ01. The sequence continues at coordinate 8,943 of JBHENQ010000081.1, read as the reverse complement.
TCGGCCCGGATGGTGCGCGCATGATGCGCCAGACGGCGGCATTCCAGGTAAGTCTGGATTTCGAGGACGACGTTTCGACGCGCTGGCGGACTCTCAATGCAATGTCACCTTACATCGTCGCGATCTTTGCAAACTCGCCCGTGTATGGGGGCGTGGACACGGGCATGCAGAGCTTTCGCGCCAACGTTTGGCGCGGCGTGGATCCAAGCCGCACCGGGATCCTCAGCGGGGAAGGCGACGCCGTTGAGAATTATCTGGACTTCGCTCTGGACGCGCCGGCTATCATGATGGGATCATCGGGAGAACGGCGTCTGCCGTTCGCGGAATGGGTCGCTTCTGGCTCCGCGTCGGAAAAGGATTGGAACGTCCACTTGAGCACGCTCTTTCCCGAGGTTCGGCCCCGCGGATACGTGGAGATTCGCTCGGCGGACACCATTCCACCCGAGTGGTACGCTGCGCCACTGGCACTTCTGGCGGGCGCTACGTATCACCGGCCCTCGCTTCACCAGACTGTCGAAATAGTAGGCGTGGCTGACAGCGCCCTTCTTCGCACGGCCGGCATCAGAGGGCTTCACGATCCCATACTTGCTCGGGGTGCCGCTGAACTCGTAGAGGTAGCTCTGGCGGGCTGCACTGCGCTTGGCGAAGGTTTCATCGCCGGCGCGGACCTGGACGTTGCTCGTGAATTCTTCGAGGCATATACCCTGAAGAGAAGATCACCGGCGGACGACGCGCGCCAATCTTGACCAGCGTTCTGTTCGCGCCCATTCTCTCCGCATGAAAATCGGTGTTCCGCGTGAAACAGTTCCGGGAGAACGGCGGGTAGCGCTCGTTCCCGATGCGGTAGAGAAACTGGGAAAGACCGGTGCGAAGCTCGTTGTGGAAACGGGTGCAGGAGCATCGGCGTTCTTCAGCGATGCTGCGTATCAGAGCGCAGGAGCCACCATTGTCGACGATGCCCGTGCGCTCTACGCGGAGGCCGATCTCATCGCGAAGGTTCACAAACCTGCGGACGCGGAGATGGAGTTTCTCCGCGCAGGAACCTCGCTGATCGCGTTCCTTCAGCCCAGGGTAAACACGGAGCTGGTGCAGCAGCTGGCAAGCAGAAGCATCACCGCGTTCAGCATGGATTCGATACCGCGCATCGCGCGCGCGCAGGCACTGGACGCCCTGTCATCGATGAGCAGCATTGCGGGTTATGCAGCGGCGCTCTTAGTGGCGAGATCGCTGCCACGCTTTTTGCCCCTCATGATGACCGCGGCCGGCACCATGCCCCCGGCCAAGATCTTCGTGATCGGCGCGGGAGTGGCCGGTCTTCAGGCGATCGCAACAGCTCGCCGTTTGGGTGCGGTGGTATCCGCGTTCGACACGCGGCCCGCGGTGAAGGAACAGGTGCAAAGCCTGGGTGCCACTTTCGTCGACGCCTCGATCGGCGCCGCGGACACGGAGGACAAGGGCGGTTATGCCAAGGAGCTGTCCGACGAAGCTCACAAGCGAGAGGTCGAGCTCATAGGCGAGCGGGTGCTTGCGTCCGACGCAGTCATCACTACGGCGCTCGTGCCCGGCAAGCGAGCGCCTGTGCTGATCACTGCCCAGATGGTAGGCGGCATGAAACCCGGGTCTGTGATTGTGGACCTAGCGGGCGAAGCGGGGGGAAACTGTGAGCTTTCCCGTCCTGGAGAGACCGTTGAGGAGAACGGAGTAACGATTCACGCTCCGCTCAACCTACCTTCGTCGATGCCGATGCACGCGAGTCAGATGTACTCGCGAAACATCTCATCGCTCCTGCAGCTCCTCATGAAGGATGGGGATCTGCAACTGAACTTCGAGGACCAGATTGTGCGTGACACGTGCGTCACGCATGAGGGCCGCGTGATGAGCGCTTCGAGTGGATAGCGCATCTTAGGAGAGCTTGTCGAGATATTCGAAGAGCCGAGGATGGATCGCGCGGGCGCGCGCCTCTGATATATGCTTGCAGTGTGTACCCAGATACTCGGCCTCGAGATACGTTGCGTCGACGGCGCTGTTCGGCCGATGCGGCGCTTTACTGGCACAGACTGCATTGAAACAGACGCCGCCGTGTTTGACGAACGGTGGGCCGGCCATCATCCAGACGGCGATGACATTCCCCAGGCTCTCAGCGTGCGTCCTGTCGTGGTATTCCTCGAAAAACCGGTATCCGATCGGCATACGCACACTCTTCAATGAGTGAACTGAGGTGTACGGGTGTTACATGCAGATGCCGGGCCGCGGCCGCTTTCAGTCGCCTAATTTCTGGGAGCGTAACCGGTGGCCTACCGTGACACTCGGCTCCTCCAACGAGGCGCATGCGAAATTAGGCAGCAGGAAGCTTGCTGCCTTTTTTCGCTCTCCTATTTGCGGCCTGCCACGGAAGCGATTCTCGTCGCGGAGCTTAGGTCAACGTACATACTGCGGGGATGAGCGACTTGCGCTTTCGTGGTTGCAGGGTTTCGCGCGTCTCCGCAGTATAGGCCGGCTGTATAATCAGAGGTTGGGCGCACCTACCGAGCGCCGTAAGGCGCGAAGACGAAACTCTCAAGCTTTACGTTGCCATCGGATTCCCGGGACTTCGCAGCGGACCCAAGAACCGGCATGAGCCCAAAACCCGAACAGCAAGCCCGAGTCGAAATCGACGCCGCGCTCGAAGCGGCGGGTTGGATCATCCAGGATCGCGCCGCGATGAACCTCGCCGCCGGGCCGGGCGTGGCCGTGCGCGAGTTCAGGATGGCGTCCGGCCATGGCTTCGCAGACTACCTGCTCTTCGTCGGCGGCAAGGCAGTCGGAGCGCTGGAGGCCAAGCCTGCCGGCTACCGCCTCATCAACGTCGAATTGCAGGCGGACAAGTACGCGGCGGGCCTGCCGGGTGGGCTCAACCCGCCAGTGAACCCGCTGCCCTTCCTTTATATGAGCACCGGTGTCGAGACCCGCTTCATCAACGGGCTCGACCCCGAGCCGAAGACGCGCGCGCTCTCCGCGAACCTGCCGCACATCCACCGCCCCACGACGCTATCCGAGTGGATGGGGGCGGAAACGCTCGACGCTTGGGTCAAGCGGTTGCACGCGGACGGCAGCGGCCTCTACACCGCCGCGGATGACACGCGCCCCTCGTCGCTGCGCGCACGCGTCCGGACGATGCCGCCGCTGGAGCCTGGAACGCTCTACCCGAATCAGATCGAGGCCGTCACCTACCTGGAGCGGTCCTTCAGACGCGACCGCCCGCGTGCGCTGATTCAGATGGCGACTGGCTCGGGCAAGACCATCGCCGCGATCACTGCCATCTACCGCCTCATCAAGTACGGAGGCGCGCGCCGCGTGCTCTTCCTCGTGGATCGCAGCAACCTCGGCGAGCAGGCGGAGAAGGAGTTCCAGGGTTACCGGGCGCCCGACGTGAACCGCAAGTTCACGGAGCTCTACAACGTCCAGCGGCTGACGTCGAACACGATCATGGACTCGAGCCGCGTCGTCATCTCCACGATCCAGCGCGTGTACTCGATGCTCAAGGGCGAGCCCGATCTCGATCCTGCTTTGGAAGAAGGCTCGCAGTTCGAGTCAAGCGGCGCATTGATGAGAGAGCCGCTGCCAGTCGTTTACAATGCCGCGTATCCGCCCGAATACTTCGACGTTGTCGTGATCGACGAGGTGCACCGCTCGATCTACACGCTCTGGCGCCAGGTGGTCGAGTACTTCGACGCTTTTCTCGTCGGCCTCACCGCCACACCGTCCAAGCAGACGCTCGGTTTCTTCAACAAGAACCTCGTCATGGAGTACGACCACGAGCGCGCCGTTGCCGACGGCGTCAACGTGGACTTCGAGGTCTACAAGATCCGCACGAAGATCACCGACCGCGGATCCACCGTCGAAGCGCAGCCTGACACGATGCTCGGCTACCGCGACCGGCAGACCCGCGCGCTGCGCTGGGAGTCGCCCGACGAGGACCTCACCTACGACCCGAACGAGCTGGACCGCCGCGTCGTCGCCCGCGACCAGATCCGTACGATCATCCGGACGTTCCGCGACCGGCTGCCGGTGGACATCTTCCCTGGCCGCAAAGAGGTCCCGAAGACCCTGATCTTCGCCAAGGACGACAGCCACGCCGAAGACATCGTCGAGATCGTGCGCGACGAGTTCGGGCGCGGCAACGCCTTCTGCCAGAAGATCACCTACAAGGTGACATCCGCGAATCCGCGCGACCTGATCCAGGCGTTCCGCAACCAGTATGAGCCGAGGATCGCCGTAACCGTGGACATGGTCGCCACGGGCACGGACATCAAGCCGATCGAGATCGTGATGTTCATGCGCGCGGTGAAGAGCCGCGTGCTCTTCGAGCAGATGAAGGGGCGCGGCGTGCGCATCATCGACCCGAACGACCTGCGCGCCGTGAGCGGCGCGGACGCGGTGGCCAAGACGCACTTCGTGATCGTGGACTGCGTCGGCATGACGGAGACGGAGCTCGCCGATACGCAGCCGCTCGACCGCAAGCGGAACGTGAGCCTCAGGGCGCTGCTAGAACATGTGGCGATGGGTGGCACCGACCCCGATGTGCTGTCGTCGCTCGCGAGCCGTCTCGCGCGTCTCTCGAAGCAGTGCGGCCCCGACGAACATGCGCGGGTGGTCGAAGCGTCGGGCGGAGCGCGGCTCACGGATCTGTCCCGGGCGATCGTGGACGGTCTAGATCCTGACCGGCAGCTGGCGGAGGCGCGGCGCACCTTCGCAGTGCCTGCGTGGGAGCAGCCGACGGAGACGCAGGTCAAGCGCGCCGCCGAGTCACTGCTCAAGAGTGCGACAGAACCGCTCGCGAGGAGGCCCGCGCTTCGCACGCTGATTCAGGACCTCAAGCGCGAGCTCGAGCAGGTGATCGACGAGATCTCGCTGGACGAGCTACTGGAGGCCGGCGCAAGCGAGGAGGCGAAGGAGAAGGCGAGGGCGCTGGTCGCCGACTTCGAGCGCTTCATCGAGGACAACAAGGACGAGATCGACGCGCTTCAGTTCGTTTACGCGCAGCCATACTCGAGGCGCCTTTCCTTCCAGGACATCAAGGCGCTCGCCGAGGCGATCAAGGCGCCTCCGCGCGCGTGGACGCCCGAGCGGCTCTGGCACGCGTACGAAACGCTGAGCCGGGACAAGGTGCGGGGCGCGTCGGGCAAACGGCTGCTGACGGACATCGTCTCGCTGGTGCGGTTCGCGACGCACAGGGAGGAAGAGCTGGTGCCGTTCGGCGACCAGGTGCGCGAGCGGTTCGATGCGTGGATGGCGCAGCAGGAGAATCGCAGCCGCGCGTTCACGCCCGAGCAGCGGAGATGGCTGGAAATGATGCGCGATCACATCGCAACGAGCTTGGAAATGACGGTGGACGATCTCGACTATGCACCCTTCGCGGGCGAGGGCGGGCGGGGGAAGGCCGCGCAAGTGTTCGGCGAGCAGTTGAGTCCGATCCTTGAGGAGCTGAATGGGGTGCTCGCGGCATGATCGATTTTACGCCTTCCATTCCTTCGAGCTGGGCGATTGCTCCAATTGAGGAACTGCTTGCCCCTCTAGACGATGACAGGCTGCTGCATCACGGCTGGAGCCCGCAGTGTCACAAAGAACCAGCCCGGACTGCCAGTGAATGGGGCGTCTTGAAGACAACCTCAATTCAATCGGGAGCTTTTCACGACGAGCACAACAAGCGTCTCCCCCGCAAGCTTACGCCACGGCCACTTTTGGAGGTCCGTCCCGGCGATCTGCTCCTCACTTGCGCCGGACCTCGTGCCCGATGTGGTGTGCCGTGTCTGGTGCGCGAGACGCGGCCGCGATTGATCCTTTCAGGAAAGATGTACCGTTTCCGAGTGCCAGCGGGACTGCTGGAACCGCGGTACCTAGAGGCGTACTTGATGAGCAACGCCGCCCAGGCCGCGATCGACCGCATGAAGACCGGAATCAGCGACAGTGGCCTGAACTTGACGCACGGCAGGTTTAAGAAGTTGCCGGTGGTAATCGCACCGCTTTCGGAGCAGCACCGCATCGTTGAAGCCATCGAGTCCTACTTCACCCGGCTCGACGACGCCGTGGCGACGCTGGAGCGCGTGCAGCGCAACCTGAAACGCTATCGCGCCTCGGTGCTCAAAGCCGCCGTCGAAGGACGGCTGGTGCCGACCGAGGCTGAGCTGGCCCACACCGAGGGCCGCGACTACGAACCCGCCTCGGTCCTCCTGGAGCGCATCCTCGCCGAACGCCGCCGCCGCTGGGAGGAAGCCGAGCTGGCAAAGATGAAGGCCAAGGGAAAGGTGCCGAAGGACGATGTGTGGAACGCGAAGTATGAGGAGTCGGTCGCGCCGGACACGTCCGACTTGCCGGAGCTGCCGGAGGGGTGGTGTTGGGCGAGCCTGGACGGTCTCCTTCGTGAGCCACTTCGTAATGGTCATTCGGCAGAACGATCAACTGACGGCGACGTACGGACGCTGACCCTGACCGCAGTTACAGAGCATGACTTCTCAGAACAGAATACAAAGGTCACCGCTGCGGACAGAGCTGTCGTGCGGACCTGTGGTTGGAACCGGGTGACATTCTCATCGAGCGGTCCAATACACCAGAGCTGGTCGGAACAGCCGCGCTGTACTCCGGTCCCCGTCACTTCGCAGTCTTCCCGGACCTGTTAATCCGCGTGCGGCTAGCCAACGACCTAATTCCATTTTACATCGAGGCGGTCCTTCGCTCGACTTGCGTGCGGAGGTTCTTTCAACAAGCGGCGCAGGGCATCGCTGGGAGTATGCCGAAAATCAGCCAGGACACAGTCAGCAAAGTCGTCATACCGTTGCCTCCCGCGGCGGAGCAATCCCGTATCGTTGCCGAGATTGATCGGGTGCTGTCTGTTGCGCAACACTGCGCCCTGGTGGAGTCTGCCTTGCAACCGCGAATCCAACGTCTCCGCCAATCCATCCTTAAATGGGCCTTCGAGGGTAAACTTGTGGACCAGGACCTCACCGACGAGCCGGCATCGGCCCTCCTCGAGCGAATCCGCGCCGAGCGGGAGTCCGCGGCGTCCGGAGCCGGACGTAACCGCTCCCGGAGGAATCGCCGCAAGGCTGCGACATGAGCAGGAAGTTGGTGTTGAGCGATCACGCCCGCACAGAGGCGGCCCGCAGAGGGATCGATCAGACCATCGTTCTGGCGGTCGCGGAGGCGCCCGAGCAGGTTCTGCCGGTCCGTGCCGGGCGGGAGGTTCGCCAATCCCGGGTGCCTTTCCCGCCGGAGGGCCGCGTGTACCTTGTTCGTGTATTCGTGGACGCAGACTCAGATTCGGAGACCGTCGTCACCGTCTATAGAACCAGCAGGATCAACAAGTACTGGAGGACTCGATGAAGGTGAACTACGATGCGCGAACCGATACCCTGACGGTCGTGCTCCGCGACGCGCCGGTCACCGAGAGTGACGAGGACAAGCCCGGGGTCATCCTCGACTATGACGACGATGGCAACCTGGTGTCGATCGAGATTCTGGATGCATCCACGCGGGTTACGGACCCTCGGTCTGTCACGCTGGTGGCATGAGCCACACCACAACTCGGGTGGTCCGTCAAACGGAGGTAGCAACATGATCCGGGAACTCGATCGCGTAGTCCTGACAAAGCCGCTGGATGAGCTGAGCCTCGAACCCGGCGACCTCGGGACCGTGGTGCTCGTGCACGAGGAGGGGCTGGGTTTCGAAGTCGAATTCGTGACGCTCGACGGCGAGACGTACGCCGTGACCACCGTCATGGCCGACGACGTGCGCCCCATCCATCAAAACGAGATTGCGCATGCCCGTGTCGTCGCGGCCTGAGCTCGAGCCGACGGTAGCGTCGGCATCGGGCCGCAACGCCGACGCCGCCAACCGCCTCGTTCAGAAGCTCTGGTCCTACTGCCACGTTCTGCGCGACGATGGCCTCTCGTACCAGGACTACCTGGAGCAGCTCACCTTCCTGCTCTTCCTCAAAATGGCTGACGAGCGCGCGCGGCTCACCGGCGAGGAGCAGCCTATCCCAGCGGGCTACCGGTGGAGCGCCCTCGCCGCACCGCAGATGGAGGGCGTCGAGCTGGAGCAGCATTACCGCGAGACGCTGCGCGAGCTGGGACAGCAGGGCGGGATGCTCGGCCTGATCTTCGAAAAGGCGCAGAACAAGATCCAGGACCCCGCCAAGCTGCGGCAGCTAGTCGTTGAGTTGATCGGTAAGGAGAACTGGTCGGCGATGTCGGCCGACGTGAAGGGTGACGCCTACGAAGGACTTCTCGAGCGCAACGCTCAAGACGTAAAGGGCGGAGCGGGGCAATACTTCACTCCGCGCGTGCTGATCGACGCGATCATCGACTGCGTCCGACCGCAACCCGGTGAGATCGTCGCCGACCCCGCCTGCGGCACCGGCGGCTTCCTGCTCTCCGCGCATGAGTATATCAGACATCATGCGGAGCTAGACCGCGACCAGAAGCGGCACCTGCGATTCGAGGCGCTGCGCGGCATCGAGCTTGTGCCGAACGTCGCCCGTCTGTGTGGGATGAACCTTTACCTGCACGGCATCGGCCCCGACGGCGCGGACGACCAGGAGCCGCCGATCAGGACCGACGACGCCCTGCGCGACGCGCCCGGCTGGCACGCCGACGTAGTGATCACCAATCCGCCCTTCGGCAAAATGTCGTCGATCACCATCGTCAACGAGGAGGGCGATACCGACCGGCAGACGCTGACCTACAACCGACCCGACTTCTGGACGACGACCTCGAACAAGCAGCTGAACTTCGTGCAACACGTGAAGTCGCAGCTCAAGATCCATGGCCGCGCCGCCGTCGTCGTCCCGGACAACGTCCTCTTCGAGGGCGGCGCCGGGGAGACGGTCCGACGCAACCTCCTCAAGGAGTGCGAAGTCCACACCCTCCTGCGCCTGCCCACCGGCATCTTCTACGCGCAGGGCGT
>JBHENQ010000080.1:0-5367 GCA_046261975.1 Gemmatimonadaceae bacterium | reverse complement strand
GGGCATGATCACTCTCAACGACGCGCTCATCGAGTACGTCGATGCTGGAGTGGTCGAATCCAAAGAGGCCTACATGAAGTCCGTGGACAAGCTCGGCTTCGTGAATCAGTTGAGGACGCGCGGGCACGACACGAGCTTCATCGAGGCCGGCATGACGGCGGACAGCGCACCAGCGGCCGCCAAGCGGCGCTAACGAGGCTGGCTGGGTCGAGAGCCGCTACTTGCCGACGGCTTGGGATGTCTCGAGCACACCCCGCACTTTCTCTGCCAGGTCGGCCAGATTGAATGGCTTCTCAATAAACGCCATGTCGGAGTGGAGGAGGCCGCCTCGGATTATCTCGTCCCCGGTGTAGCCGGAGGTGAAGAGCACTTTCGCTGCGTGACCGGTGCCCGCCAGACGGTCCATGAGTGCCCGGCCATTCATTCCGGGCATCATCATGTCGGTGATGACGAGATGGATCGTGTCAGAGTGCTCCGCGCACACACTGAGTGCTTCGGTGCCACTCGCCGCTTCCAGGACTTGATAACCGGTCCTCTCGAGGAATTTTTTCACGGGTCGCCGGACGAACTCCTCATCGTCCACCAGCAGTATCGTCGCTGACCCGCGCGAGTGAATGGTGATGGCACCGCTTTCCGCTGGCAGCACAGCCGCAACACCGTCGACACGCGGGAAATAGATCTTGAAGACAGTGCCGTGGCCGACCTCGCTGTACACACGCAGGTGCCCGCCGGACTGCTTCACGATGCCGTAGACGGTGGAAAGACCAAGCCCAGTGCCGCGACCGCGCTCCTTGGTAGTGAAGAACGGCTCGAAGATGCGCTTCTGCGTTTCGGAGTCCATGCCGTGTCCCGTATCCGAAACCGCCAGCAGGACGTGAGGGCCTGGCTTCGCTGACGATTGGTCCGCGCAGTAGGCGCTGTCCAACACGACCTTTTCAGTCCGTACGGTGATTCTGCCACCGTCCGGCATGGCATCGCGCGCATTCACGACGAGGTTCATGAGCACCTGCTCTATCTGTCCGGGGTCAACTTTCACGAGGCCAAGCTCCGGTTCGAGCGTCGTAGAGAGCTCGACGTCGCCTATCATCAGCCGCTGCAGCATTCCCTCTAGCTCGGAGACCACGCTGTTGAGGTCGGTCTCCTTCGGCTGCATGACCTGCTTACGACTGAATGCGAGAAGTTGGCGGGTGAGTGCCGCAGCACGATCGGCCGCCTTGCGAATCTCGTTCAGATCGCCGCGGTGATTGTCGCCCAGTCCCTGGTCCAGAAGCAGCATCTCGGCGTAGACCTTGATTGCCGCGAGCATGTTGTTGAAGTCGTGCGCGACGCCGCCAGCTAGCTGGCCGATAGCCTCCATCTTCTGCGATTGCTGCAGCTGCTCTTCACTCTTGCGCAGCTCTGCCTCGGCTACCTTTCGGGCTGTGATATCCGCGAACGAAGCAACCGCGGCGTAAGGCGTGCGTTCCCCGGAACGAAAAAGCGGGTCCGAATTCACCTCGATCCAGGCCACCGATCCATCCGGTCGATGCATTCCCATGACGACCTGGTATTGCGACTCGCCAGTGGTGAGCGACACGTTCACTGGAAAGGTCTCCCCGGGGAAGGGCGAGCCGTCCTCATGGACCGCCCGCCAAGTTGGGTCGACCGAAGTAAGCCCACGCATCTGGTCGAAACTGAGGCCGAGTATACGCTCGGCGCTCGGGTTTGCCATCTGGATTCCTTCAGGAGTCATGAGCACGACCCCGATGGCGAGGCCGTCGACGAGAGTGCGGTACCGTTGCTTCGCGGTGTGAGCTGTTTGGCGCGCATCCTCTGCTTCCGTCGTCTGCTCCTCCAGCTTCAGCACCGTGTGTTTAAGGCGCTGGTTCGCCGATACGAGCTCGGCAGTCCGCTCCGCGACGCGCTGCTCCAGCTCATCGTGGGCTATGCGCAACGCGGCCGCTGCCTTCCGTCGCTCGACGCGGTCTGCCAGGATCGCGGGCACGGCCATGGAGAGGCCGAGCACGACGAAAGCGACCGCGGTAGGCAGAGCCATTGGAATGCTGCTGGTGCCGTACAGCAGCGGGGCATCGTAGAGGTATCCAAGCGAGAAGATCCCACCGATCAGAGTCACCAGAAGAGCTACCGCCCTGACGGCGTCGTTCACCGAGCGTTTGCGTATCTCGAAGGTCAACGCGAAGAGCGCAAGGCCGGAGAAGAAGAACGTCACTGCGGTGAAAAAGGCCATCTTCCCGACCGGCGCCAGTCCGAAGCTCTCGCTCGGAAAGGCGAAGAGCCACTGATCGACGCTGAGGTTGGCGCCGACGACATACTCTGCCAAACGTGCGCCTGACACGAGAAAAGAGAGCGCGATGGCTGGTCGCGCGAACAGCCGCGTGACTCGCGACGGCTTCGCGAAAGTACAGACGCTGGCGCCCAGGAGGACGAAGAGCAGAGCCGTGTTGGGTGCGACCGGGATGAAAGTTGGATCACCGGCGCTGAGAGTTCGCGAGCCCGTGACCCATCCGGTGAGCGCGGCTGCCCCTATCAGCGCGACGACGATCCCACCCACAGTGGTCGCACGGACGAATGGGCTCGATGCGGCGGAGAGGGATCCTTCAGCTCTCGGGAGTGCGCGCGAAGATGGACCTGTGGGCCGCTTCGTGCGAGGTGAACCGTCCTGCCTGTCGTTCCACGAGAGCCGCACGCCTCCCGGATCCGACGCAATCGTTGTCTTGGAGGGCATCTACACCATTGCTGCTAGACTTACGGTTGAGAACGCCGCCGGAGGTCCGGCCGGTCATCGTGGGGGGTACGATTCACCGGCTACGGTGCGGTGGTTGGAGTGCCGCACAGTAATGAATGGACGAGCCAGTTGAGCCCCATGTCACTCCTTTTTGCATGGCGTTGGAGCGGTTTGCCAAATGAGGAACGCCTAATGTCGTTAGATTAGTTGTTGACCTGCGTCATTCTGTTCGCGAGGATAGGTTAGGCGAGTGCAAGAGCGCCCGTAGCTCAACTGGACAGAGCATTTGACTTCGGATCAAAAGGTTGGGAGTTCGAGTCTCTCCGGGCGCGTGGAACGACGAGGAGGAATGCTGGATTGAACGCAGGCGGGGGCGAGGGTACATTGCGTGGTGTCCGCTTTCTGAGGCGGACGGGACGTGGCGCAGCCCGGTAGCGCACCTGAATGGGGTTCAGGGGGTCGCGGGTTCAAATCCCGCCGTCCCGATTTCTGCAAGCATTCGCCCTGCGGCAACCTATGCCGCGGGGCGTTTGCTCAAAGCCTCCCTCAGATCGGCCGAAACAGCTCGCTCAACTCCACGGTTTGTGCTGCGGACGCTCCAGCTGGATGCCACACGATCCGCATGTCCTCGAATACCGGCTCCCCCCGATCGGGCGTCCACACCTCCACCCGCTTTTCATCGCCATCGACGATCCAGTAGAGCGGGACGCCGGCCCGCTCATAGCGGCGCCGTTTGGTGAAGCGGTCCGCGCGCGCAGTGGTCGGGCTCAGCACCTCCGCGACGAGGAGCAGATGCCGCATTTGTGCCCATTCCAACGTGCGGGCTTCATTGAGCGGTACGACGAAGACGTCGGGCTGCACGAGATCGTGCTTGGTCCAGGAGATGTCGGCCGGGGAGATGACGACGTGGCCGACCGGCTGCTGCTGGAGATATCCCCAGAGGGCGACCGCCAGGCGGAACACGAGTTCCTGGTGCCAGGCACGCGGCGACGGGCTCACCAGCAGCTCCCCGTCCACCAGCTCGTAGCGGTAGCCGTCGTCGGGCAGGGCGCGGACCAAGTCCGCCGTGTAATACAGCGGTGCGACCATGGGCATAATATGGATTCTCCTCGGCCGAGTGGACAAGCGGGCATGGACGAGGATGGCGCCGACGGTACGCCGGCACGTCATCTCAATAACGCGGGCCTTAACGAAACGCCCGGCCGAGCGACCGGGCGTTCCCTTTGCATTGGGGATTCGACTTCAGGCTATCCCGGCGTCGCGCTCGCTTGCCGCTTCGCGTTTCGCACTCTTACGTCGATGGGGATATTCCACCCCGGTACTCTGGTTCTCACCTGAAGCCGCATGTTTCCGACGCTCGTGGGTGTGAACTCGAAGTCCGCGGTTTCGCCCGGGCCCGTAATCAGGTAGGCTGCACGGGGTGTGGCCTGAGCTGGTGGGAGATCCGCTCCATCCTTTGCCACTGGGCGCCACTGCACAACGGTGGTATCCGTGCCAAGCGCGAACTCCACTCTCCAATCGGGATGGATGTTGATCAGGCGGAAGAGGTAGGTAGTCCCGACCTCGAGCTCGAGAGGCTCCGGCTCCGAAGTCCCGTTTACAAACCCGGGGGCGTCGCCGTCAGGCGAAGGAGGTGGGCCGCCGCCGCCGACGAGGATCACCTTTTCCCTGCGAGGATCGAATAGCTGAGGATCGTCGGCGACAATGAGCGCACCGTACATCCCGGAGTTGATCTGAGTGCCCTCGTTGAGATGCGAGTGGTAAATGAAGGTACCCGCGCGAGGCGGAGTGAATTCGGCGACGAAGGAATCCGCAGGCGCGATCGGCGGCATGATCCGCGTACCCATTCCGCTCCAGTTGGGAACGCCGTCAGGGAAGCTTTCCAGCTCTATGCCGTGCCAGTGCACGGCGCTCGGCTCGGATAAGTGATTGACCACCGTTATGCGAACCGGCTGGCCGCGTTTCAGCAGGAGCATCGGGCCGGGCATCGAGACCGAGTCTCGCTTTGGCTCGCGCACTCCGTCCTGAAGCACGAATCCGATCGCCGGCTTATCGCCAAATGCGCGCGGCGTTGATTGCAGCAGGAGTCGCATCTTCCGCGGCTCTTCCGTCGAGCTAGTGTACTGTGCGCCGGGTCGCGGATGGACCGTGATGGCGAGGACGAGCCCGGCCATCGCGTGGGGCTTGTGGTGCCCACGCGCGGACGAGGTAGCCTCATGGCTGGCGGCCGTCACCTCCGGTTCCAAAACGCGCTCTCCGGACACGTGGAAGGCGAAGTGGCAATGAAAGATCCAGTTGCCCGGCTTCGAGGGGACCCACGTTATCGCCATGGTGCTGCCCACTTGCATCAGCTCGGTATTTACCAATCGCCGGGCGTCCGGCTGGAGAATCGTATCGGCGCTCATCCCACCGCGGCTGTTGACGGAATAGTAGAAGCCGTGCAGATGCATGGGATGCGTCGGCCGGCTCACGTTCACCCATCGCCAGCGCACCGAGTCACCCTCGGTGAACGTGAAGCGCTCGGTGTGCGGCCATGACTTGCCGTTTATGACCAGCACTTCGCGAGGCAGTTTTTCGACACCGTTCACGGTGCTGGGCGGCTCGATCCACACTCCGATCACGAAAATCCGATCGTCGAGTCG
>JBHENQ010000079.1:0-4064 GCA_046261975.1 Gemmatimonadaceae bacterium | reverse complement strand
GCGACACAGCTTTCGCCAAGATCGAGGCGCGTGTGCGCGGCACCGCCCTCGCGGCGGAAATGATATCCGGCAGGTAATGCTGGAAGACGACGAAGAGAAAAAGCTGCAGGCCGTCGCGCGCCAGACTGCCGACAGCATTTTCATCGCACGGCAGCGCGCCGAGCAGGAGCTGATCCGCGCCAAAGAAGCGCTCGAAGCTAAAACGGAAGCGCTGGCACGATCGCTTGCAATGACGGAAGCCTCGCTCGAGGAACGCGACCGGGCACGAGCTGAGGCTGACTCAGCGCGACGCGCGGCCCAGGCTGCCAACGAAGCGAAGGGTCGTTTCGTGAACATGATCAGCCACGAGCTTCGTACGCCATTGGGGGCGATTGGGGGATATGCCGCCCTGCTCGAAGAAGGGATTCCGGGCCCATTGAACGATGGTCAGCGCGAATACATAGGCCGGATACGGCACAACCAGATGCACCTCGTTCGCCTGGTTAACGAGCTTTTGGACCTCGCCAAGATCGAGTCGGGTCAGTTCCCGCTGAAATTGGCCGACGTGCCGGTGAAAGCTGTGCTGGACAGCGTGCAGCCGATGATCGAGCCACAGATAAAAGCGAGCCAGCTGAGCCTGGAAGTCCAGTCGTCTGATCCGGCGCTTCGCGTCCGCGCGGATGCAGAGCGAGCGGAGCAGATCGTGCTCAATCTTCTCTCCAACGCGGTGAAATTCACGCCTGCCGGCGGCGTGGTGAGAATCACGACGGCGTCAACCGCAGATAGGGCCAGCCTGCATGTACAAGACACGGGTGTTGGGATTCCCGCCGAAAAGCAGGAAGCGGTCTTCTTGCCCTTTTTCCAGGTCGAATCGCATGCGCGTGGCAGCGGCGGAACTGGTTTGGGGCTCGCCATAAGCCGGGAGCTCGCGCGCGCCATGGGCGGTGACCTTACCGTCGAGAGCGCAATAGGCAAAGGAAGCACGTTCACGCTCACTCTGCCGCGAGCGGGGCTGACAAATCTGCCGAGGCAGCCATGACTGATCGTGCCATACTCGCAGCGAAGGATCAGGTCGCCACCTGCATCCACGATCTGTTCATGGGCACGGATCAGCGTGACTGGGTGGATGGCAACCTTCATCTTGAGACATCGTCCTAGAGACCAATGCTCGACTCGCTGTTTCGCGAAGCGGTAGCCGCCATCGACGCCGGCGACGTGACCTCGCTGGAGCGTCTCATGGCCGAGCATCCGAGGCTCCTGCGCGATCGGCTCGGCACTCCTGGCGCCTGGTTGCGCGACAAGGTCGGCGATGCGCTCAGAGGATTCTTCAAGAAACCATACCTGCTTTGGTTCGTGGCAGAGGATCCGGTCCGCAATGGCAAGTTGCCTGCAAACATCGCGCAGGTGGCCCGCGCGATCATAGAGGCGGCACAACGCGATGGAGTAGCGACTCTGCGAGAACAGCTTGACTACGCGCTTCGGCTGGTATCCTGGTCATGGATTGCGCGCGATTGCGGTGTCCAGATCGAGCTCATTGATGCGCTGGTCGACGCCGGCGCATCTCCCGAGGGCAACCCGGACAATGCGCTCGTCAACGGCAACGTCGCTGCTGCCGAACATCTCGTCGAGCGCGGAGCGACGCTGACCCTGGCGACGGCGCTTTGTCTGGGGCGTTGGGACGACGTCAGCCGTCTCGCGCATACAACGAGCGCAAGGGACAAGCAAATGGGGCTTGTCCTTGCTGCTCTCAACGGCAAGGCCGACGCGCTCAGGCGGATGATCGATCACGGCATTGACGTGAATCGTCCCAGTGCAGACCTGTATTCGCACGGCACCCCTCTTCACCACGCTGTGTGCTCGGGCTCCTTGGAAGCGGTGAAGGTGCTGGTCGAGGCTGGGGCAGAGCTCAGCAGGAGGGATAAGGCCTGGGCCGGTACGCCGCTGGGCTGGGCCGAGCACTACCAGGACGAACACAAGGGAGATGAGCGTGAGGGACGGTACGCCGAGATTGCCGCGTACCTGAGTCAGAAGGGTGCGAAGGGTGATTGACCATTCACGGAAGCGCACCCATGGCCCAACCATCGCCCTTGTGGACCCGATGTCGTGACGACTGACCTTCGTGACCCGGCCGTGCTCTAGACGCTATTCGATGCGGATCCGGCGCCAGTCGTGGAGTTCCTCGAATGGCTCGCGGTTCGGCATGAACTACCGCGCGCGCTGACGGTGCTCGACGTTGGGTGCGGTCCCGGGCGCCTTCTTCCGCTGCTTGCGGCGCGAGGGTGGCAGGTCGTCGGCCTTGAACCGGACCTGGCCTACCGTGCCAGAGCTACGGAGGTTGCCGACCAGATCGGCGCGAGTGTACAGCCGGGCGGCTTCAACGATATCGACGCGCACCACGAGTACGATCTCGTGATAGGAATCAACGGCTCGTTCGCGCACGCGCTCACCGCGAACGCACGAGCCGACGCGCTTGCACGATGCGCCGAAGCGCTGCGCCCGGGCGGGCTCCTGGTGCTCGATCTGCCAAACACGCTGCGTATTCTGTTCGAGTACCGGCCGCGGGAGTCGCGGGAGGCAACCGTGGACGGGCGGCTCGTGCACTACGCGCGACGACACACCGTAGACTATCACGCGGTTACGTTCACGACACACGAGACGTACATCGTGACGGAGCGCGATGGGGATTGCTGGACGTTCGAGAAGGACCACGTCTACGCCCTCACGGCGTGGCCGGATCTGGAGTATCTGCTTCGGCAGGCCGGCTTCACCGCCATAAAGCTCTTCCCGGCTGTTACCGCGCGAGACCCGGGTCCGCTGACTGGGGCACGTCTGGTTGTCCTCGCTCGATGAAACGCGAATCGCACCGCCTTCAGGCGATCGCGTCGCCGGAGGCCTGCGCGGTTTCGGGCCCATTGGGATCCTCGCGACTCTCGTCATCCTCGCGGGCAACTTCGTGGTCGTGCCTCTCAGCGCTGTTCTGGTGCTGGTGTGGGTTCGGCGGTCGCGCACACCATGGCGCGAGATCGGCTACGTACGGCCAGCGAGCTGGGTACTCAGCGTCGTCGCGGGCATCCTTTTCGGCATCGCCTTCAAAGTGCTGATGAAGGCGATCGTCATGCCGCTTCTCGGTGCTGACCCGGTCAACCAGGCGTACCACCATCTGGTCGGGAACCGGGCAGCGCTGCCAGGAATGCTCTACCTGATTATCGCCGGCGCTGGCTTCGGGGAAGAAACCGTCTTCAGGGGATGGATGTTCGAACGCTTCGACAAGCTCTTCGGACAGAGTGGGTGGGCAAAGGCATTGACCGTGCTTCTCACTTCCGTCTTGTTTGGTCTGGCCCACTATGTTGAACAAGGGCTCGCCGGTGCGGAACAGGGCGCCATTTTCGGGCTCGTGTTCGGAACGATCTTCGCCGTCACGGGTCGGATATGGATGTTGATGGTTGCGCACGCCGCGTTCGACCTTACCGCGCTCGCGATCATCTACTGGGATCTCGAATCCATCGTGGCTCACTTCATCTTCAAATAGTCCTGGAAGTCGGTGGCGCCTCGCACCTCGCGAGGGGAAACAATGGTCCCCGGACCTTAACTCGAGCGTCAGCTCTTGATGGTCTTGGAAGCGTCGTCCCAGGACACGGCGCGGTCTCGAAAGTACGATTCATTCGCCATGTGGCAGGCTAGAGCAGCGTTGTGACCGAAGACCACGTCCTCGACCACAGGCTTTCGAGAGCGCACCGCGTCGAAGAAAGTTCGTAGATGTGGAACGATGTCGTCGTAGTCAGGCCCGCGGAAAGAGATCTTCTCCGGCATCGCTTTCTGGTCCTGCTTCGGATCGTTGTCCTGGTGCCATTTTCTGACATACGCCTCGCGCATCGCGCGGGGGAAGCTTCCGGCGTAGTAACTGGGTGCGGCATCCTTGCCGGTTTGCGGCGTGTAGCTTAAGCCGGATCCGGTCACTTCCAGAATTCCCTTGGATCCCTGGATGCGGTAAGTCTCCGGCATCTCTGTACCCAGACTCAGCCGCATGTAAACCGGCAGGGGTCCATAATAAAAGAGGCTGGCGTGAACGTCCGGCATGTTGCGGC
>JBHENQ010000078.1:0-18657 GCA_046261975.1 Gemmatimonadaceae bacterium | reverse complement strand
GTCTTCGCGCGGCTCGCCAATCACAGCTGCGCTGCCCTTCTTGAAAACGCCGGCCTTTTCGCGCGCGATCTCCTCGACGGTGTTGCCTAGGTACTCCACGTGGTCGATGCTGATGGAAGTAACACCGGAGACCAGCGGATGTATGACACTGGTCGAATCGAGCCGTCCGCCCAGTCCTACCTCGATGATGGCGACGTCCACGTTCTGGCGCGCGAAGTGATGGAAGGCCATGCACGTGGTAGCCTCGAAGAACGTGGCACCCAGTCGTTCCACCTCCGCTGTCCAATCGCGGATGAAGCGTACGACGGCATCTTCGCTGATTGGCCTGCCGTCCACAACGATCCGCTCGCGGAAATCAACCAGGTGCGGCGACGTATAGCGTCCCACTCGCAGCCCCACCCCCAGGCCCTCCCCCGGCGCGCGCAACAAAGCGTCGAGCGTGACGACCACGCTTCCCTTCCCGTTGGTTCCGCCTACGTGAAACTTCGGGTAGCGGGTGTGAGGGTCTCCGAGCGACGCCAGCAGAGCGCGTGTGGTTTCGAGACCAAACTTCCAACCTGCGGTCGTGCGCGCGAACAAATAATCCAGCGCAGTCTGATATTCGCTCAGGGCAACGTCCAGGAACTCGCCGCAGGTTGACCGCTCATGTGGCGGAGCAATTGTCCCACAGTCTGTTTCAGTTCCCTGCGGTGGACTACTGAATCCAGCATTCCATGATCCAGAAGGAACTCGGCCGTCTGAAAACCCTCCGGCAGGTCCTGCCCGATAGTCTGCTTGATCACGCGTGGGCCGGCAAAACCGATCACGGCGCCCGGCTCGGCGAGGATCGCGTCGCCCAGCATGGCGTAGCTCGCACTCACTCCGCCCGTGGTGGGATTCGTCAGGATGGACACATATGGTATGCGTCGCTCCGCGAGCTGGCTCAGGATGGCCGCCGACTTGGCCATCTGCATGAGAGAGAGAACCCCCTCCTGCATGCGCGCTCCGCCAGAAGCTGATAGCACGACGAGCGGATACTTTCGCTCGAGCGAGCGTTGGCCTAGGCGGGCGAGCTTTTCCCCGACGACCGAGCCCATCGAGCCACCCATGAAGGCAAAATCCATCACGCCAAGGTTGACGGGCATCTCGCCGAGCGTGCCCGTCACGGTGACAATCGCGTCGCCGTCACCGGCGTTTGCCATGGCCTTCGCCAGTCGCTGGGGATACTCAGGGAAGCCGAGCGGGTCCACGGATCGCAGCTCGAGATCCAGCTCCTCGTACGAGCCGTCATCCAGAAGGATATTGATGTAGTCGCTCGCCCGGATCCGGCGGTGGTAATCGCACGCCGGACAAACGTTGAGATTGCGGACGAACTTCTCCCGCAGATCGGTGTGAGAGCACGCTTCGCATTTTTCCCAGGCATCCGGCGGTATTTCCAACCGCTCCCGTTTTGGCTGCCTGGCCTTCTTCTCCTTGCGGAACCATGCCATTCGTGAAATGTGCCGCTGCTGAACCAAGGGGGGAAGTAGGCCACGGTTGAACACGGACGACTGCGGCCACGGATGACACTGATTGTCACGGATAACTGCTGCAGAGCGCCACGGATAACGCGGATGGCGCGGATAGCACCTCACAGAGTGGCACTGGCCGAGGTCGCACCAAGGAGGCCGGGTTACACGGATTCAGCGGAAATAACAGATCAAACGGATCGCGTCTCGGTTCTGAGAGCTAGTCGCAGAAGTGACATGGAGCTTTTGCGGGAGAGTGTTCAGAACTCGCGACCACTAAAAACTTTGGGTGACTACAGCGAAGAGATCTCGGCGACCCTCAGAGGTGCGATCCGTTCGATCGTTTCAATCCGCTGCATCCGTGTAACCCTTCGTCCTCGATGCCAGTCCAGCGCAGTTCGGCCCTTGCCAATGCGCCATCGCAGCTAAGATCAGTCACTAATCCGCGTAATCCGTGGCCGCATTTGAGGTATCCGCGCTAGTCCGGGTAATCCGTGGCCGCCTTTTGAGGTGTTATCCGTGGCCCTAGATGGCGAGATTGCCTGCCCTGCCTCCGCGGCCCTCACTCGATATGCGGAGCAGAATGCCGATCGTCAGCCAGCACGCGAGCATGAACGAGCCGCCGTAGCTGAAGAACGGCAGTGGGATGCCGGTGATGGGCATGAGATTGAGCGTCATACCGACATTGACGATGATGTGCACCAGCCAGCTGGTGGCCAAGCCGAAGGCTACCAGACTGCCGAAGGAATCGTTCGCGCGCTCCGAGACGCGAATACATCTGAGCAGAAGAAAGAGAAAGAGAGAAAGCGCTATCATCACTCCAAAGAATCCTTGCTCTTCACCCAGCACTGCGAAGATGAAGTCAGTGTGCTGCTCCGGAACGAAAGCCAGGCGCTTCTGGCTGCCGAGCGTGAAACCTTTCCCGAACCACCCGCCAGATCCAATGGCCACCTGGGATTGGATGACGTGCCAGCCGGCGGCACGTGGATCGATCGAAGGATCCAGAAACACGCGCAGCCGGTGCTGCTGATACGGAGCAAGCCGCTCCCAGAGGAATGGCGCCACCACGCCCATCGCGACGTTGGCCAGCATGAGCGACACACCTTCGAGCAGGAACGGCTTGTACCACAGCACAAGGGCGAGCAGGAGAAGAAACCACGCGCCCCAAAACGCCGTGTTGAAAGCGAGGATGAGGCTCACCGCGGGCGAAGCAAGTAGGATCAGCAGCGGGAGCGGCACGCCGGACCAGAACAGCATTCCGAAGAATATTCCTATGAACACGATCGCGGTTCCGAGATCGGGCTGTGCCATGATCAGGAGCCATGGTACCGCCACGGCAACGGCGGGCTTCCATAGTTCCAGCAGCGAGCGCGGCGAGTCGCGGCGTCCCGACAGAATCTTGGCGAGCATGAGCACCACGACTACTTTCGCCAGCTCCGCAGGTTGTCCCAGTCGGATGCCGCCTATCGTCAGCCAGCTTTTGGTGCTGGCAGCCGTTCCGGCACCTGTGCCGAACATGAGTGTGAGAACCAGCAGGCCCAACGTGAAGACGTACGCAGGCGTTGCGAGCCATTCAATGAGCCTGACCGACGCTCTGCTCACGACCAATGCGGTAAAGATGCCCAGCATGAGCCAGACGATCTGCTGGCGGTAGGCGAGAGCTGCAGCGGTGCGCACGTCCGTCTGACCCGCGGAGTACACCAGCGCTATACCGCACAGCGACAGCACCAGCGCGCACGCGGCCAGGGGGAAATCCGCGGCGATTCGACGGCCGATCATCCGTCGGTTGAAAGGAGCTGCGTGGGCGCGACCTTGAGATAGTGCTCGATCATCTTCGACGCCACGCGAGCGGCATAATAACCGTGCTCACCGAACTCGAGCATGACGGCGACGACAATCTTGGGATCATCCGCGGGAGCAAAACCGACGAACCACGCGTGGTCGCGCGTGGGATCCTGAGCGTTCTGCGCTGTCCCCGTCTTGCCCGCCAGAACGACTCCGCGGATGGCCGCGCTCCCCGCCGTGCCGCGTCCCGTCACGACTCCTGCCATCGCGTCCCGCATGCCGGCCATCTGCGCATCGGTAACCTTGAACAGCCGCGCGCGCTGCGGAAAGCGGCGGACAATCTCCGGCCGAGCTGCCTGGCCATCAGTCGCCAGTGCAGTGTAGAACCGCGCCATGTTCGCGACGGTCTGCGCGTTCTCACCCTGGCCGATCGCGAGGTTCAGCGTCACGGCTCGCGTCCAGCCACGAGGACCGTAACGGCGGTTGAAGTAGTCCTCCCCATACGGAAAGATGGGCAGGGCTTCCTCCGGCAGATCTATTCCCGTCCGTTGGCGGAATGCGAGCGAAATTCCTCCCGCGATCAGGCGCGTGAGTCCGATCTTGAGACCCAGCTGGTAGAAATACACGTCGCACGAGACCTCGATCGCGCGTGCCAGACTGACGTTGCCGTGCCCGTTCTTTTCCCAGCACCTGAAGTACCGGCTCCCGAACTGGTATCCGCCGGTACACGTCGTGGGCATGTGATCGTCCAGACTCGCGATCCCTTCCTGAAGCGCGATCACCGTGGTGGCAAGCTTGAACGTGGACGCCGGCTCGTAACGCCCCTGAATCACCTTGTTGTACAGCGGCCGTCTCGGATCCGTGTTCAGCTCCCGCCAGAGGGCAGTGGGTATCCCTCCCACAAAGCGGTTCGGATCCCAGCTTGGCGCGCTATAAAGTGCCAGAACTTCACCAGTTCGCGGCTCGATCGCGATCGCACCGCCCTGAAGCGAATCGCCGAACAGCGACACGACTTTACGCTGGAGATCCATGTCGATGTTCGTGTGCAGCGCCTCGGCGGCCACTGGAAGAAGGTCCTGTCGTGCGCCCGCTTCACGCACCACCCTGCCTCGAGCGTCCACTTCGACGAAGCGCATGCCCTCGGTGCCACGCAGCCGTTGCTCGTACTGCTTCTCGAGACCTCCCTTCCCTATCTGCTGGCCCGACTTGTACTCCCGGAACGTGCTCTGGGCGAGCTCGCCTTCAGTGATCTCACCAACATAGCCCACGAAGGACGCCACCGCGGGCCCGTCAGGGTAATAGCGCTTGGGGGCAGTCTGGATGATCAGGCCGGGAAACTCGACCCTCCGTTCCTCGAGCACAGACACCACATCGAAGGGCGCGTCCGATAGAACAAGCGTTGGACGGTTCGGAGCTTTTCGGTATCGCCTGACGGAAGATTCCACCTGAACAGGTGCAAGCTGAATTATTCGCCCCAATCGCGTCAGCTCCGCCCTCAACGAATCGGCCGACGACGTCAACAAGGAGACGGAATAGCCTGGAATATTCTCCGCGATCACCTGACCGTTGCGGTCGTAGATCATTCCGCGAGGCGCCGCGAGCGGCACCTCCCTCAGACGGTTCTCCTCCGACTGCAGCGCGTATTTCGTGTTCTGAAGAATCTGCGTCCGGAAAAACGCGGAAAGGAGCACAACGAACATTCCGGTCAACACGATCATGGTGTAGCGTGCGCGACGCGCGATGTCGTTGGGATGAAGGCTCATGCCGGCGCCCTCCGCAACATTGGACGCAGCACGAGAAGCGTTGCCACTCCCGCCAGAGCGGTTACCGCCGCCGATAACGGGAACCACACCAGCATCTGCATCAGCACGGAATCGCTGGACGGCTGGCGCGCGACAACGAGGTAGAGAAGATCGAACGCCCACTTGCCGAGAAAGAAAAAGAACGCGTTCAGCGACAGATCGTCGGCAAAAAAGACAGCCTTGAGCCACGACGCGACAAACGCCACCACGCTCATCGAGAGCGCGCCCGCGCCGAACGCGTGAAGCGACAGCGAGTCAGTAACCAATCCCACGAAGAAACCCACGACGGCCGCCGACCCAGGCCTCACCCTGATCGCAACCAGCAGCAGGGCGATGACGAGAAAGTCCGGCGATGCACGCCACGCCAGCAGCGGCCGCACGGTGAAATGCAGCACCACCAGCATCGCGAATGCGATGAGGGTCCGGACTACTTCGGACGGTTTCATTGCCGTGGCGGAGGTGGAGGTGGAGGTCCCTGTGCGGTGTCCGGCCTCGCGACGGAGACGGACTCCGGCCGGACGGCTGGAGCGGCCGCCGAGACAGGCGGGCGTCGGACCGGAGCCTGTGCCTGAACGCGGCGCGGCGACGGCGCCTGACGCCGCGGCGGCACGAGAGAGTCACCGGCGGCAACGATACCGCGAACCATGGAATCGGCGCCAATCCCCGTGGCCCACACGTCCCCGACGCCGGCCTCGGAGCGAGCAGGCTGAATCACCATCACTGAGCCGACGTCAGCCGGCAACACCACGGGCCGCAGGAGGTAGGTGCGCGCCCATACTTCGGACGTCTTCACATCCGACATCACCGTTCCAACGGGTATGCCGCGCGGGAATACCCCACCAAGTCCCGAGCTGACGATCTGTGTGCCGACCTTGAGCGTGCTTCGAAATGGTACCCCACGCATCTCGATCAGAAAACGCTCCGGTTCGTTGCCAAGATGAGCCGCGACGATACCGAAAGCGCTGCCATCCTGCGCCATCGCGCTCACGCGAAAATCCGGATGTGCCCACAGAATGCCGATGCTCATGTTCGGATCGACGGTGCGTACCATGCCCACGAGACCTTCCGGGGCGACGATCGCGCTGAACGGCTGGACGCCGGCTTTGGAACCGGCCGACAAAACCACGGCGTACTCTTCGCTTCCGCCGCTGGCACCGCGTCCATGCAGCACTTCCGCCGTCACGAATCCCCACTCCAGCGCCCGACCCAGTCCAAGAAGTCGCCGGAGTCTCTCATTCTCTGTCTGGACAGCCTCCAGCGCCATTGATCGCAGCACGACACTGTCGCGGGCCATCGTCGTCTCTTCCCGCGTTCGCCACATGCGACGCCAGGTCTCGGCGTCGCTCTGCAACTGCACAAGGGGCGCAACGATCGTGCGGCGCATGCCTGACGCCAGCGGATCGCGCATGCGAGCGGGTAGTCCCTGAGCGATGAGAGACAGCACTACACACGCGACCAGCAGGAAAGTGTCGCGGCGGCTGTACGACCGGGCGGCCGTGGCCACGGGCTTAGATCAGCTGGAGAGAACGGACCAGTACTTTTCCTCGTCGTCCAGGATTCGGCCGGTACCGCGCACTACGCAAGTCAACGGATCCTCGTCGACGTGGATTGGAAGATTGGTCTCTTGGCTGAGTAGAAGGTCGAGACCGCGAATGAGCGCTCCTCCACCTGTCATGACGATCCCGCGATCGACGATGTCACTCGCAAGCTCGGGCGGCGTGATCTCAAGGGCGCGCCTCACAGCGTCCACAATCTGCTGGATGGGCTCCTGGATAGCCTCCCGAATCTCGCTGGAGTGAACGCGAACGGTTTTCGGAATACCGGACACGAGGTCGCGGCCCTTCACTTCCATCTCCCGCTCTTCGCCCACCGGCGCCGCGGACCCGATCTGAATCTTGATCTGTTCGGCAGTGGGCTCACCAATGAGCAGGTTGTAATTCTTGCGCATGAACTGCACGATGGCGACGTCCAACTCATCGCCGCCGGTGCGAATGGACGTGTCACTTACTATGCCGGAAAGCGCGATCACCGCGATTTCGGTAGTGCCTCCGCCGATGTCGATCACCATGTTGCCGGTCGGTGTCTCAACCGGAAGACCTACCCCAATCGCCGCGGCCATCGGCTCGGCGACCATGAATACTTCCTTCGCGCCCGCCCCAAGCGCCGAATCACGGACGGCGCGTCGCTCCACCTCGGTGATTCCCGATGGCACGCATACAATGACCCGAGGCTTCACTTTGAAGATGTGATTGTCGATGATGAGCTTGAGAAAATAGCGGAGCATCTTCTCCGTGACATCGAAGTCCGCGATGACACCGTCCTTCATGGGGCGGACCGCAAGTATCCCGTCCGGCGTGCGACCGAGCATGCGCTTTGCTTCGAGGCCCACGCCCCTTATATGGCCGGTTGCGCGGTCGATGGCAACCACCGACGGCTCGTTCAGCACGATACCCTCGCCTTTCACATACACGAGAGTGTTCGCGGTGCCGAGGTCCACGGCAATCGCGTTGGCAGGAAATAGTGATCCCGCTTTAAAGAATGGCCAGCGCATCAATGTATTGAGGTATCGAGAGCTCGAACGGAGCGCCCGAAAGGCGACAGGGGACTGACTGAGGTGACGATTGCACGTGTCGCGACGTAAACTAGTACCGGAGGCAAAGGTGGGCAAGGCATTGTCTTGACAGGACCTAGCTCAATAGGGTATCCTCGGCCGTGCGACCTACCCGGGCCGTCAGAATAGCCGCCGTCGATTCACTGGCGTGCGATGCGTGCGGGCTGTGCATGCCGCTCTGCCCGCCAGGTGCGATCCACATGCGGCGCGATGGCCTATTGATCGATGGCGAAGCATGCACCGGCTGCGAGAAGTGCATCGCGCCATGTCCAGTGAGTGCGCTCGCGATGGTGGCCAATGACTGATTGCGACGTACTTGTAATCGGCGGCGGGCCGGCCGGCCTAATCGCTGCTCGTGAGGCAGCGAGCGCAAATCCGGCGCTCGATGTATTGCTCGTGGAGCGCGACCGCGCCATCGGATCTCCCGTGCGTTGCGGCGAAGGCGTGGGGAGCAAGGGTATCGAGGAGTTCTGCGATACCGCAGGTGCATCGTGGATTTGCAGGAAGATAACGAAGGTGGTGTTCTGGGCGCCGGACGGCACGGAGACTCGCGTGACCGAGGGTGACGTAGGCTACATCCTGGACCGTAGCCGATGGGAGCCTGTGATTGCCGCGGAGGCCGGGCGCGCCGGTGCGGAGATCCGCGTCGGCACCGAGGCCACCGGGATGGTTCGCGACGGGGATCGCTGGCGCGTGAGCTTGGCGGGCCCCCACCCCCACCAGCGCGGCGCCGAATCCGTTCGTGCGAGGATCGTGATAGCCGCCGACGGAGTGGAGTCGATGGCCGGGCGCTGGGCGGGGCTCGACACACGCGTCCCGTCGCGCGACATGGAGAGCTGTGCCCAGTACGTCGTGGCGGGAATAGAGTTCGATCCGGACGCGATCTATCTGCATTTCTCGACAGTGTACGCCCCGGGCGGCTACGCCTGGATATTCCCCAAGGGCGTTGGGGTGGCCAACGTCGGGCTCGGCGTCGTTGCGCTCAAGGCAAACGGCGTCTCCGCACGCGCGTATCTGGACCGATACGTAAACGCCTACTTCCCTACCGGTGTTACGACGTCATACACGGTCGGCGGCGTGATCGTGCATCCCACCATCAAGCGTACAGTGACTGACGGCTTCATCGTGTGCGGCGACGCGGCGCACATGGTTAACCCGCTGTCGGGTGGCGGCATAGTGAACGCAATGAAAGCTGGTCGCCTGGCCGCCAGCGCGGCGGTCGACGCGCTGGCTCGTGGCGACACCAGCGCTGCTCGGCTCCAGCGGTTTCACGATGAGTGGATGGCGATGCTAGGGGAGGATCATCTTCGCTTCTACAAGCTGAAGGAGGCGTTGAGCCGCTTCGACGATGATTTTCTGAACGGGCTGGCACGAACCGTCAACGCGATTCCAGTCGAGAAGCGGACGCTGCGCAGGATATTCGGGAGCGCGCTCACACATCATCCCGCGCTGCTGCCTGTGGTAGTGAAGTATTTCGTTTAGCCTGCACGTGAGCTATGCTCAGTCGGCGTCCTGCTGATCCTCCTCAGCATGCCGAATGATCTCGAGGAACTCTTCAACCGGCTGCAAGTCATGCCTGTGTGTAGTCCTCGAACCGATCTCCCCGTCTGGCTGAAAAGTCGCCGGCAATGTCGATGACCAGCTGGCAGACAGTGAGGAGCGAGAACAGCACGTCATTGTGTAACGAGAGGTCGCGCTCAAGGTCGTCCGGCGATCGCACTCTCGGCCGCAGAACACGCAGGTGATCGAGGTGGCGTCGAAGCTCCGCTAGTCGCTCGACGATGTACGGTGTCACCGTGCGATCGCCCGCAACTTGAGGCGGCGCGCACGGCGAAGAAACGGCTCAAGGTCGATCGCCCGCAGCTGTGCATCGCGGCGGAACGCGTGGTCGAGCTCCGCATCGGCGCAATAGATCGCTGAGCCGCTCGTCACGATCCGTGCGGCAAGCCCCGGAGGAGCATCGTTGAGCACGACGAGGTCCACGAGTGGACAGCGTGTTTCAGCCGCGATCCATGACGCGAGGCGGAGGCCCTCCTCGAAGCGATCGCGCGCGGTTGGATAGGCGTCGCGCCGCAATAACACGCCCAGATCGATATCGCTCTCGCGGTGCGCCCGGTCATCGCGATGACCGCCAAACAGGTACATGGAAGTAACTGAGTTGGGAGGGTTCACGCTGAGCACGAACTCGAGCAGCGCCGCGACATCGCTCGGGGCAGGAGATATCACGAGGGTAAGCTAGCAATACCCTCGCGCCGCGGCGAGCGGCGCGGCTCTACACCGAGTTCTCGCGCCACCTGGGCCACGCTCTTCCCCGTCTTCTGGCATTCACCCGCCGAACCGCCAGTTTGAACTCCGGGATGAATGACCGTCTCGCTCTTTTCTCCATCGAACACCTCCTCCCTGAACATAGCAGGGTTAATGAGGTGTCCACCAAATCGGGGGCGGTCTCACGCGGTCATCGCAACAACGCAGGCGAAGGCTTCGGATGGTGTCCTCCAGCCGAGCGTTTGTCGAGGGCGACCATTCAATTCCGCCGCGACGGCGTCGAGCTGGGCCTGCGTGTAGCGCGACAGATCGGTGCCTCTGGGGAAGTACTGTCGGAGCAGACCGTTGCTGTTTTCGTTCGTGGCGCGCTGCCAGGGGCTAAAGCGGATCACAGAAATACACCTGCACGCCGGTGGCGACGGTGAACGGCACATGCTCCCCCATCTCTTTCCCCTGGTCCCACGTCAGGGATCGACGCAGATGCCTCGGGAGCTCACGAATCCCGTCGATCAGCGTGTCCTTGACGTCCGGCGAGCCGCCCGCGGCGCAAATTGACAAGCATCACAAACCGCGTCTGTCGCTCGACCAGGGGTGGCAATCGCGGACCGCGACTGTTTGCCCAGGATCAAATCTCCTTCCCAGTGGCCTGGCACTGCGCGGTCCTCGATGTCGGCCGGTCGCTCGCTGATCAGCACCAAGTCCTTGAGCTGGCCCGAACCCAGCGCGCGGCCCTGAGGGCGACGCTGCGCCCGACCGGAGCGGAGGCAGCGCGTGAGCTCCTGGCGGAGCTCACCGCGCCCTTGCACGAAGAGCGACTGATAGATCGTCTCATGCGACACGCGCATCTCCGGGTTCTCGGGAAAGTCGCGGACCAACCGTGCGGCGATCTGTTGCGGCGACCAGCGGCGGGTGAGGCCACGCTCCACCTCCACGCGGAGTCGCGGACACGCGACCAGCTTCGGCGTCTTCGGTCGGCGCGCTCGTCGGTGGGCCTTCTCATCCGCCCGCCACGCACGATAATGCGCCAGTGATCCGCCAGCGGCAACATCAGGCGACACGGTCGACGGGGAGCGACCCAATCGCCTGGCGATCACTCGACAGGAGTCCCCCGCCAGGAGCCCGCGCGAAATCTCTTCGCGCTCCGGCAACGACAGCCGCAAAGCGGACTGCGGCGTCGTCCGCGGCTTCACCCAACCCGTCCTCCGAAGCAAGCGTTGCACGAACTTTCGCGCAACACCCAATCGAGATCGCCGCCGCGGCATTCGTCTCGCCCGCACGAACACGGCGCTGGAGATCGAGTCGTTCCCCATGTGTGACCCGATGTGCCGACCCGAGTCCCTGACCCATGTTACACCTCGCATCAGACGATTAACAAGAATGCTCAATCGCCACACGTGATGCAGGGATCACTTGAAGCCGCCGGGTCAAGTCCATAAACCGAACGGGTCGCTGAAATTTACTGGATCGCCCTTAGCGAAGCGCATAGACATTGACACCGCCAGCGAGCCCGATCGGATCTTCCTGCGTGAACCGGCCTGCGTCAGCCGCCTCAAGAGAATAACCGCGAAACGATGGCTGCGTAAATGAGACCCGTGAAGCCGCCCCAGAGGATCGCGTGAGGGTTTAAGAATCCGGTGAAGGCGGTAGGAGTCACTGCTCCAGCGGCTAACCCGAGGAGCACAGCTGCAATCACAGACATCACCATAGATCCCCGCGCTAACGAGTCAGCGATGTACGTGTGGGCAAGACTCAAGAGGATTCCAGTCACAATACCCCAAATGTACACCAGAAACGTAGCAGCACCGAGTGTGTTTACTACCCCCTCGGCTCTCGCCGACTCGTCACGCATTTGCACCAGGGTGAACATCAGCACGGTACAAGGCATTGCCACCAAGCTCATAATCGCGATTCGCTTGAGATAATCAGCTAGTGACATTCTTCCTCCTACTGGGGTACCTTCGTGTCGCTATTGCCGAAGAGGCGTACAAAGTTCCAGTTGCTCCCCTGATCGTGCGAGTACACTAACCGGGGATCGGAGCGACCTTGGTAGGCCCAGACCTCGTAGGACGGGAAGCCGTCGTGGGACCCGCCAGCCGTGCTAACCTCGCCGTCTCCGGACACCCTTAGGTTGATATTGAAATCGATGCTAGGGCCAACCCCGACGCCGTTCGTGGCAGATCCAGTGAGCGAAACGTTCCAGCCCCCGCGTCCGTCGCTCGACGAACTAACACCGAGACTCCCATTTCCCTTCATGCTGCCTGTGGAGCCCACATCCTTGCTCAGCCCGGATACTGCTCCGGTCTTCGGGTCGATCGAGAATCGAATGCTTGCCTTGTAGCTTCCGCCGTCCGATTTTGCGCCGCGGTTATCCCCGAGGCCGCCAAACTTTCCCTTAATGAATGCTTCTAGGCAAATTCCAACCGCTCCTTTGTCTCCCTTCGGTTTATCGCACAAACCAAACGGGTCGCTGAAGTTTACTGGATCGCCCTTCGCGAAGCCATAGACGTTGACACCGCCCGCCAGCCCGATGGGATCTTCCTGCGTGAACCGGCCCGCGTGTGGATCGTAATACCGATTCCGCATGTACAGGTTGCCCGACGCCTCTCGCTTGTTCCCTATCAAACTCCCAAAGTAGCCACTCGGACCGCCGTCGAGCGTAATCTGCTGCTTTAACTCGTAGGCCACGTTGATGTTCTGCCCCTGCCAATTGACATTCACGCAGTCAGGCCCATTACACCGCTTCGCCTTACCATCGTCGAACGTTCCCACATCGAACTGGCCGCGCCAGTTCTGGTGGGGGAAAACTGCGGTTAGCGCCCAGATCCCGTAATCCACACGGATCACGCTCACCGGCTGATCGATTCCGGCCGCGTGCGTGTAGGCCACTCTGCCGTACGAATTGTAGTAGAGTCTGGTCGTGTCTCGCTCCAGCGAGTCGCTCGGGACGGCATCGCTACCAGGAAAGTGTATCTCGTAGAGAAACTGGTCTCCATCATAGACGAAGCGCTCTATGAAGTTGCCGCAATCCGTGCCAGTACATTCCGCTCGCGCGCGCCGCAGCACGCGGCGGCCCAGCGCGTCGTAGCGCGACTCCTCGAACGTTCCCGAGTACTCGGCTGTGTCCGACAACTCCGAGCGCTTATCCACCACGTAGAGCTTATTGTCCGCTGAATAGTAGTTAACGCTCGTGTGGTAATAAGGAATGTTCGAGCACCCGATGTCGTACCTGCTGCAGTCGTTATACCAGTTCTTGCGACGCAGCTTCCAGAGATTGCCTGAAGCGTCGTAGGCGCTCGTGTCCTGCATGGCGCCCGTAGTCCCTCCTAACGCTTCGTTCGTGCGGCGGATTCTCCCCTTGCCCGGATCGTAGATGTACGCGTTCCGTGACTGTTCGCGAGCAGTGCGGATCGCGTACTCGTAATTGCCGAGCGCGTCGTACCACCATTGGTCCGTAGTGGACCACGACGGTGGCCCAGTTGGGTTCGAGCCGTCTCGCCCAACAGCGATCGCTCCGAGGCCGGTGTAGTAGAGGTCGTGCACCTCGAACCTCGCCCCGCGCCCCGTGAGAATCCTGCCTCTCGCATCGTACGACAGCGTGTCGTCGTGGATTATTCCGTTCTGAAAGCCGTCGGTTCCCGTTATCGGTGACTTCTGCAGCCGCCGCCACATCCGGTCGCCTAGGTCGTAGTATCGTTTCTCCCACACGCTTCCGGGGTAGGAGGTACTGTCCGTACGGCCGTTCAGATCGTAGAAAAACTTGACCCGGTTGCCGAGCACGTCCACCACCTCCGATAGCGCCCCAAACGTATTGTAGGCATACGCGACACTGTCCTTTGGAATGCCGCTCACCCTGGGGGCAAGTACCTGAGGATGCTTCATCCACCGCCGCCGACCGTTCCGGTCGTAGCCGTAACGAACCCCGTAAACGTGCTTGCTGAAATCTGTGCCGTTGTAAGTGCGCACCTGCAAAGTGTCCGCAGCTAGGGTTCCATTCTTGTTATAAACGCGGATCACCCTGGCATCGACGTTGTCCGCCCTGATGAGATTTCCAACTGGGTCATACTGGAAAGTGGCAGCGTCGGTCGGAGTGGTATACCCCACCGTGTATCGCGGAAAACTGTAGCCGTTTAAGGATTCCTCCGGGTACCACACGCCCGGCACGTTTCGGCTTATGAGCCGGTTAGCCGCATCGTACGACATCGAGACATTGTGCCCCCGACGCGTTTTCCAGTTGGTTTGGTTGCCGCCGAGGTCGTAGAAGAAGCTGTCGCGCGCAGCGTCCGGGGCAATCTCCACGATCCTCCGGCTTGCCTTGTCGTACAGCCACTGTGTCTTGATCCGCCCGATGTGTGTCGTATCCGGAGAGGAAGACCGAACCAGGCTGTCCAGATTGCCCTCGAGATCGTAATAGTTCTCTACGATCAGCGTCTGTGCCGGACGGGAGATCGTCGGAGCCCCCACGGTGAAGTGGTCATTGTGCGTCACGGCTGGCGCTTCCGTGCGAGCTACAGTCACGCGGTCGAAGAGGTCGAACGTTTTTCGCTCGCTCAGGAAGTACGCGCCTTCGATTGGCGACTTGACCAACGTGTCGCGGCCGATGGCATCCTTGTACACGTACGTCACCTGGCCGAGCGGGTCTCGGGTTCGGGAGAGATTTCCCAACGCATCATACGCGAACGAATCCGCTGGCGATGGCGTCAGCGGGCGGACGATCTGCGCTAGCATCCCTGTAGCCACACCGGACGCGTAGTACGAGTACGTAACCCGACTCGGCGTACCGCGCGCGTCCTGCTGCCACAGACGGTTTCCGTTCACCTGATTGTACAAGAGGACAGAGCTATCGCGCTCGGGTGGGACAATCTTGGTCACGAAATAGAACTTTGAATCGTACTCGTATCGCGTCGTGTCGCTGAGTGCAGCTTGGCTCCCTATGGAGTCGATGACAAGCGAGTCAAGCCCGCGGGTGTCGAGGACGCCTTTGACGACCCTACCATTCGGAGACTGAACCCGCGTAACCCGCCCTGGCCACCGGCTGTCCCCATAGCTGTAAGTGCTGGCCTGACCCAGCGCGTCCACCACCTTTAGCGGCGCGCTGTAACGGTTGAGAAAAAAAAGAGTCGTATCTCCCGTGTCTATGCGTGGGCCGTCGTACTTTGCGTAGGCTTTGAGCGTATCCACCGAAGCGCCGGCCGCTCCAGTGCCGAATCCTTTGCTTTCAAAAGCTTGGAAGTTTCGCGTGATTGCGCCGAGCCCGACACCAAGCGGTAGGCGCGATTGACTCAGCTTCTTGGCCACGTCGTACGTGAACGCTGTCGTGTCTCCCTTGCGATTCAGGCGCCCGACGATTCTGTTCGAATCAGCCGCTGTGCCGTATAAGTACTTGATGAACGTGCCACCCGGTCCGTCGATCTGGGTGGTCCGGCTCCCATTAAGCGCGACGGTGATATTCCGATTACCACCCGGAAGGGGTGGCGGAGTAACCTGGCTCAGGTTGCTGGTGCCGTAAGCACCATAGGTAAACGCGTAAGAGATGCCAGACCCCGCCGGGGGCACAGTTATCGTGAGAAGCCTCTTGCCAGTACCATCGTAGGCGAACGTCGTCTTCTGCCCCAAACGGTTCTCGGTCTCCACGTGCAGCCCATTCAGGTTGAATCGGACTTTGACCCCATGTGCCAATGTGCGCACATAGTAGCCACCCTCGAGCTTGAGGGTGTCCGGGCGATCGATGCTCGGAGCGACCCAGACGTTCGAGCCCGCCGGCTGGTATTTGCGCACACTTCCGTCTCCACCGATCCAAAGCATCGTCGCAGGCAGGAGTTCCTCGAGCCCGGCGAGCCACCAACCTGCTCCAAAGGTACTCGAGGACCGATTCACAACACTAAGCTGGCCTGTTGCCGTGGTCGGATACCTGGATGCGCCGTACCAGTTGGCCACTTCCAGCGTGTAGTTGTAGATACCAGTGACGTCCGATATCGCGCTGTAACCAATAACGATCCGCCGTGTGCGAGCCTGACTAGGCAACCAGTCCGCGCCAGCCCACTTCAGTCGCGCGCGCTCCGCCCCTGCAATGGTCAGCGTGGCTACAACACTGTCGGCCACTCCTGAATTTTGCGGGAGGGTAACATTTGCCGCCACGAGTGGGTACGGGCTCGCGTGCTGACTGCTGTAATGGAGTGTGGGCGTTCTGAGCTTATTCAGAGTCAATGTGCTGGGCAGCGGGTGAACTATCCGGAGATCGCCGCACTCGGCCGCGGCTGCGGCACCGGCCGCCATGGTGAGGCAGAGATGCCGCTCCATCACGTCCTCCGGATTGAGGCCGCTGACCACGACCGTCGGATACGCTGGTGGCCCCGGCGCGGCCGTCACGGTGACGTTGTACGAACCGTTGTCGTAGCCGCCCATGCCAAGCGAGTGCAGCGCTACGGTGCCCGTTCCCTCCGTAGCCGAGAAGGTCACATCCACCTGAACGCTGCTGTACGCCGGCACGTAGATGAAGTCGCCACCCACGATCTGGCAGCTGCTCACGACGCCGGTGAAGTCGCAATAGGAATCGTAATTCTCGTCGAACGCTCTGTTGTTCGTGATCGTGAAGACGGCCGTGTAGCTCGGCGCGCCGCCAGTGACGGTGAGAGGATCACCATCCGGCGTAACCACGGGCGCCTGGGCCTGCACAGCCATCGTGAGCGCAGCAATAAGCGACGTGGGCGCCACGAGAATGCTTCCGATGCGAAATGTCACGAGTCCTCCAGACAATTGAGGCGTGGGGATCAGATTGGAACTGAATGAAGCGTCGCCTTGAGGGCCCTCAGGGGCGTGCAGGCCGCCGGCTTTCGTGCGCGGCTTCCGCCGCGGCGTAAAACGCGTCGTACGTGGCCCGCTGTTGCACTGTCAGTACGCTTCGGATAGCGGAGAGATAGCGTTGGTGAAGCAACAGCCGCGGCGCGAATGCGCGGGTATTCGCTGTGGGACCGCCCGCTGCAACCATCGCCACTACCTGTGCGCGATAGGCGGTCAGGAGCGAATCGATCTGCGCGGCCTGCTGAGGTGAGATGTCCACGCCGGGCGCGAACGAAACGGAAGGCGCGGCCTGAGCCGTGGCGGGTGCAGCGCCGGGGAGGGTAGAAAGTGCGACAGCGAAGGAGAGAAGAAGCGATCTGCGGGAGGGAATCATCGCGCACTCCGGAGCGAGAGGTTG
Source organism: Gemmatimonadaceae bacterium (assembly GCA_046261975.1). Taxonomy (GTDB): domain Bacteria; phylum Gemmatimonadota; class Gemmatimonadetes; order Gemmatimonadales; family Gemmatimonadaceae; genus JBHENQ01. Next base: position 1,512 of record JBHENQ010000078.1, on the reverse strand, counting down.
CATCACTGTCGCTCCCCTAAAGCACGCGGCGTGCCCCTGCCGAGTCTAACCGAACTCCTTTGAACTTCTCAAGTTACGATTTTGGCTTAGTGGCAAGTGGCACGCCTTCGAATGCCATTCCATTCCACTAATGCCACTAAGGAGGAGGCGGCGTTGCGTCCACTCTCAAGCTCGCTTGACCGTTTCTCAAGCCGGGCCGGATTCCCAGCACTTTCATCCGCTTGAAGATCGTGGACGGATCCCGATGCAGCTCATGCGCGACCGCCGCAACGTTCCAGCCAGCGCGCTCCAACATCTCGATAAGGCCAGCCCGGCTCCCATATGCTGCTGCGGTCGGCGAAGACATCCGTTTCGCAGTACCGTTCCTTTCGAGCACGGCGGCAACCTGGTCGACGTCGATGGAGCCGCCGCAGGCAAGCGCGGCCGCGGCTTCAAGAACGTGCTCCAGTTCGCGTACGTTTCCGTGCCAGCTGTGCGCAACGAGCACATCGACAGCAGAGGGTGCAATGAAGAGCGGGCGCTCGAACTGGTCCGCGATCTTCGAAAGATATGCCTGCGCTATCAGCGGGATGTCCTCTCGTCGATTGGCCAGTGCCGGCACGATGACTCGCACGCCCGAGAGTCGGTAGTACAGGTCTTCGGCGAACTGTTCCGACTCGACCAATGCCCACACATCCCGATTGGTCGCGCAAACCAGGCGGTACTCGCTATACCGCATCTCCGGCGAGCCGATGCGGTGATACGACCTCGCTCCCGTGGCGCGCAGCAACTTGTTCTGAAAGAGCGGTGTGAGGCGACCGATTTCGTCCAGAAACAGCGTGCCGTTATGTGCCCGGTCCAGGTGGCCTTCGGTACGTGCGCTGGCACCTGTAAAGGCGCCTGTCTCGTGGCCGAAGAAAGCGTCCTCGAACATCGAGTCGCTGATAGCGCCGACATCGACCGGGACAAGATGCCCCGATCTCGGGCTCAGCTCGTGCAAGGCTGTCGCGACCAACTCTTTGCCTGCACCGGTCGGTCCCTCGATCAGTACCGAGACTCGACTGGGAGCCAGTCTTACTATGATCTCGCGCAGATCACAAACTGCCCGGGACTCCCCGATCATGAAGGACGACAGCGTGGCAGGTGTTAAGAGTTTCCTGGAGTGCTGCATCATGGCTTGGTTGTCTCTGCTCGCCTCTTTAGAGGCTCTGTAACGTCGTTCGCGTCGGTATCGGTTTTGATGATCCGCGGAGTGATGAAGAGAAACAGCTCCGTCTCCGTAGCGCGTCGGCTCGTGCGCCCGAAGAGACCACCCAGAATCGGAATGCTCGACAAGATGGGCACGCCACCCTGGCTCGCGTCGCGCTGACGGTCCGTGAGTCCGCCAAGTACTACCGTTTGCGAATCCCTAACAAGAAGCTCCGTCTGCACGCTTCGCGTTGAGATCACAGGAGCGTCGAACGCGGTCTCCGTCGTGGCAGCGTTTACCTCCTGCGTCACCTGCAGCATCACGTAGCCATCACTGCTTATCGT
>JBHENQ010000077.1:0-6312 GCA_046261975.1 Gemmatimonadaceae bacterium | reverse complement strand
CGTCAACGAAGGATCTCGCCCGTCGCATCATGAGATACATCCGGCACTACAACGACGACCCACGACCCATCCGCTGGAAGTACAACGATCCCACGCGCCGCATCCGCGTTGCTTAACGTTCAAGTGTTACAGTCCACTAGTCGTAGCCAGGCTTGGGGAAGCCGTTCTCACCGTATGGTGGGGCGTCACGCTTGGCGGCTTTTTGCTTTTCCTGTGGCCACTGGCCTACCTGACACACTATTTACTCGAATGGCGCGAGCCTGCGTAAGGCTAACTCGGACCGACACTTTCGCAGACCAGGCGTCGTAAGGAATAATAAAGCTGTTGGTAAACGCTCCTGGACTGTCACCAATCCACGGACTCGGCTCATGAATGTCTTCACCAACGACATCGCAATCGCAATCGTTTTTGCAATAACAGGCTGGATGCTGAAGACGTACCTGACTCATCGGGAGAAAATGAAAGGGCTCTCGATGACGAAGCAGGGCTTGGCGTCATCGGATCAGCGGCTTGCGCGCGTTGAGCAGGCGGTCGAATCGATCGCGATCGAGATCGAGCGCATAAGCGCGGGACAGCGCTATCTCACCAAGCTTCTGAACGATCACGCACAGCCCCTGTCCTCCGGAGTCCCAGTGCCGACACGTCTGTTGGATACGCCGCACTAGATTCGCGCATGACGCAGCTGCGATTGCTCGCGCTTGTGAAGATCAAGTCCTATATATCAATTGTGAACACCGAGGTCCGGAAGACGATCCTCGACCTCTCGCTGATCCGGGTGGCAATCTGGGGAATGCTGGCGTCGGCGGCGCTCCCGTTCCTGAAACTTTGACCTACTCCGGCGCGTTAGGGTGTTATCTATCGACCGGGAGTTCCTCATGACTCGCCGCTCCAAGATCTGGCTGGTAGTCGCTTCGCTCTTCACCCTCATCAACCTGGCCGGCGCGGGGTATGCCGCCGCGCTCGGCGAGGGGCTCCATACTGCCTTGCATGTCGGTCTGATGTTCCCCGGGGCGTACCTGATGTGGCGGCTCTGGCCGCGAGCCGGGCGGCACGACCCGCCACGTGTGCACCGAGGCGAAGAGCGCATGGAGCAGCTTCAGCAGTCGGTGGATGCTATCGCGGTTGAGGTGGAACGCATCGGCGAGGCGCAGCGCTTTACCGCGAAACTCCAGCAGGAACGAGTCGAGGGTCAGCGCTGAATCTGCATAGGTGGCCCGCTGTGTGCCGTTACCTCCCGCGCCAGAGACGGTAGATTATCTTTTCCCCTAGTTCTTCAGCGACAGGAGCCAGATATCGGCCTCGGTCACCCGGCGGGAGAAGTAGGCCGACTTTCCGTCGCGCGTGAGCCTCGGAGGGCCGAGGACATCGCGCGTCACCGAGTAGATCTTCCGGACTTTCTTTGTGCGGCTGTCTACTATATAGAAGGCGTTGCCACCGGCGACGAAGAGAACGTCGCGACTGTTGGGGAGCCACACGGGCCACTCTCCAAAATCGGTAAGCCGCTCGTACTTCCTCGATTGAAACGAGTAGATCGCGAGTCCCGTCCCACCGGTTCCGATCCGCGCGAGCATGCCGACCAGCTTCGCGCCGTCCGGCGACCAACTGTTGACATAGAACGCTCCGAGCGAAGTCCTCGGCAATACCTCAGGTCGCTGATCCTCGAAGCTGCGAGCCGGATCGAGGAGGTGCACAACCGCGGAATCGCCGATATTGCCGCCGCCACTGGTCGCGACGCGCGCGCCATCCGGTGACCATGCCGTAACGGAGGCCGTTCTATCAGAAAGCCTCTGCAGACCACTCCCGTCGGACCGGATCTTCCAGACATGAAGCTTCTGCGCCCGGTTCGAGAAATACGTGAGCGACTGCCCGTCCGGCGACCACCGTGGGACGCGATCGGCGACGCCGCTGTCACCGGTCACGCGTCTCAGCCCTGTGCCGTCCGAGCGCTGGACGTACAGATGCCCTTCCGGCTGCGCGAGCGAGTAGAAGGCGACCCATAGGCCATCAGGGGACGGGTCGGGCGACGACCAGCGCCGCGAACCGGTGGTCACCCACGTTGGCTCGCCTGCAACAGTGCCGGTGGCCGGATCCAGCTCTATTCGCTGAATGTTGATCGAGATGAGCGCCGACGTGTACGCAATCATTGCTCCGTCCGCCGCCGTCGTCGGATGCGCCAGATACGTCGCGGGCGTCGTGATCGGCTCGGCGGCGCCGCGGAGTCGTCCGGAGCGTTCGTCGATCGGCACTCGCCAGAGATTCATGCTCCCGCTTCGATCGCTCGAGAAATACAGATAGCGTCCGTCGCGCGACCACGCCGGACCCCAATCCCGAAACTGATCTCTCGTTGCTTCGACGGTGTCGCCGCCATCCGTCGCGATCGTTAAGATGTCGCCGACCGATGGCAGGCCGAGCCGGCGCATGAACGCGATGCGGAATCCATTCGGAGACCAGTCGGGAAGCACGGCATCACCCGTGACCACTCGCCGCGGCTCACCGCCAGTCACGTTCACGATCCACAGTTCGCTGACGCCTTCGGAATTTCCCGGATTCATCTCGACGTTCTCGGTCGCGAACGCGATTTGTGATCCGTCATGCGACCACGTTGGTTTGAATCCCCGGCTCGTGATGCGGCGCAATCCTTCCCCCGTCCGTCCCATGACGAAGATGCCGCCGCCGTCTCTCGACGAACGGAACGCGATGCGCTCGCCGTCCGGGGAGAATACCGGCTGATCGTCATCCGCCGGGGAGTCTTTCGTGAGGTTGATGGCGGTTTGGCCGCTCGCAGTCCGAAGACTCACGCTCTGGAGATAGATGTCGCGGTTACCCGACTCCTCCCCCGAGTACACGATCCACTTCCCATCCGGAGAGAGACTCGGAAACCATTCGACGCCGGGCTGCGCCGTGAGCTGCGCGAATTGGGTATGCACGCCCGCGCTACGCTGCCAGGGCATTCCGGCGATCAAGATGTACGCGCCGCCGCCGATCAGGATTGCTCCGGCCGCGCCGGCCAGCAGCCACCGCCTTCTGGTCGCGGCGGCATCAGATGAAATTCTCAGAGAGCGAGTGTCGCCCTTGAGCGCGTCGGCGAACTGTCGGGCGTTCGCGAAGCGATCCGCGGGAACGCTGGCCAGCGATTTCATGACGACTTGCTCGACGTGCGCCGGGACTGTCGTGCGCACGACGCGAAGGCTCGGCACGCGATCCATCGCCTTTCGCGCGACCACTGCTTGGTACGTCCCAGTGAACGGCGGAGTGCCGGCGAGCATCTCGTAAAGCACGCAGCCGAGGCTGTAGATGTCGGTGCGGTGATCGAACTCCCCGCTGCCGTCCGCCTGTTCGGGACTCATGTACGTCGGCGTCCCCACGGCGACGCCGGTCTCGGTGAGCCTTGCCCCGCCCGCGGCCTGCCCGATCGCGTGCGCGATGCCGAAGTCGGTGACGACCGCGTGTCCCGATCCGAGCAGGATGTTTTCGGGCTTGATGTCACGGTGAATGACGCCGTGTTGGTGCGCGTAGCTGAGCGCGTCGGCCGTCTCGCGCGCGATCTGGATCGCCTCGTCGAGCGGCAGCTGCTTCTCGTGGTCCAGCCGGTCGCGCAGCGACTCGCCCGGGACATAGGGCATGACGTAGTACGTCAGCCCGTCGGCCTCGCCTGAGTCGATGAGCTGGAGGATGTTGGGATGCTGGAGCTGCGCGGCGATGCGGATCTCGCGGAGGAAACGGTCCGCGTGCGCCGGCTGCGCGATGTCCGGGCGCAGCACCTTGAGCGCGACCTTGCGATCGTGCTTCAGGTCCTCCGCGAGAACGACAACGCCCATGCCGCCACGACCGAGCTCACGCTCGATGCGGTAGCGGCCGGCGAGCGCGCCGGCGAGACGCTCGAGCAGATCCGCCATGGGCATAACATGCGGCTAGCGGTCACATGCGTCCATGCTGGCGCGGGCCATCCACGCCGGCGATCTTGACGCGGTTATGATATGCGGCGCAGCTTGTTTCTCCTTGCGGTAGCCGCCGCAGGTTGTACCATACGTAACTGGTCTTGGTAGACACTCGGACTATCCCCAGCAAGGAGAACACATGCCCTCTCACCGATCATTCCTCTCGCTCGTGCTGCTGCTCACCTTCGCGGGTTGCGGCGAGCCGGCCAAGGCGCCGGAGGCGGCAGCTGACGCTGACCCGACCGCACTCCGAGACGCGATCCAGGCCCGGGAGCGAGAGTGGTCGGCCGCCTATCTCGCACGCAACGCGTCGGGGGTCGCCGCTCTCTATACGGAAGACGGCGCCCAGGTACAGCCCAACGGCGACTCGTTCCGGGGCCACGATGCGATCACCAAGGCGATGCAAGCGCAGTTCGATACGCTCGCCGTCACGACCCGGGAAGACATCACTGAGGAAGTCTTCGCCGTGGGCGACTACGCCGTCGAGATCGGTCGCTACAGCTCCCAAGGGACGCACAAGACCGACAATACCCCCCGGTCAAGCGCCGGGCGCTACATGGTGCTCTGGCAGAAAGGCGGTGACGGGGTTTGGAGGCTACACCGCGACATTGGTAGCCCGGCGCCGCCCAAGAAGCAGTAGCGGCTTACCCAAGTACCCCACGCGCGACATTCGAGCTCACTCTCTCACGGCACTCCAAAAGCCGGCCCAGCACGCCTAACATCGACGTTAAACGGCCGTACGTTCAAGGACGGCGTGCCGCCGCTTTTACCTCAACGCCGACCACGCGCAGCTGACCGGACAACAGCTCCCACGAATGGACCGCGTTTTCCAACCAGAGCGCCTGTCCGGGGTGCAAGTCGAGGATACCGCTGCTGCCATCCGGCAACCCCAAGCGCAACCGGGCCCTGTCCAGACTGATGAGCACGAATGGCGAGTGAGTGTGCATCGGGCTCCTCTCACCCGGTGATGCCAGCGCCTCGAATACGCGCGTGTGCTCGTTCTCCAGAATCACGTGGTGGTGCGTGGGGTCCACGGTGACCGGGTCGTTAGCCGCGCGCGTGACCGCAGCGGGTGCCTTTCCCTGGCGAGCCGCTTTTGTCTCGACACCAATCACTTGCGCCTGTCCGGACAACAGCTCCCAGGCGTGCACAACGTTCTGAAACCAGAGAACTTGTGCGGGATGTGTGTCGAATATGGTGTTGCTGCCGTCCGGCGCTGTCATCCGCAGGCGTGCTCTCCCGAGGCTCACAAACACCAATGGGTGATGCGAGTGCATAACGCTCCGCGCGCCTGGCGAGGCCAGCACCTGGAGCACGCGCACGTGGTCGTTCTCCATGATCACTTGATGGTGCGTCGGGTCCACGGCGACGGCGTCGGGCGGGCTCTGCGCGAGTGCGGCCGGTGCGACAAGCAGAAGAAGGGAGTGAACGAGACGGAAACGGGGCTTCATCAAATTCTCCTGTCGGAGTTCAATAAGCTGCCGTACGCTGTGGGATTCCGCCCCGCGTGACGGCCGCGCGATGGACGGATATACTGACGAAAACTGGAATCGACGTCAACCTCGTCCGCCGAGAGCTCGAGGCTCGCTACGGATAGTGGATTTCCCTCGGCGTCCGACACCTTGCGCAGTGTGCTTTCATGAAAAAATCATTGCGACTGGCTATTTCCGTGCATATACGCCCGCCGTAATATTGCTCTGAAGTCTTACATGACTATCCTCCACTGTCTTGCAAATGAAATATAGCTGGAACTTCTAGGATGAGAACATGAAAAAGTCGGGCGCGAGCCAAGGCCAGCCGGCATCGGAGCTCATCTCGAAAAGAATCGCTGAACTCGGGGACTGGCGCGGGGAAACCCTCAGCAGAATGCGCGAGCTCATCAAGGAAGCAGACCCGGACGTCGTCGAGGAGTGGAAATGGATGGGCACTCCGATTTGGTCGCACGACGGCATCATCTGCACTGGCGAATCCTACAAGAATGTCGTGAAGCTTACCTTCTCCAAGGGCGCGTCTCTGAAGGATCCGGCCCGTCTCTTCAACTCGAGTCTCGACGGAAACGCGCGCCGCGCGATCGATATCCACGAAGGAGAAGAAGTTGACGAGTACGCCTTCAAGGCGCTCGTTCGCCAAGCGGTCGCCCTCAACAGTTCTGGCAAGTCGAAACCTTCGAAGAAAGCGAAGTCCTAAGTGGATTCCACCCCCGAACAGGTCCGACATCGGGGTGGCGGAGGTGTCGTTCCGGCGCCAGCAGGAGGAAACGGGTGGCACTCGTGGTTCTTCTGAGAGGGGTCAACGTCGGTGGTCACAGGACCTTCCGACCTACCACGCTCGCCGAACAACTGAAGCACCTCGATGCCGTTAACATCGGCGCGGC
>JBHENQ010000076.1:0-8216 GCA_046261975.1 Gemmatimonadaceae bacterium | reverse complement strand
GCGGGCCGAGGCTCTCGGCATCGAGATTCGCGAGGCAAAAACACCAGACGCCGCGCTCGAACTTCAGCGGCAGGTCGCCGAGCAGATGCTCCTTGGCGCACTCCGGGAGCGCGGTCTCGCCGAGGATGCGGAGGCCGCGCGTCGGCGGGCGGCTTTCCTCGCTGAGGCGGGCCGTCTGCTCGCCGAGTCTGTGGATCAGACCAGCACGCTGGTCGCGCTTACAAAGCTTGCGCTTCCGACTCTAGGTGCCTGGTGCATCGTGGACATTCTTCAAGAAGGTGGAGCGATCCATCGCTTGGGGATCTACCATCCTGATCCGGAAAAACAAAAGCTCGCGCAGGAACTGGAAGCGACATGGGTGCCGGAGCTGGACGATCCGTTTGGCGCGCCTGCCATGCTCCGCGACGCGCGAACGATCGCCATCACCGAGGATATCGAGGTTACGCTCGCCGCTACCGCCCACAGCGCCGAGAACCTGCACATCCTGCGTCAGCTCGGGATTGGATCCCTCCTCACGGTACCGCTTGTTGCGCGGAAGAGGCTGCTCGGCGCTATCATTTTCGTAAGCGCGCAACGCGGTCTTTCGTATAGCCCGGAGGACGTGCAGCTCGCTGAAGACGTCGCGTCCCGAGGGGCCCTTGCGCTCGACAACGCGCAGGTATACGACCTCGCGCTGACGCTCCAACGGAGCGCCGAGAACGCGAACAGGGCGAAGACAGCGTTCCTCGGCGCCATGAGCCACGAGCTGCGCACGCCACTCAATGCGATAGGTGGCTACATCGACCTCCTGGACATGGGACTGCGAGGACCCGTGACCGACAAACAACACGCCGACCTCGCCCGGGTGAAGAAAAATCAGCAACACCTTGCCGTCCTCATCACCGAAATTCTCAACTTTGTGCGACTTGGAAGTGGTCGTCTGTCTTACGAAATCAGCGACATCAACGCCTGCAGCGCGCTTACGCACGCCGTCGAGCTGATCGAGCCACTCATAGAGCAGAAGGGGATCGTTTTCGAGGGAATCTCGTGCGATTCGAGCATCGTCGCGCGCGCGGATCCTGAAAAAGTGACGCAGATTCTCGTGAACCTTTTCTCCAACGCCATCAAGTTCACGCCGGCCGGGGGAAGCATCAGCGCCGACTGCGGGGTGACGGATGACACGGTCACCCTAAGCGTCCGAGACACCGGGATCGGCATTGCCGCGGAAAAGTTCGAATCCATCTTCGAGCCGTTCGTTCAGTTGAAGGAAGGGCTCGCGGACCGGGAGAGCGGAGTCGGGCTGGGGTTGGCGATAAGCCGAGATCTCGCGCGGGCGATGAATGGCGATCTCATGGTGGAGAGCATCAAGGGCCAAGGGGCGTGTCTCACTCTCGTTCTGGCGCGCGCGAGTGAAAAGCATGGCGCGTGAGAGGCCATGCGCACGATCAGAATCGCAGCGCGGACAGGAAGATCAACCACATGAGCGGCAGCTGCACCACGTTAGTAACCACGAAATCGGCCACCGCGAATAGGACGAACTTGCTGGTCGTCTTGAGTGGCGTTCGCTCGCGGTAGAACGCGAAATAGCCGACACCGAGGTACACGTAAATCAGAATCAACGCGATCAGCGCGTATACTCGATCATTCCAGACAGCGAGCGGCAGCATCAGCAGGGTGAGGAGCCACACAGCGTTGGAGAATCCCAACATGAAGACAAAATGTTGGTACCAGCCCTCACTCCGTCTCAGGAGCATGAGAACGCCGACCATGGGGAACAGCGCGAGCGCGACAACAACCGGAATCGCCGTGTTCATACGCGACTGGAACCGCTCGGCCACCAGCTCGGGGTCGACGCCACGCTCCCTAATAATGCCGGCGATGCGATCCGCAGTTCTAGCGTCGAACCCGGCCGCGGTCCGGTCTCTCGGATCGAACGAGTAGGGATTCAGGATCGATAGCGCCAGCATGTACGCAGCACCGAGCGTGAAGAACACTCTAAGCGCCGCCACGTACCGCGACCGGTCACCAGCCAGCCAAGCCCGCGTGATGCGTACAGGATGGAGAAGCAGATCCTTGATCGTGGCTGCGATTCGCGCGTCGAGGCCGAGGGCTTCCTTGGCGTCCTCGCGGAGAAGGAGCGTTGGCGCGACGTCCGAGGCGATCAAAGCCCGGCCACACTCTGCGCAGCATCGTCCAGTGCCAGTCGCCCCGCAGCTTGCACAGGTGATCGGGGGCGTGGGGGGCGTCGGCGGCTGGTTTGATGCATCTCGTCAGGGCAGGAGATTGAACCGGACTATGTGCCAGCAGGCAGCTATTCCGTCCTTCCAGCCTATCTTCTTTCCCTCGGCGTAGGTGCGACCGGAGTAGCTGATCGGAACCTCGTATATGCGGGCGCCGGCGCGTGCGAGCCGCGCGGTTATTTCCGGCTCGAAGCCGAACCGGTTGGACTTGAGCACCAGGGAGCGCGCAACCTCACCTCGGACTGCCTTGTAGCATGACTCCATATCCGTGAGGTTGAGGTTCGTGAGGATATTGCTGAACAGCGTCAGCAGGCGGTTGCCGACGGAGTGCCAGAAATACAGAACTCTGTGCGTACCACCGATGAAGCGCGACCCGATCACGGCGTCGGCGCGTCCGTCCAGAATTGGCTCGAGCAGGCCCTTCCAGTCGCCGGGGTCGTACTCCAGGTCGGCATCCTGCACTACCACAACATCTCCGGTGCTCGCGGCAAGCGCGGACCTGATCGCAGCACCCTTGCCACGATTGTATGGGTGACGGATGAGTCGGTGGATTCGCTTTTCCCGAACCATCTGCTCCAGGATCGCTGCGGATCCGTCAGTGGAGTAATCGTCCACGCAGATGATCTCCTTCGTGAATGGCGCCGCATGTATCTCATCCACAATGAGCTCGATCGTCTGGCGCTCGTTGTATACCGGCACGAGCACCGACAGCCGAAATGTGGATCGGTCGATGGGAGTGCGTTGCTGAAGAATCGCGCGTTTTTCAGGGAAGCTCATCTTTCCTCTGGTGCGAGAACGTGTTTGCGCGAGGCTCTGTACAGCGTCGCGGTTCCGAAGTCAGCAAGGAGCTGGGGGGCTTCGAATAACGCGTCGAAGTCTTGAGGATTCGTCGTGAGAGCCGAGACGGGATCATGCCGGTCACGCGCCTCGGGACCATCTCGTGTCAGGATGTACACGACGCTGAATGGCTCGATCTGCTTGAGACCAAGGGGCGGACGGTAGAAGTCGACGAATTTGGGAGAATGTCCCTTGCTCAGCAGGTAGAACTGCGTGACTGCCACGAGACCCGAAAAGTGGTGGGCTACGGCAATCGTGTCGCCTCCCAGCCGGCCCGCCAGGATCTCCGCGGCCGCAGGCGCGGGGAGAATCCCTCGTGGTGCGCAGGCGCGCGGTGCAGAGCGCTGCAGGTACCAGGGTGAAGAGTTGGTGGCTGTCGTGACCTGAGCAAAGATGTATGAGAGTGGTGCTGCGACGGCAAAGAGTGCCCACCATCCACGCATCCGCGAACTGGGCTGTTTACTTGCCTTCAGAGCCAGGATGCCGAGGCCGCTCGACGCGACGATCAGCACAAACGGGAGAAGAAAGTTGAGCGTTCGGGCTGGAGGAGCGACGCGCTGAACCAGCGAGAGAGGCAACATCCAGACAAAGACTCCAGCCAGTAAAGCTGCCGGCCGACTTCCTCCTGGCGCTGCGAACAACGATGCTGCCACCAGCCCCCCTGCGGCAACCAACAGAAGCGGCAACGGAAGAGCGAACGTCCAGCAATCGAGTGCCAGTCTCCATTCGCCGATCATTCGCCGGGGTAACTCGGAGAGGGCGTGCGGGGCAACATACTTGTTGCCGATCAGCGCATCTAACCCACTGCGCGCGATGATTGGCGAGTAGAGGACCACCCCCAGTATCCCAATGGCGGCGGCCGCAACCGTAAGCTCTTTCAGAAGGGCCGGCCTGCGCCCGCGCGTCGACGTGATCAGCATCCACACGCTCACGATACCAGCCGGATACACGGCGATCGGAATCGCGTAGAAGGCGAGTGCAAAGGCAACCACGAACACAATCCAGTCCACCAGTGAGCGCTGCTGGCGTAGTCGAGTGCCGCTCACGGCTCCTAGTAACATCAGGAGGGCCAGGAGAGTGTAGCCCCGTGCGGCGGCAGAGTACCCCACGAATGCCGGCGCGACCGCTATCAGACCAGCGGCGAGCGCAGAGGTTGCTTCGTCGTCCGAAAGACGTTTCGTGAACCAGAACGTGGAGGGTATCATGAGGATGCCAGCGATCAGCGCAGGAAGCCGAACCACGGCTTCGCTGACGCCGAACAGGAGCGCGCTTGCCCGCGCGAACAGCGTGTGCAGGACATGGTTGTTCGGCTCACGGTAGTCGGAAGCGATGTCGAGAAAGGATCGTGAGGCGAATCTTACGTACGTTATCGCCTCGTCCTCTTCCATCGGCTCCAGTGAGCGCAGCAATCGCACCGTGACACCCACGCCTACCCAGAGGAGCAGCACTGCCCAGGCCCTTCGCGACAGGTTCCAGTCGGCTCGGAACTGTGCACGCCAGCTGGCGAAATCCTCACGGATGGCGCGCCTGAGCGTAGTCGCCCGGCGAAAAAAAATCACCGCCGCGGCGACGGAAAACGCCGCTACAATGGCTGCCACCCGGAAGAGAAATATTCTCCTCGGAGTTGGCGCGTGCGCAGTCCGATCGGGGTCGATCGTGGTCAGGAGGTCTCGAAGGAGTTCATCCGGCAAGAGGAGAATTGCCGCACTCACTGCCATTGCTACAACGACCGTGATCGCCGCGACGCGACTTACCCTCACTGCTCTTCCTGCTTCACCGGTCGCTTCCGTGGCGGTGGCTCGTGCCTACCCCTCAACCAACCACGCGCGAACAACTCCTTGTTGGACGACCTGACCACATCGATCATTCTGAGTCCCGGATCGCCAGCGGCGAGATCGTTCGTCTGGGCCGGATCGACGCGGATGTCGTACAGCTCCCAGCCGGCGTTCCCCTTCCGGATGTACTGATGATCGTTCACCACCAGGGACCGAAGCCCATCTTCTTCGAACTCGGTTAGGACGGTATCGACTTCTGCCACGCCATCCCCGCCAACGGTACCGTCCCAGTGGCGTGCGAGCGTGCGCCCCGGAAAACGGCCGTCGTTTTCGAGCCCCGCGAGGTCAAGCACGGTCGCAGGCAGATCGCGTAGGCTGACGGCGCGCTTCACGGTAGTTTGCGCGGGAACGCGGTCGGTGCCCCACAGGATCAATGGCACACGTACGGCCTGAGCGTACACAGTGTTGCCGTGAGTGAAGAAACCGTGCTCGCCGAACTGCTCTCCGTGATCGGAAGAAAGGATGATTATCGTGTTGCGCAGCAGACCGCGCGCCTCCAGCGCGCGCACGAGATCATCCAGCTGTTCGTCCAGATAGGCCAGCGCGCCGTCGTACGCATCCTGCTCTGCCTGTCGTTCGTCCGCACCCATTCTAGGCCGTCCCGACGATCCCCCATTTCGGAGCTTTCTGTGGTTAATGCGACCAAGTTGTCGCGCGCCCTGCGCTCCGAACCTCTCGTAATACGGCGGCGGCGGTAGGTACGGTTCGTGCGCGTCGAAGTAGTTGACGAAGGCGAAGAACGGACGGTCGCTATGGGCCGACAACCAATCCAGCATATCCGCGTTCACTCGGGAGGCCAGCTTTCGGCCGAAAATGTCGTACCGGTGGACAGTCCTGCGCACCCTGTTGGAAGTGACCGTGGCGCGAGCGAGCGATGACGCCAGCAGAAATTCCTGCCACGAGATCGGGTAGTCATCGTAATGCACGAACCCGCGGTTCAATCCAAACTCGTAACCAGCGTAAGCGGTGTTGGCGACAAATCCAGCGGTAGCATAACCCTTGTCGCGCAGTACCTCAGCGAGCGTCGGGTAGGTGTCGTCGAGTGGCGTTCGGAAGTCGGCAGTCATCTCGTGCGCGAAGCGTCCCGTGAACATGCTGCCATGGGAGGGGAGCGTCCACGGAGCCGTGGCGATTGCCCAGTCGAAGATTACTCCCTCGCGGGCAAACCGCTCCAGATGTGGTGTGGTGCCACGCTCGTAACCGTAAGCGCTGAAGCTTGCCGCGCGCGCCGTGTCCCAGATCAACAACAGTACGTTGGGCGCGCCCTGCGGAGGAGCAGGCAGAGAAGCCAGTGTCTTTCGTTCCATCCAGGACTCACGCACAGGCATGACCGCGGCAAGCAATAAGAACAGCGCGCCGAGTCCCGCTACGCTCCAGGAAATGAAACGATCGAATGACGCAGGCCGCGCTGCCGCGATTCGCGTTACTTGAGTCGCGATCCCCAACGCAAGGACCACCAGGGCCAGCCTGTGCATTCCCGGGATAATGAGCAGCGCGCCCAGCGCGCTCAACGCCGCGATCAGAAAGACACCGAGTCGCGGAACAATGCGATGTTTCACGACGCGGGCAAGAAGAGCGAGAGGGAGTGCTATCGCACCGAGGAGAAGCACGTTCGCGAGTGGCGTCATCCACAGCACGTGCGGACTAAGCAGAATCGGCTTATGCTGCCAGTACTTCACGTATCCCAGAGCCAGCAGCTCTCCAGTGCTACCGACTACCGCGAAAGACATGGCAACAAGCAACAGCCAACGGGCATCCGCCGAGTCCATGGTCTTCATGAAGAATCAGTTCTCTTGTCTTGCGGGAGGGCGGAATGGCTTCGGGGATCCGGCGACGGAATTGCCCTGCTACGAAGCAAGTCCAAGGCCCGCTCCTACGTTACTGCGGCGCCGCAAACTGTGCCCTAACATTGCACTTGCGCAGCTGTAGCCGGCCGGAAATGTGGGCCAAACTGCCGACCGTGGCGAGCTGGCAACACAAGAGCGGGGTATGCGCGCCACTAGCACGGGGGGAACCCACTCAGGGGTTCCGCGATTGATGAGCGTCTGCGCGCCGGGTAATTTCCAAGCGTCGTCGATCGCTCACGCCTAACCGGTAACTCATTCCATGTGGCTGCTCCCTCGTTTCCGGCTGCACGCGCTCTTCGTCGCCGCGTCCGTTCCTGCGTTGCTTGGTGCGCAGACGCCGGCGCGGTCGATGAAGGTCTACATCTCAGTGGACCTCGAAGGGATCGCGGGCGTGGTCTCCGACGCGCAGACATCGCCGAGCGGCGCTGACTACACGTGGGCGCGAAAGATGATGCTGGAAGAGGCGAACGCCGCGATCCGAGGCGCCCTTGCGGCCGGTGCCACAGAGATACTCGTCAACGACTCCCACGGCCCCCAGACGAATCTTCGTCCCGACGAGCTGGACCGTCGGGCGACATTGATCACCGGCCAGCCGAAGCCGTTCGGTATGGCTCAAGGGCTCGACTCCACCTTCGGGGCGGCGATCTACATTGGATACCACGCCAGTGGCTCGGTCGCCGATGCCGTTCATGGCCATACGTTCAGCGGCGCGCTCAAGCACGTGCGTCTCAATGGCACCGAGGTCGGCGAATACGGACTCAACGGCGCGTTAGCCGGACACTATGGCGTTCCGGTAGCGTTCGTCGCGGGCGATGCCGCGTTCGTGACGGAGGCCCGCACCTTCTTCCCGATGGTCGACGCGCTCGCTGTCAAAGACGGGATCGGCTATAACGCCGCCCGTACGCTCAATCCCCTGGAAGCGCGAGAGCGAATCGAGGCTGGCGTTCGGACCGCGTTGATCAAGCGTACCGCGCGACCTCCAGTGAAACTCCCCGCGCCGATCACGCTCGAGGTGGAGCTTGCCGAACTGTCTCAGGTTGACAAGGTCATGCTGATTCCAGGCATGCAGCGGGTGAGCGGGCGAGTGGTGCGGTACACCGCGCCTGACATGCCGACCATCTACCGTGTTTCGCGCGCCATAATGTTGTTGGCGCGAGCGTAGGCGGAGGTCGTCCTCGTCTCGACCGCGTCAATGTCACAGGCTGTACTCCCGCCCTGATGCCCAAGCAAGAGGCTGCGGAGACGCTCTCGATCGAGGGGCGCGAGGTCCGCATCACCAATCCCGACAAGCCCTATTTTTCGCGGGAGGTGAGGCTCTCGAAGCTCGACCTCGTCCGTTACTACCTGTCGGTCGCGGCCGGAGCGATCGCCGGCATCCGGGATCGCCCGCTCGTGCTCAAGCGCTTCGTCGACGGCGCCCAAGGCGAGCCTTTCTACCAGAAGCGCGCACCCGACAAGCGCCCTCCGTGGCTGAGGAC
>JBHENQ010000075.1:0-5931 GCA_046261975.1 Gemmatimonadaceae bacterium | reverse complement strand
CGCTCGCCGGCCGGCCTTCTGGAGGCCGTGCAGATAGAGGACATCGACGCGGTGCTCATGGATCTCAACTACACTCGCGATACCACGTCCGGACAGGAAGGGCTGGATCTGCTGCCCAAGCTTCAGGCGCTCGACTGGACGATGCCACTGATAGTGATGACAGCGTGGGGAAGCGTAGAGAGTGCCGTCGAGGCAATGCGTCGTGGCGCGTGGGACTACATAGAGAAGCCCTGGGACAACTCGCGCCTCCTGGTGACAGTCCGAACTCAGATCGAGCTGGGCCAGGCGCTGCGCAAGACGCAGCGCCTCGAGGGAGAGACTCGCCTTTCCCGCCCCGACGGACGTCCGACGCTCATCGCAGACTCGCCGGCGTTTCAGCCGGTCCTGCGTCTCATGGAACGCGTAGCGCCCTCGGACGCCAACGTTCTGATCACCGGTGAGCACGGAACCGGAAAGGAGCTGGTGGCGCGATGGCTGCACACATCCTCGCCGCGCGCGTCGCAGTCGTTCGTCGCGGTAAACATGGGCGGACTCTCGGATGGCGTGTTCGAGAGCGAGCTGTTCGGTCACGTCAAAGGCGCGTTCACCGACGCCAAGACGGACCGTGTTGGACGCTTCGAGCTGGCCGACGCCGGTACTCTCTTCCTCGACGAGATCGGCAACATCTCGCTCGCCCAGCAGGCGAAACTGTTGCGCGTACTTCAGGCCGGAGAGCTGGAGAGAGTTGGCTCGAGCAAGACACGGCGAGTGAACGTGCGCGTGCTGTCGGCAACGAATGTGGACCTCAATGGCGAGGTAGCTGCCGGCCGCTTTCGAGAAGACTTGCTCTTTCGGCTCAACACGATTGAATTGCATCTTCCGCCACTCAGGCAGCGTCGCGAAGACATCCCTCCGCTAGCCATCCACTTCCTGCGCGCTCACGCTCAGCGCTACCGCAAGGGGGTTACCGGCTTCGACACCGGCGCCATGCAGGCCCTTCTCGAGCACTCCTGGCCGGGAAACGTCCGCGAGCTGGACCACGCAGTTGAACGCGCCGTTTTGCTCGCGCAGGGCGACATGGTGCGCTCTCCCGATCTCGCACTTCGCTCTGCGTCGACAAGTAGTACGGCGCCCAGGTTCGAGGAGATGACGCTGGAGGAAGTGGAACGCCTACTGATCAAGAAAGCGCTCACGCGGTTCGAGGGGAACGTCAGCCAGGCGGCAAGATCGCTGGGATTGAGTCGCAGCGCATTGTACCGCAGACTCTCTGCCCATGGCCTATGATGGCAAGCCGCCGCGAACTCAGCGTCTGACATTCGAGCGTCGCGTACTGGGGATGGCCTTGCTCGCCGGCCTCCCCGCGGCGCTGGTCGCGATGGTTCTCCTCTGGGTAGGCGATTACTCCGCCAAAGTCAACTGGACTTTGGGGATCCTCGTTGTCGGATGGTGGCTGGCTGTCACGTTCTCGCTTCGCGAGCGCATAATCCGCCCCCTGCAGACTTTGTCCAACATGCTCGCTGCACTTCGTGAGGGAGACTACTCCATTCGCGCGCGCGGCGCGGGCCAGGAAGACTCGCTCGGTCTCGCCCTTTTCGAGATCAACGTGCTGGGCGAAACGCTGCGCGGCAACCGCCTCGGCGCGATGGAGGCGACGGCGCTCCTTCGTACGGTCATGGCCGAGATCGACGTGGCAGTCTTCACATTCGACGGCGATCACCGGCTGGTATTGGCCAACAGGTTTGGGGAACGGCTTCTGGGTCAGCCGGCAGAACAGCTTCTTGGCCGAAGTGCGGAGACTCTGGGGCTCGACTCTTGTCTCACTGGAGACGTGCATCGCACTGTGGAGATGACGTTCCCCGGCTCGGCCGCTGTTGGCGCCGCAGGACGTTGGGAGATGAGACGCCGCTCGTTCCGGCAACAAGGCATGCCACACCAGCTCCTCGTACTAGCCGACGTCAGCCGCGCACTGCGTGAAGAGGAGCGTCAGGCCTGGCAGCGCCTCGTGCGCGTTCTCAGCCACGAGATCAATAATTCACTTGCGCCTATTTGGTCCATCGCGGGAAGCTTGCAATCGCTCCTGCGACGTGATCCGCGTCCACCTGACTGGGATGAGGATTTCATGAAGGGATTGTCCGTGATAACGACACGCTCGGAGTCGCTCAACCGGTTCATGTCCTCGTACGCGCTGCTGGCGCGTCTTCCCAAGCCACGGTTGCAGACGATGGACGTGCAGGAGTGGGTGTCGCGCGTGGCGCAGCTCGAGACTCGCTTGTCCGTCGCCGTCGTTCCGGGGCCGGCGGCAAGCATCGACGCCGACAGTGATCAGCTGGATCAGCTACTCATCAATCTCGTTCGCAACGCGGCGGACGCGTCGCTCGAAACCGGTGGCGGCGTTTCCGTTGGATGGGAGCGCTTTGGATCGCAGCTCGAGGTCTGGGTGCGGGACGAGGGCCCAGGACTCAGCGATACCGCCAATCTATTCGTTCCTTTCTTCACCACGAAGCCGAATGGCTCAGGCATCGGCCTCGCACTCAGCCGCCAGATCGCCGAAGCACACGGCGGCTCGCTCACGCTGCAGAATCGGCGGGATGGGCCGGGCTGCGAGGCCAGGCTGAGGTTGACGGTGTAGCAAGCTGGCGCGGAGAACACGATTGGTGCATTTTCATAGCTCTCCAGTGCGCTCCGTCCTCACGGGCCACGGATCGCAGACCCCAGGAACCACTACACACATCACCGCCCCCCAGGAGGCCCTGTGTACCGCAAGTTAGCAATTCTCGCAGTCACCGGTGTGGTCGTCGCCGCGTGTTCCGATTCGAACACGCCATCAGGACCGCCGCGTTTGGCACCAATCGCTCAAGCCACCGGCGGCATCCAGACGCAACTCGTCCCGAACGAGTACATCGTCGCTTTGCGCAGTTCGCAGGTCGGCAGGGCACAGCTCGGCACCGTGGCGCAGAGCATAGCCGCCGCTACTGGTGCCGATGTACTCGCCGTCTTTGGGGCCGCCATCAACGGGTTCGCCGTATACGCCGACCCAGCCGAGATCGCCGCTATCCGCGCGAATCCCGCCGTCGAGTATGTGGAGCAGGTGCAGGTCTATAGAGCGATCGCGACACAGCAGCCGACTCCGTCGTGGGGGCTCGATCGCGTCGACCAGCGCAATCTTCCGCTGGACAATTCGTTCACGTATCCGACCGGCGGTGCCACGGTTCACATTTACATCATCGACACTGGCATCCTCTCGGCGCACACGGATTTCACGGGGCGCATGGGAGCGGGGGCTAATTTCATCGCGCAAGCTGCGCCTTTAGGCGACTGCAACGGACACGGCACGCACGTGGCCGGAACGGCGGGCGGGACGACCTACGGCATCATGAAGACCGCCACAATGCATGCCGTTCGTGTGCTGGACTGCGGCGGCTCAGGTACCACAACGACCGTCGTGAACGGAATCAACTGGGTCATCAACAACGCGATCCAGCCGGCCGTAAGCAACATGAGCATCGGCGGCCCCATCTCGACGACGATCGACAACGCCACGAACAACATGGTTGCCGCAGGCGTAGTCTCGCCGGTCGCAGCGGGCAATAGCAACACGAATGCCTGCAACTCCTCGCCCTCGAGAGCCGTGAGCGCGATCACGGTGGGCGCCACGAGGATTACCGACGCGCGCGCGTCCTTCTCCAACTTTGGTACGTGCCTCGACATCTTCGCACCCGGGGAGAACATCAAGTCCGACTGGATTGGCAGCAACACCGCCACGAACACCATCAGCGGCACGTCCATGGCGAGCCCGCACGTCGCAGGCGCGGCCGCGCTGTACCGATCGTTCAACCCGACGCATACGGCGACCCAAGTCGCGAACGCGCTGACCAGCAACGCGACCACAGGCAAGGTTACTAATCCCGGTACGGGAAGCCCAAACCTCCTGCTCTACATGGGCTTCATTGGCGGCGGGCCACCGAACCAGAACCCGGTAGCTAACTTCACCTATTCGTGCCTGCCCAAGGTACCTCCGCCCGGTTTCAGGTGCGATCTCGACGGCTCGTCCTCGAGCGACCCGGATGGAAGCGTCACAGCGTGGTCATGGACGTCGCCGGGCAAGCCGACGAAGAGTGGCGTCACCTCGTTCTATGCGTTCCCTGGAGCAGGCACATACAGCGTAACGCTTACCGTCACGGACAACAGGGGTGGCACCAACAGCCTAACGCGATCCATAGTTGTGGGTGCGCCACCGCCGAACCAGGATCCCGTGGCCGACTTCACGTACAACTGTGTGCCGCGCACGCCTAATGTAGGGAGCGACTGCACCTTCGACGGCTCCTCATCGAGCGACCCGGATGGGACCATCGTCTCCTATGCATGGTCCGCGACTGGCCGGGTGAACAAGTCAGGCGTCTCTGCTACGTATCCGTTTCCGACCGGTTCGAGGCCACAAGTGACGTTGACCGTGACGGACAATCTGGGTGCCACGAACAGCAAGACGGTTACAGTCATCGTGCCGTAGCCGCTCGATCAGTTCTGCAGGGAGCCAGCCGCCCGGACCACGTCGGTCCGGGCGGTTTGTTGTTGGCTACTGAGGCGTGAGTGCTCTCACGGTTGGCCATGAGTAGAGTGAAAAGTTCGACTGGTTAACGGGTGCTGGAGGGCACATACTTCGTCCTTGCTATACATGCCTGTTCCGCGCACACGACAACGACAAGAGTCCCTGACCGAGAGTACCGCCCGCCAATACACGGTCGTGTACGACGGCCATTGCAAGGTCTGTGGCCGCATGGTCGGTGTCCTTCGTGAATGGGATACGAACGGCGTGCTCGAGATCGTTGCCTCACAGGCGAACGGCGTTCACGCGCGCTTTCCGTGGATTCCTGCCCCCGCATACCAGGAATCCATGCAGCTGATTGCGCCCAACGGCCGCACATGGCAAGGGGCGGCCGCGATCGAGCAACTGCTCACCGTGCTGCCGCGAGGACGCTGGATGTCGTGGCCCTTCAAGCTCCCGTTCGCGCGCGGGCTGGCTGAGCGGCTGTATCGATGGTTCGCCAGACATCGGTATCGGCTGGGCTGCGGCGAGCACTGCTCTTACCGTGCTCGCCAGACCGATCAGTCATCACGCGATTAGAGCGCCCGGCGCTTCTCGGCCTGAGGCCTTCAGAGCTGCGGGATCGATAGTTTACCGAGTCGAACGAGCTCCGTCCGGTTGGGCAGGATCAGCGGCTGTTTGGATTGGGTGTAGAATGCCACCCCCTTGTAGCTCATCAGATAGCGGTACCGCTTCCTGAACATCCCCGCCTCCGCGACGAGTACCATCGGCGAAACCGCGTGGGTCAGCACCGTCATGAAATCCCCGGCGCTGACCTCGGCGATGGGTCCCGACGCCCTGGTGGCGTTCGCGACGGCAACGGCGGCGGCGTGGATGGCTACATGCGCGGACATTCTATGACGCGACGACGCTGGTGGGGGGGCGCCGTCGCCATGCCAGCAAGGCCTGCATTGCAACGAGTGCCCAGGCGGCCAGCACGACGGCTGCGATCGCGGTCGCCACCGCGAGTTCTCCCACTGACCGTCCCAGCGCCGTTTGCCAGGCAACCGCCAGACATGCGACGATCCACAGTGAGCCGGCCAGGTGCACCCAACGGCGCGCGCGATCAGGCGGTACAGTGGAGCGAGCGAGCAGCAGTGCAACCAGCGGAACTGCCTGCAGGCCGTGGAATCCCAGCGCGTGCAGAGGAAGTAAACTTCCAGCCGACCCAACAACACGGTCTTGATTGATGCTCATCAATACTCCAGCCGCGAACGCAAGCATAGTAGTGGCGACGGCGTAACGAATACCAAGAAGCAGGAGACCGTTGGATCCCGTGAGAGGCCGCCGGACTAACTTCACAGCGATAATGATGAATGTCACTATCAGACCGGCCGCGACGAGGCCGAGCGTAAGGCCGGCGATCTCGT
>JBHENQ010000074.1:0-3450 GCA_046261975.1 Gemmatimonadaceae bacterium | reverse complement strand
CCTCGCGCGACCACAGAGCTGGCGGCTGCGCTGGGCCATCCCGTATGGCGGCTTCGCGCCATGGCGGCGCACGTGCTCGCTGCGATTGGCGATCCAGCGGCACGGGACGCAATTCTGGGCGTGCTCGACGACGAAGCGTGGCAGGTTCGGGTGGGCGCCGTTCACTATGTGGCCCGCTTGGACGATCCGACGCTCGTACCTCTGCTGGAGCGCAAGACTCGCGATAGCCACATCGCCGTGCGAAGCGCTGCCTCCGAGGCGCTCACGACCAACCGCACTAGAGAGCAGTAACAACTTACATCGGCGGCCGATGCTCATGCGTGTCAATTGCTTCGCTGCTAGATGTCAAAAAACTGACACCAAGATGCCGTTATTCGGAGCGTCGAAAAAAAGGAGGAGGCTGATGTGTTGACGATCTCGATTACTGCGGCTGGTTCCCGGGCATTGCGTTTCCGAAATCTGGCGGCTGCGATGGGTTTCTTTCTGACAGCGGGGTCGACACTGCTCTCGGCTCAGGCCAGGACTGGTGTCCCTGATCGCTTCCCAGCGGAGCTCGACGCCTACATCGCGAAAGCGGTGAAAGATTGGGAGATCCCAGGGCTGTCCATCGCCATCGTTCGCAACGATTCCGTGATCGTGGTGAAAGAGTATGGCGTGCGCGAGATGGGAAAGCCCGGCAAGGTGGACGAGCACACTGTCTTCGATGCCGCGTCGCTGACAAAATCGTTCACGGCAACCGCGATCGCGATGCTCGTCGACGAGGGCAAGATGCGCTGGGACGATCCATTGAAGCGCCACCTGCCGCAGGTTCGCTTTGTTGATCCGTATCTGACCGAGAACTTGACCATCCGTGACTTGCTCGCCCATCGCAGCGGGTTGGAGCCGGCGAACTTCTCGTGGCGCTTCACGGGAATCGACCGCACCGAGTTGGTGCGTCGCGCTCGATTCCTGAAAGCTGTCGCGCCTCTCCGCACGCAGATGATTTACTCCAACGTCGGATACACTTTGGCAGGAGAAGCGGCTGCGTCAGCGGCTGGTACGACTTGGGAGGAGCTCGTTCGTGGCCGGATCATTCGGCCGTTAGGGATGAACTCCGCGGTTACGAGCTTTGCCGCCGCCCAGCGAATGCCGAACGTCGCTTCACCCCATGCAGTCATCGATGGCGTGCAGCGTCCTATTCGGCGTGAAGGACTTGGCCGTCAGGCCAGTGCACCTGCGGGGGCCATCCAGGCCACGGCTGAAGATCTTTCGCGGTGGCTCAAGTTCCATCTGGGCGATGGGACATGGGAGGGCCGCCGTCTGGTGAGCGAAGCCGGGATGCGAGAGATGCACTCGCCACAGATGATAATTCCAACTACTCCGACAATGCGCGCCGCGCGGCTGGTCAATTTCTTCGCCGCCTACGGTCTGGGATTTCAGATAATGGACTATCGTGGCAATCCGATGCTCTGGCACAGCGGAAGCGGTGACGGCCAGCTAGCGTACATGGCGCTTCTTCCTGGAGAGAAGATTGGCGTGGCGATCCTTGTCAATACATGGATGGCGCCGTTCATTCACGGCACGCTCGCGTCACGCATTCTGGATACGTATCTGGGCGTCACTCCGCTTCGCGACTGGAGCGCGGAGGGCCTGAAAGGTCACGCGACGCAGATGCAGCGCGCTCGTGACGCCCGAAAGGCTGTGCGAGACAGCTTACTTCCGGGATCAGCTCCCCCGCGTCCGTTACCGGCGTATACCGGCGCATACGCCGACAGCCTCTACGGAGAATTGACAGTGCGTGTCGAGCGCGGCACCATTGTCTTGCGAATGGGGCGTGAAGAGGCGGATCTTGCTCACCGTAACGCCGATACTTTCCTCGTGCGGTGGCGCGATCCGCTCTTCGATGAGCTTTACACCACGAACGGCACTTTCGCGGCGGGCGCAGGTGGTACAGTTGACGGATTCACCATGCGTCTCAACCGCGATACGGTTTCCGTTCGACGCGTCTTGGGACGGGGTCGTTGAGAGATCCCCACGCCTAGTGGTGATCGGATGCTCGCTATCCCGTTGCGCACGATTTGAATAACCAGCGTTCAAATGGTACTACTCGGCACACGCCCAGGATCTAACATGCGCAAAGACATGGGAACCTTCCGCGTCGACGTCGAGATCGAGAACCCCGTGCACCCAGGCGAGAAACGGGAGCTGCAGGCCGTGCTGGTGGACACGGGGGCGGAGCTGTCGTGGTTTCCCGCCGCGGTTCTCGAGTCGCTCGGAATCGAAAGGCGCAAGGTCTGGCACTTCCGTCAAGCGGACGGGACGGTGCTGAAACGCTGGACCGGAGGGGCCTCCGTGTATCTCGCCGGTACGTGGACTGTCGATGAAGTCGTATTCGGCGAGCATGGTGATCTGGCGCTCCTGGGCTCGCGCTCGCTCGAAGGGCTGAATCTTCGCATCGACCCGGTGAGCAAGCGGCTGATCGACGCCGGACCCGCACCGGCGGCCGTGTCGGAGTCCTGGTAGTCGTGGGCCCTTTGAAAGCGACTATATTCAAGCTCCTCCAGGAGCGTCCATGACTCTCACCATTGAGATCGAGCGAGAAGCCGACGGCCGGTGGATAGCGGAAGTCCCCGCTCTTCCGGGCACGATGTGCTACGGTCAAACGCGAGACGAGGCGCTGGCACACGTCCAAGCGTTGGCCCTGCGGATCCTCGCCGAGCGGCTTGAACATAAGGAAGCGCCGCCAGAACTGTTGACTGTCTCCTTTCTCGCCGCGTGAGCCAGTGGCCCGCCGCTAAAGCTCGGCGGGTGCTCGCCACATTGCTCCGGATCGGCTGGACGATCAAACGGGAGTCAGGGTCTCATTGCACGTTGGCCCGCTCGGGCTACGCCGACTACGTGTTCGCGTTTCATGACAAGGAAGAAATCGGCCCTCGGATGCTGGCGCGAATCGCCAAGCATACCGGGCTAAGAGTTGATGACGTTTGACAGGACCGAACCTCAAGCAGGCCGTGCCATTTTTCTCCGTGTCGAACATCGAGAAGTCCGTCCGCTACTACGTCAGCGGCCTCGGCTTCGAGATGACACTGAAGTGGATAGATGAGGGCAGCCTTCGCTGGTGCTGGCTTGAGCGTGGAGGTGCGGCTCTGATGCTGCAGGAATTCCGGAGGGAAGGGCATGATTCCTGGGTGCCCGAGGGAAAACCAGGTGAGGGCGTGACGATCTGCTTCATCTGCGAAGACGCCCTGGCGATGTACCGCGAGTTCGCGTCAAGGGGAATCACGGCCTCGAGACCATTCGTCGGGAACGGCATGTGGGTCACTTCGGTGTCGGACCCGGACGGATACAAGATGGACTTCGAAAGCTACACGAACGTACCCGAGGAGACGGAGTTTTCAGAGCGCGAAGGGTGAATCAGCGACGATTCGCCTGATTCTTGCAACCGCTAATCGCGCTGAGGTTCAGTCAGAT
>JBHENQ010000073.1:0-22494 GCA_046261975.1 Gemmatimonadaceae bacterium | reverse complement strand
GGGGGGGGGCGGGACGGGGAAGGAGAGGGCGAGAGAGACTAGAGGAACCAGGAGCGGCTGAAACTGCGAGCCGGATCCTTCAGCCCGTTGGATGGCCGCGCGGCATCGGTTACGCTGACGGCATGGGCGCGAGCGGCCGGATCGTGGTTACCGCGGGCCAGATTGGCTGGAATCCGCTCACCGGTGAGATCGAGACGGATGAGATCGCGGCGCAAACTCGGCAGGCGCTCATGAACGTGGTGGCGGTGCTGCGCGCCGGCGACGCCGAGCCCAGTCACGTGGTGCGCATGACCTGGTTCATCACGGACCGCAAGGCCTACGTGGATGCCCGGCGGAAGATAGGACGAATCTACAAGGAAATCTTCGGCGAGCATTACCCGGCTATGACAGTGGTAGTTGTCACCGGACTCCTGGAGGATCGCGCAATGGTTGAGATCGAAGCTACAGCAGTGGTGCCTCACACCCGTTCCCTTCGGTTATGAAAGAGATTGAGCGGATCGTGGCGCAGATGCGAAGAGTCATCGAGGGCGACGCGTGGCATGGGCCGTCTGTTACGGAAATCGTCGGTCGCGTGTCCACTTCTGGCGCCGCGGAAAGACCCGTCGCAGGTGCGCACACCATCTGGGAGCTTGTGCTGCACATGACTTCCTGGACGAACGAGGTTCGACGGCGAGCGCTGGGCGCACACGCCGCGGAGCCGGTGGAAGGAGACTGGCCTGCCATGCCAGCGCCTTCCGAGGAAGAATGGACGAAAGCGAAGGCGGCCCTCATCGATTCGCACGAAGGTCTGTGCAGCACACTCGCTCATTTCCCGGCTTCAAGGCTGGATGAGATCGTCGGAGATGAGAGAAGCGCTCCGCTTGGGACTGGAGTTTCGTATTATGTGATGCTGCACGGGCTCGTGGAGCATCATACCTATCATGCCGGGCAGATCGCGCTGTTGGCGAAAGCATTGGGGTGAACGAGAAGGGCGCCGATCCGCCAGCACGCAGCTACCAGGTACGCGTAGAGAGCCCAGTCGAGCAGCGCACAGCAGCTCGGCAAGGAGGAGATGAGCATCTCTCCGCCGAGGGAATTGATCGCAGCACACTGGCCATTCTGGTCTGTCACGGCATGGGCCAGCAGGTGCGGTTCGAGACCCTTGACTGTGTTGCCAAGGCGTTGCTCTCTCGCGATCCGGCACACGGGCAATCGGATGGCGACAAGAAGCCAAGCGTAAAGTTCGCGAAGTTTGGCGAGGACTGGGTTCCGCGCACGGAGCTCCATCTGGGCCAAGGTGATCGCGCGCGTACCGTTCACCTGTACGAGGCTTACTGGGCACCGTTAACAGAAGGACGTGTTTCCGGATTCGACGTCGTCAACTTCCTGTTCGACGCAGGATGGAACGGCATCAAGTTCAGCATCCGCGGATCGTTTGACCGCTGGATGTTCGGGGAGCGGAGACCATTTCCGCTGTCGCGCTACACGTTCTTTCATCTGGGCATCTCATCGCTGGCTGTGATCGCTCTGGCCGCCGGTTACCTGGTGTTCTGGGGTCTTGCGGCGGCCATTGCATTGGGAGCCATCACGCAGTGGCAGCTTTCACCAGCCTCTAGTGCGTTGCGTGTGGCGGTTCTGTGGTGCGCCCTCGTTCTGACGGGTGTGCTGTCGGCCGGTCTGCTCAGCCTCCTCATCAAGCGGCTTCGAGGCACGCCTGGCCGCCGTCGTCGCGTGAGGAAGGTCGGGCCGGTGGCGTTTACCGGCCTTCTGTTGATGCTCGGTACCATCGTGTGGGGCGCGGCCCTGCTCGCATCCTCACTCAGTATTCGGGTGCCGGTCTGGCTCCAACTGTACCTGCTGCTCGCGAGCGCGCTCGGGCTGGTTCGAGTTCGGTGGCTGCTGGTGCAGTACGTCGGCGATGTCGCCGCGTACGTTTCCTCCCACGCAGTGAACAAGTTCTTCGAGCTTCGGCGGCAAGTGCAGGCTACCGGTTACGTACTGGCACAGAATATTTACGGAGCGCGAAAAGTGGGCTCTGAGAACTTCGAGTACGGCGAAATCATAGTGGCCGGCCACTCTCTTGGGTCCGTTGTCGCTTACGATACCCTCAACGAGATGCTCCGGCGTGATCTGGCCGCGAAGGAAACGGGTGGCGGCTCGACGCCATTGGATGTAACCAGGCGCACGCGTTTACTCCTCACGTTCGGTTCTCCGCTCGACAAGACGGCATTCATATTTCGCACACAGAAGCAGGACGCCGTTTTCCGTGAGGCGCTGGCGGCTGCCATGCAGCCGCTCATAGTGGACTACTCGAACCGTCCCGAATGGGTCAACATATGGTCGGCGTTCGATTGGATCAGCGGTCCTCTCGAATATTATGATCCTCCACTTTCCCCTGATGGATCATCGCCATACGACCGGCATCCGGCACGGGTGACGAACATCGAGGAGAACGGATCGATCTTGCCGGGAAAGGCACATACCGGATACTGGGACAGGAAAGCCTTCGGCGACACTCTCTACCGTGCGGTGGTCGGGTAGAGCAGCGACAGCCTGATCTGCGATCCGTCGATGGGTGACGGCTCTGGCGCCGCATCAATTGTACGGTAGCTTGATGCAACGCTGCCGCCGCCGCCGCCGCGCGATGGTTGGATGCCCCTAGCGGAACGATGAAGCTCGCTACCAGTTACCCCCACCCCAAATCGGAGAAAGTGATGCGGCTTCAGTACGTCGACGAACGAATGCCAAGGAGAATCGATGGCTGGCACAGTCCAACTTTGGGCCAGCGAATGCCGATAGTCACTTACGGCGATCGTGGCCGTCCCGTCCTGCTTTTTCCAACCGCCGCTGCCGACTTTCTGGAGAATGAGCGGTTCTTTCTAATCAAATCGGTCGAGCCGCTAATCATGTCCGGCAAGGTCCGATTCTTTTCGATCGACAGCATCAACCGCCAGGCGTGGATGGACCGGTCGCTGCCGGTGCCCGAGCAGGCGCGAAGGCAGATGCTGTACGCGCGCTATGTAGAGGATGAAGTGGTTCCGTACGTACGTCACATGTGCGGCGACCAACACGCGCGTATCGGTGTCACTGGTGCAAGTTTCGGAGCGTTTCATGCCGCGAACACACTGTTCCGCCGCCCCGATCTGTTCGACGCTCTCATTGCGATGAGTGGATTCTACGACCTTGGTCCGGGATACCTGCGCGGATTCTCGAATGACAATTGCTTCTTCAACAATCCGGCCTGGTATCTGCCCGGGATGTCGGGCGCGCCTCTCGATATCCTCCAGAGGTCCGCCTTCATCGTTATCGTCACCGGACAGGGCGCGTGGGAGGCACCCCACAACTCGACACAGTTCTCGGAGCTTCTCAAGAAAAAGAACATACCGCACTTGCTCGAGCTATGGGGACACGATGTCAATCACGACTGGCCATGGTGGCGGAAAATGCTCCCGCACTATCTGTCGAAGCTCTGCTCGTAGCTGCCGGACCGCGCTGGCACGCACGGTGTATGAAGATCATCGGGAGTCGGGAGTCGGGAGTCGGGAGTTGGAACAACAATCAGGGTACCGGAGATGACTGATAAGATAGACAAGAAGGACGAGGAATGGCGCAAGGAGTTGACGCCCCAGCAATACGAGGTGACACGCAAGAAGGGCACTGAGCGGGCGTTCACCGGAGAGTACTACAACACCAAGGACAAGGGCATGTACCGGTGCGTTTGCTGCGGTGCCGAGCTCTTCAGCTCGGAACACAAGTACGAATCCGGGACAGGCTGGCCGAGCTTTTCCGCGCCGGCCGTGAACGAAAACGTGAAGAAGGAGAACGACAACAGTTTCTTCATGCGACGCACAGAAGTGATGTGCAGTCGGTGCGACGCGCACCTCGGCCACGTTTTTGACGATGGCCCTGGCCCCGCCGGCGAACGTTACTGCATCAACTCAGCGTCACTGAAGCTGGAGAAGAACGGGGAAAAATAGGAAGACAATCGGGACTCCCGAGCCCAATGGCACAGCGGCCGACCATTCCGACGAAGCGACTCATACTGCGACCCTTCGTGCTCACGGACGCGGCCGACGTTCAGCGGATGGCGCGCGATAAGGAAATCGCCTCGACCACGGTGAAGATTCCGCATCCCTATGAGGATGGAATGGCGGAGGAGTGGATCTCGACGCATCAGGAAGCGTTCGAGAGCGATGAAGGCTTGAACCTCGCCATCACATCTCGAGATACCGGATTACTTGTCGGCTCCGTCGGCCTGAGAATGCAGCGCGAGCATCAGCGGGCCGAGCTCGGCTTCTGGGTCGGCAAGCCGTTCTGGGGACGGGGCTATTGCACGGAGGCAGCGGCAGCGATGGTGCGGCATGGGTTCGAGGCCATGGGCCTGAACCGCATCTACGCGTACTACCTCTCACGCAATCCCGCCTCCGGACGCGTGCTGGAGAAAATCGGAATGACGCATGAAGGGCGTAGCCGGCAGCACGAGATCAAGTGGGGCCAGTTCGAGGATCTCGAATGCTCTGCGATCATAGCGTCCGAATATCGAGGGATTAGGGATTAGGGATTAGGGATTAGGGAGTCACTCGCGCTGCCGCGGTAGATCCGAGAGATGCTCCTGAACGATGGTCCACTCGCCGCCGCGCCGCGCAAATACAGCCGTCCACGCTCCGCCGATCACGTGCGGCTGGCCGGCCGGGGTCATATGGGGCACTCGGTAGATTGCTGTTATGACGGCCGCGTCGCGTGATAGCACGTCCACGTACATGGTGTCCCATGTCCAACTCGGCTCGCGCATGTTGCGACCAACGTTCTCCCAGAACCAGCGAATGCCCTGTTCGAGGGTGTCACGGGACGCGCTGGCCCGACCGCCGTTTGCGGATACGATTCGACCGCTGTCAGGATAGAGGCTCATGAGCCGGCTCACGAAGCCTGCCGTGTCCGAGAAGTCGTAAGCCGCGACGAGTCTTTGCCGGAGCGAGTCAGCGATGGCCACGCGTTCGGCCGCCGACAGAGCAGGCGTCCCAGCTCCCCGGCATGCGCCAACCAGTGAGATGAAGGCAAGAAAAACGATGCTCAATATTCGCATTTTTTAGACTTGTGCTGGATATCAGTGGGACGCAAGCCTGTTCAAGCACTCCCGACTCCCGACCATGTCCCAGCTTGGTGACACCTGCGTCTCCGGAGGAGGACACTCGCAACGCTTGAGGCCGTGCCCAACGTCACTACTCGCGGTCCGTTTGATGCCTTCAGGGTCTGCGGATAAATGGAGGACGTATGAGGCGCTTTAGAGCGAAATGGTTCGTTGCACCGGCCATAGTGCTTATCGCTGCTTGCGGTCGAAGCGATTCGGTAAGCAACGACCGCGCCGCGATAACGAACGATCTGAGGAAGGATCTGGATCTTGCGGCCACCTCGGGGATCGAACTCGCAGCCAATGACTACGAGCCGCGGCGTTTTGTTTCGGATATCGAGCAGCCGCTGGGTCACGAACAGGGCAGGGGTGGTGCACCAAAGCTCCAGCCGCGCCGCCGCGCAACACCGAAGCCCTCACCGGAGATAGTAGCGGTCGCCACGGACGAGCTGGAGCCTGAGGTGGTTACCATCGCCGCCGTCCCCCAGCCTGAATCGCCCGTACTGGCACCAGTCCCGATGCCTGCTCCTGAGCCGACGCAGCCGGCGAGAAACGACGAGTCCGAAGGGCGTGGAAGCCGAGGCAGCGGTCTGGGTGACATCGTGGAAGTCGTGATCAGAGGTGGGTCTGTTGGCGTCATCGATAAGTGCGAGAAACACGGTCATGGTGGGCGCCGAGGCGGCTTCCCGGTGGCAATCAACACCAGATTCCCTATCGGCAACCCTACGTTCCCGCGCCGCTAACAATCGCTTCGCCGAAACTCTGAGGCCCGAGTCAGGTAGTCCAACTGATTCGGGCCTCGTTTCATCACGGCGGTTGTCTGACTGGTCAAAGCCCGCACCATCTATAAGTAGGTGGTATATTGACTCCGGGGATCGTCAAGACCCTCTGAGATCACTGCATCGTAGAAAACGCTGCACGACCACGGCTCTGGCGGTACTGATCTGCACAGTGGTCGACTGCCTTCGGACGCCTCCGCCTGGGGGACCCGGGCTCCCGCCCGAGGATGCGGCTGTTCATATCCGGCTCAACCAGCCTCGTTCGCTCGATCTGCGGACTGCGAGTGGAGAGGTCATTCAGGTCACGGCTGCGGAGATTCTCATCGGGCGGCTTCGGCCTTCACGTTCACCCGATTCTGTAAGGATCTTCGTATCTGAAGTGCGCCAACCTTTCGGTGATCGACGCAAACTCCCACTTGGTACGATGGCAGTGCTTGCGCGGGATTCCAGTATGAAGATGACAGTGATCACGGCGAATCGTCCGGCCATGCGCCAGAGCGTCGCTACAGTGTTGGGATTTGTCGCCGGTGCCGTGATTGCGATTGCGCTGGTTCTCAGTAGAACGAATTAGGCACTTCCAGTCCCGCAGTGGCACTACTCCACCGTTGAAGCTATGAATCGTCACGACTCCCTAGGTCATTTGCGCGTTAGGAATCGCCACGTTCGCCTGGCTTTGACCGCGGTCATTTGCGCAGCGGCCGGCTGTGCTCCCACGCCTCCGCTGGCCGGACCCGGTCTTCCGCCCGAGGATGCGACCGTGCATGTCCGGCTCAACCAACCTCGTGCGCTCGATCTGCGGAAGGCAAACGGAGAGGTCATTCGGCTGACTGATGCACAAGTTCTCATCGGGCGCCTTCGACCATCGTATGGAGCCGATTCCATAAGCTCTTCGTATCGGAAGTGCGCGAACGTTCCGGCAGTCAACAATGGCTCCCGCTTGGTACGATGACGGTGCTTCCTCGGGATTCCACCATGACGATGACGGTGATCACGGCCAATGACACGGCTATGAAAATGAGCATAGTCATGGTAACGGGAATAATCGCCGGTATCCTGCTTGGAATAGCGCTGGTTCTTGGCGGAGGGGGCTTTACCTGACCCTTGCTCAGCTATCGGGCACCTTACTTCGATCCGGTAGCCGTGATCACGTCCGTGCGATCCCACCACCACGGTCGCTTGATCTCCCGCTGCCGCGGCCAGATTTCCGCCAACGTGCCCCCGTCGTACAGCCGCCCGTTCTTCATGACGTAGCGCAGGGTGTTCGTATTGCGAATGTTCTCCAGCGGATTCGCGTCGAGCACCTGCAAATCCGCGAGCTTTCCGCCCTCCAGTGTGCCGAGCTCCTTGCGCAGACCGATGGCCTGCGCACCGAAGGTGGTGCCCACTCGCAATACGTCATGGCTCGGCATTCCGCCGCTCGCGATCGACCACAGCTCCCAATGCACCCCCAGTCCCTGAAGCTGGCCATGGCCACCCAAACCAACTCGTCCGCCCGCGGCCACGATCTTTGCCGCCTGCGCTGCCTCCAACGGGAAAATGAACTGGCTGTTGTGAAACCAACCGCCCCGCCTGAGAGCGCGCTCTATTATCTCCGACTTCGGCGTGAAGCGCTGGAGCTTGGCGTCCTTTGTGATATCGAACTGCTGGTACCAGTATTCCTCACCGGACGGGCCGCCGAAGCTCACCAGAAAAGTAGGGGTGTACGTGATCCCGCTCTTGGCTATGATCTCAATGGCATCCTTGAATAGGGGCACGATCGGGTATGAATGCTCGGCGCCTGGATACCCGTCGATTGCCTCCGTGAGATTCTTCTTGAAATCCAGATAGTTCTCCGAGGTGGGCATCAGACCCAGCTCCTTCGCCGCCATGATTATCCATTGCCGCACCTTCCGGTCGCCGGCTCCGTACTGCTTGATGGTGTGGATGTTGTAAAAATCGGAATACCGGCGCAGCACATCACGTGCGTCGTCAAGGCTGGCGATATCCTCCGACCAGAACACTCCGGGACCAGTGGAAAAGATGCGAGGTCCCAGCATGTCGCCCGTCTCCACGAGATCACCGTATGACAGCACGTCGGTGGTGCCTGTCTGGGGATCGCGCGTGGTGGTAACGCCATATGCAAGATTGGCGAGGTATTCCCACACCTGAGTCTTGTGAATCCCGAACGACGGTCTCAGGTGCGCGTGGATGTCTATCCACCCGGGCAATATCGTCTTGCCGGAGACGTCGATGACGCGAGCTTCCGCGGGAATCTGCAGGGAGCCCGCAGGCCCCACGGCGGCGATTCGATTATCTCGCACCAGAACGTCGCCCTTCTCGATCACTTCCTCACCCTTCATGGTGATGATTCGGGCGCCACGAAGCACAAGCGTGCCACTCGGCCGGTCACGTGCAACCGTGATAAGGACGTCGAGCCTGGCGGGCTCGTACGCCGCTTTCGCTTTCCTGGAGGTGTCAGCCCGCGTGACCTTGGCCGAATCGGTGGGTGCGAGCGCGACCGCTTCGCCCGCTTTCTTTCCGGCCTGCGCCGTATCCGTTTTTTCGTCTCCTCCAGCCGCTCCAACTCCCTTGGCCTTGGACGAATCAGCTCGCTCGGTCGAGTCGCGAACGAGTGAGTCTGCCAGGGCGATGTCGTAGATGAAGAAAGAGTGCCCCAGAGAGTAGTAGAAGCGCTTGCTGTCCGGAGTCCAGCCCATGAAATCTCCGCCCACGCGCGTGATACGCTTCATGGGCACCGGAGCGGTAGCGGGTTTGAGAGCGGAGACCGTCAGTCCCTGTCCGCCGACCATCGGCACGGTAACGAGGTAGACGTTGTTGCCCACCTGTGCTATGGCACGGTCGCCGGTGGGTGAGATCAGGATTTCATCGGCGGGGTTCGGCCGCGCGTTGGGGCCTCCGCCCGGCTGCAAGAATCCGGTGACCTTGATAACGGACTTTACATCGGTACCGTCGAAGCGCATCGAGATGAGGCCGTCGTTTCGATCGTAGATGTATATGCGCTCGCTTCCTGCCGTGCGTGTGAAGTGCGGCCAGCCACTGGCGGTCAGCGGCGCAATGGTTGTTGTCGTTCCGCCTACCGCAGGCAACCAGACGAGCTCCAGCCCGTACATGCCTTCTTCCTGTATTCGGGGCTGTCTCGGTCCACGCGCAACTACCAGCTTCGTTCCATCGGGTGTGTAGTTGAGGCTCTGATAAAACGCTGTTTGGCGCGTGAGCCGCTCGGGCGTTGCGCGCCGAGCGCCTCGACCGCCGCGAGCCGAGCTACCACCTCCCGGCACGGAGGCTCGATAGACATCACCGCCTTCCTCTGTCCAGGTCACGTACGCGATAAAACGCCCGTCGGGCGACCAGACGGGTGAGTGCTCACCAACATCCGCGGTTGTCAGACGGCTGGGCGTGCCCTCGGGCAGATCCATTATCCACACCCGGTCCAGGGCCGTGAAGGCGAGGCGCCTCCCGTTCGGTGACAGCCGTGCGTCCCGAATCTGCTGAACGGTGAGCGTGGAATCGTTGATCGCGTAGTCGAATGAGACCAGCGGGCCCATCTGCTGCTCGACGTCGGCGGAGAAGGGAATCTGAGTAGGCTTCCCGGACGGTACTTCCAGCCGCCATATCTTTCCATCGTACGCTGTGATGAACGACCTGCCGTCTGGAGTGAAGGACGATCCGGGCATGTTGTCGCGCGTATAACGCGATTCCTGGTCGTCGCGCTGAACCGAGCGCGCGAAAACCGTCTCATCGCCGGAAGCCATCTCGCGCAGACGAAGTGAGGTTACGGAGTCAGCGCGCGTGCCGTAGACCATGTATTTTCCGTCGGCGCTCAGCACGGGGCGCAGCGCGCTGCCATGCGCGTTGGTGCGCGTGTGGGTCTTGCCGGTTTCGCGGTCGTAGACGGCGATCTGCCAGAGAGGGAACTGCAGATTGTAACCGAAGCCTCCTCGCTTTACTGACACATAGACGTACCGGGGATCGGAGCCGAAAGCTGCGCCGAGGTAGTTGTCCAGCGGCGCGGCAGCTCCTGCCTGTGGCGCCGACGATCCGGCGCCTGACGCACCCGCCAGCTTCACTCCTGTTCCCCCTTCCCGGTGATACAGATAGAGCTCGTACGTGCTCGCGCGGACGTCGGTCGTGCTGCGGGAGACGACGATGTAATTCCCGTCGGGCGTCCACTCGGGCGAGATGTATTGACCCTTGTCGCCTTTTGTGAGAGCTCGCGCATTCTTGCCGTCAGGTTCCACGAGCCAGAGATTCTCCGCGCCCGATCGGTCGCTACTGAAAACAATGTTCTTGCCGTCGGGCGAGTAACGCGGTTGAGCGTCGAACGCCATGCCGCTCGTGATTCGAGTGGCAGTGCCGCCTGCTATGGGAAGTGTGTAGAGATCGCCGGCAAGATCGAAGACTATCGTCTTCCCGTCCGGTGAGACGTCGAGCGAGAGCCAGGTACCCTCATCAGTCGTGAATCGAATCGTACGCGTGGGCTTGAGAGGCAAGCCCTCCTTCTCTCGTGATTTCGCCGTGTCCGCAGCCGGAGTATCGGTGCGGGTGGAGTCCTGAGCGGCGACCGGCACGGCGCCGCACAGCACTACAGCACCCAGGCTCGCCGCGATGACCCGTGCGCATATCATGGCGTGGGCTCCATCTTCCAGAAGGCAATGCCGCTCGCCTGTTGACCCACGTCCACCGAAGCGACGCGCGTGAGCGTTCGGAGATCGTAGACGTCGACCTTGCCTGGCGCTGCTCCCACGCCTTCACTGCTGAGAAAGGCGTAACGAGAAT
Organism: Gemmatimonadaceae bacterium; assembly: GCA_046261975.1. Classification (GTDB taxonomy): domain Bacteria; phylum Gemmatimonadota; class Gemmatimonadetes; order Gemmatimonadales; family Gemmatimonadaceae; genus JBHENQ01. Next base: position 11,832 of record JBHENQ010000073.1, on the reverse strand, counting down.
CGCCGCTTATCGCGACCCCGTGCGTCAGCGTCGTGGAGCTTTTCAACTGCATGACGCTGCGCCCGCTGGCGAGATCGATCACCTCAACCGCGCTTCCCTGCTTGAGCGAGGCGACGAGCAGTTTCCCGTCGGCGGTCACCGCCAGATTGTATGGGCCCCGGCCTGTCTTGAACCGGCGGGCGATGGTCCATGTCTCACGATCTATCTCAACGATCTCGTCGGCCTTGTTGCAGGCCACGTAGATTTTGGTGCCATCGGCTGACGGCTGCGCCCAAGTGGGAGAGCAGGTTGCCGGCGCCATCGCATGCCCCGTGTGAGCGACTGGTGACGAGTCGTTGGAAGCAACTACAGCGATTGCTCCCTCCTTTCCTTTTGCGAGTCCAAAGCGACGTGCGACATCAAATTTGCGTGCGTCCAGCTCCACAAGCTGGTCGTCCATCATACAGGTCGAGTACTGATAGGCACCGGTGGGATCAACTCGGCTTCCGTGAGGCATGACGCACGTCTGTGTGCGTGCCACTTCCGTGTTGGTCGGCGTATATATCACGGAAACCGACGATGGAATCATTTCCCCGTGCAGATTGAAGTTCACGGCGAAAGCGTAGAGGCCGTCCGGAGTGACATCGATGGACGCGGGAAAGTAGCCGAGGAAAAGACCGGGTCCGACCAGCGTGTCCGGGCCAAGCTCGTACTTCCAGTACTTTCCGTCTGGAGAGCCATGTCCGGTGGTCATATGGAGGTACTTGCCGTCCTTCGAGATCTGTAGCCCATGCGGGCCTTCCGTTTCGGTTGCAGACTCTCCAGCCGGGATTGTTTTCTCGACGGTGGCACAGGCGCCTTCACTCCCCCCCCCGGAGCAGGGACCGAATGTGACGCGGTGGATGAGGTCTGCCGATTCGGCCCCCACATACACCCAATAGTTGGCGGCCGGTTTCGAAGACGCCGCCGGAGACACCTGCTGTCTTGATTCGTTCGCAGTTTGTGATGCACAGCCTGCCGATGCCAGAGAGGCGAAGAGCACTACGGCTGCGAACTTGCGTTGGTGATGAGCTAAGGCGATCATCGTTATGGTGCCCTGCTGCGAATATGTAGGGGCGATCCCCTCAGAGAGATCGTGTCGGAGAGCATCGGAAGCCACGGCACATGTTTGGACATAGCCATCGTTACGTCAGTCGCTTGGCGACAGGAGCAACCGAATCATGAAGGTAATTAGAATCCCGCGGTTCGTCACCACCGGCGCTCTCGCCGTGGCCTCGGCCATCAGTCTCTCCACCGGACCTCTTGAGGCGCAGCAACGGACTGATACCGCTGCGACGCGGAGAGTCACACGACTGGTCGCCGAGCCGGCGAGTCTCACGGCTCAGGCTGGTCAGGTTACGCAGCTCAAGATCACAGCTTACGACGCTCAAGGCAACGTGGTTGCCGATCCGCCGCTTCGCGTGAGTGCGCCACGCGGGGCGCTGTCGATTCGCGATGGGCAGGTGAAGGCCCTTGCAGCGGGTAAGTATCAGATCGTAGCCACCGCATTCACGGACAACAGGGAAAGCACGGCGACGCTCAATATCCCGATTACAATTACCTGGCCTGCGATCTCCAAGGTTGAGATAACGGCGGAGAAAGGCAGATTGTACAAAGGAGTCACGCTCGCTCACCGCGCGCGGGCCTTCCACGCCGACGGCAGCGAGCGGAGAGAGGCGCCCATTGTATGGACCAGCTCCAACCCGACTGTCGCGACGGTGGACCGATATGGGAATGTGACTGCTCACCGGGCTGGCGCCGTGACGATAGTGGCCGACGCCGAGGGTATTAAGTCACAGCAGGGCCACACCGTGGTCGCGAACCCCGTGGCAAGTATCTCCATAGATCTGAAGGAGAACACGCTGCGAACCGGCGATGTCACGCATCTGAAGGCGGTGGCCAAGCGCGCCAACGGTGCAGTAGTGGCCGATGTGCCGATCACCTGGAGCTACACGTACTTGCCGGACGACACCATCGCCGCGCCAGGCGCGACGGGGATCATCGACCGCGGAATGTTCGCCGCAGAGGTGCCGGGCCGGTATACCTTGATTGCCACCGCCGGGCCGACCAGTGCGCGCGCAGTTGTCGAGGTTGAGCCGCGTGATGTCAGGCGTCGCATCAGCGTAACCGGACGCGGATCTGTCACCAACGTGCACACGTCTGATCTGTGGCCGTGGACGGGTAAGGATGGCCGCGATTACGCTCTCGTGGGAACGTGGGGGGGAGATGGCTGGGGATACATCTTTGACATCACCGATCTTACCAACATCGTAAAGACCGACTCTATAAAGGTGGATGCCCGCACGATCAACGACGTGATGGTGTCGCCGGATGGCCGCTACGGCGCATTCTCTCGTGAGGGCGCGTCCAACCGCGTGAATGGCGTGGTCATATTGGACCTTGCCAATCCGGCGCACCCCAAAGTCGCATCGACGTTCGACAAGGAGCTGACGGGCGGCGTGCACAACATGTTCGCCACGAATGACTACCTGTTTGCCATTTCGAACGGTGACAAGTACGTAATCATCGACGTGCGCGATATCTACAAACCAACCTTTGTCAGCGAGTACGATCATCCGGATTCGCGGGTGCACGATGTCTGGGTCAACGACGGCATCGCGTATTCGTCGGAGTGGGGCACAGGTGTGGTCGCGGTTGATGTAGGCAACGGCAAGTACGGCGGCAGCGTGGAGAAGCCCAAGCTCATCGCCACCTTCCCAACGACCAGTGGCGCGACGCACGAGATATTTCCCTACTTTCAGAAAAACACGGGAAAGGTCTACCTATTCCTTGGCGACGAGATCATGTCGCGGCAGGGCCGGGTGTGGGAAGGTACAAACTACCTCCAGAACCTCAACGCCAAGGGGGGCGTTCCGCAGACGTCGGCGGGTTACACGCACATCATCGACTTTACCGACCCGAAGAACCCCAAGAACATCGCCAAGTACCACCAGGAGGAATTCGGGTCTCACGACATCATCGTTGAAGACGACGTGATGTATCAGGCTTATTACGACGGTGGGCTGCGAATCGTGGATGTCTCGGGTGAGCTGATCGGAAATCTTGCCGAGCAGCGCCGGGAGATCGCGGTTTACAAACCCTTCGATCCGCAGGGTTATACAGCGAACGCGTCCTTCGTGATGAACGCGGTGCCGTGGAAGGGGCATGTGCTGTTCACGGATTTCAACAGCGGTCTGTGGTCGGCGAAGCTCGAACCGAAGCAGGAAGTCGTACCTTAGAGGCTCGGGAGTCGGGAGTCGGTAGTCGGTATCTATTCTCGAAGCCCGATCCCGCGATTCGCGCTTGGGAGCCATTTTTTTTGTTCAGTGACGGAGATCGGGCTCTTGCTTTGTAGTACAAATGACTTTATAATTACGCTCCGGCAACTTGGCCTGCTGCTTCGGTGCAACTAGAGTTCTTGAAGGGAGCCCATCATGCCGTTCGAATGGTTCCGACCGGTCGGCTGGATTGCGTCGCACACGAAAGGCTAGGGATTAGGGATTAGGGATTAGGGACTCCGATTCCCGATTCCCGATTCCCGATTCCCGATTCCCGACTCCCGACTCCCGACTCCCGACTCCCGACTCCCTATTCCCCAGCCTTCTGGTGTAGCGCGAAGGCGGCGCCCTGAGGATCCAGCCCCTGCACGATCCAGCTGCCGCCGGGCACTTCCATTGGACCCATCAAAACCTGCCCGCCGAACTGTTTCACCTTGGCCGCGGACGCGTTGATGTCGCCGACCATGATATAGTTGGCCCAGTTCGGTGGCATCGGCATATCGGGCGTCTTGTTGAACATGCCGCCGAGCATGCGGCCATTGCGACCGTACATCTGATAAATGCCCATCGCGCCCATATCCAAGGCTTCCGATTTTTCCCAGCCGAATAGAGTAGCGTAGAACTTCAACGCCGCCTCGTGATCGGTAGTCGTGAGCTCGTGCCAGGAAAACTCACCCGGTTTCGGCTCCTGGTCTACGTCGGGAGTACCCTTGTCGGGACAATAGACGCCGAAGATTGCGCCCTGCGGATCGGAGAAGACCGCCACTCTGCCGACAGTTGGCACGTCCATCGGCTTCAGAACAGTGCTGCCTCCCAGCTTTGCGACCTGCGCCGCGGTGGCATCGACGTCAGGAGTGGATACGTAGGCCAGCCAGTGTGGCGGCGCACCGGCTTTAGCCGCGTCGGCGGGAAGTTTCATGAGACCGCCGAGCGGAGTCTCATCGACAGTCCACATGATGTACGGATCTTCTGACTTGTCCCAAGCTTTCGCCCCCCAGCCTATCAACTTCGTATAGAACGACTGAGCTGACTTGGGGTCGCTCGTCAGTAGCTCGTGCCAGATGAAACGGCCGCGCGGGACTGAACTATTGGGCATCGTCGGCTCCGGGTCTCCGTGGAATGCGGGGCCGCAAATATGATCGATGCTCGAATTGGGGGCTAGCTGTTACCCATCGTCTCTTCCGCGGCGAATTACAACCCCACCGTTGGTCGTTATCAGGCGAATCGTTGGTCCGCCGTCGCCAAGCTTCGTCGTGAGGCGTCTACCGAGGCGGCCTTGAACCGTGATGGGAAAATCGATTTCGATGCCGCCGTTGGTCGTTCCGGTCTCCAGGTTTGCCGAGTAGTTGCTCGGCAAGGACAGCTTGATTCCACCATTGGTTGTCGAGAGGTCCAGCCCTTCACCTTCCCACCGCTTCCCGCTCAGGTTCACGCGCAATCCACCGTTTGTGGTGTGCCCGCGCACGTCGCCGGCCACGTCATCCAGCGCGATCCCGCCGTTCGTGGCAGAGACTTCAATCCGGCCACGCACATCCTTGAGACGGATCCCTCCGTTGACTGTCTCCAAAGAAAGATCGGACCGTTTGGGCACGTAAAGCTCGAAGCTCACAGACCAGTGCGTGCGGCCGCGCGTGCGAGGTCCGTTCGCACGAATGTTTCCACCCGTCGTTTCGATGCGGACTTCCCTCGCCAGCGCCTGGGCGGCGGCATCGCTCTCTCCGCTGGCCTGGATCTTGGCGCGGACGAGAACCTCATTGCGATCCCACCCCTCAACGGAGATCCCGCCATTCTGGTGCCCGTCTACCGAGATCGTTCCGCCGGCCTGTATGGTCTGATCGCGTACCTCACAATGCCGGCCGCGACGATCGTCGTCCCATTCCCGGCATTCCCTTACCCAGTCGGCGGAATCGCGCTGTGCGCCCGCGGGTACGCTCGCGATCGAAAGCATTGCGAAGATCGCGATGAATTGCCCAGCTCCTGGAGTATTTCTCATTTGTGCTCCTCAGTGGTTCCTTGATGGCAACTGGCAAGGCTCAAGGTTGGACAGTCCGAGAACAGTGAAGGTTTGCAGCACCAACAGGATTGTGCGGTTTGACGAAGGCATCGAACCTGGTCCATGTTAGTGCCACTGTGAAGGTATTACCCCCTTTAGACCGCGCTGACGCCAAGTGAGCGCAGACAAGCCCAGCGATGTTCTCATCAGACACGCGACTCCAGCGGATGCGGCAGCGATCGCGGATCTCCTGGGCCAACTCGGCTACCCGTCCTCCGAGGCGGACGTTTGGACAAGGCTGAACGTTCTGGCTGGTGAAACCGACTCTTTCGTCCTGACCGCGGAATGCGAAGGGGCAGTGCCTGCCGCTGGCGCATGCCATGTCATGCGCGTTCTGCACGACAGCGATCCCGTTGCGTTCATTACGGCGTTCGTCGTCACTGGCGCCATGCGACGCAAAGGAGTCGGCCGTACGCTGATACACGCCCTGGAGTCCGAAGCGGTTGCACGAGGGTGCCATCGGATAATGCTTACCAGCGCTGAACGCAGGACCGACGCGCACGCGTTCTATGAAAGCGTTGGGTATTCCCACACCGGCCGACGTTTCACGAGGCAACTGCGAGAATCGGTGACGCTACCTGGTTCGTCGGCAGTGGTAGCCCCATAAGGCAACTTGGAATCGTGAGGGGCATGCATAACGGTGCGCGGGTTAGGGGGGGTGGGGGGGGGTCGGCACCATGCAATCAATGAAAATCATGCGATCGTGTGCCCTCGGCGCCGACGTCGGCGTGTAGTTGGTGAAAAACCTCTCCTCGCAGGTTCACAACCCGTTGCTCTACCTGCAGCGTGCCGCGCACCAGCAACAGGGGCGCGGACGAGATCAGGAGTGCCTGACGCTCGAACCGCTTGGGTGTGACTACTACATTGACCATCCCCGTCTCATCCTCCAGAGTCAGGAACACGAATCCTTTCGCCGTGCCTGGACGCTGACGGCAGATCACCAGGCCAGCCACTGCGACGTTCCGTTCGCCATCGCGCATCCCCAGAACATCACGCGCCGTCTTAATTCCATTGGGCGACAGAATCTCACGGAGGTGCTTCATGGGATGCCCGTTCAGCGACACTCCGGTCATTCGGTAGTCCGAGGCCGTGATCTCGAGCGGCGTCATCGTGGGAACGTGTGCCGGCACATCAAGGGTTACGCGCGATGGCGCGAGCGGGCCAGCGTCTCCGCGAAAGTCCTTGAGCATCCGCCAGAGCGCAGCGCGTCGGCGGCGCAAGTTCGGTTCGTCAGGCACGAGGCTGTCCAGTGCTCCGGCCTCCGCAAGAAACCTGAGAGAACGGCGGTCGAGCCCCGACCGCGTCACAACGTCTCCTATGGAGCGGAACGGCCCATCCTCGGCGAGGGTCTTCTCGAGACGCTCCTTGGCTTTGCTGCCGAGGCCATGGACGAGACGTAGACCGAGACGGACGGCAGGAGTCGGGAGTCGGGAATCGGGAGTCGGGAGTCGGTGAGCGCCCGGTTGCAAGCGGTTGGAATTGCGAGTGAGTAACATTTCCGACTCCCGACTCCCGACTCCCGACTCCCGATTCCCGATCTCTAACGTCGAATCATACGCCGACCTTGTCACATCAACTGGCCGGACCTCCACGCCGTGCCGGCGGGCGTCCTCTATGAGCGTACCCGGCGAATAGAAACCCATGGGTTGCGCATTCAAGATAGCGGCGGTGAATTCAGGGGCGTAGTAATGCCTGAGATACGCGGATGCGTACACTAGGAGGGCGAACGATGCCGCGTGCGACTCCGGAAACCCGTAGTCCGCGAACGCGTTGATCTGCTGGTAGATTCGCTTGGCGGTGTCCTCGGGAATCCCGTTCCGCGCCATGCCTTGCACGAGCTTCTCGCAGATGGCTGCCATCCTTTCCCGGCTTCGCTTGTGGCCCATCGCGCGTCTCAAGGTGTCGGCCTCGCCCGGCGTGAAACCCGCCGCGGTGATCGCCACCTGCATTCCCTGCTCCTGAAACAACGGAATACCGAGGGTGCGCTTAAGGATCGGCTCGAGCGACGGATGCGGATACGTTACCGGCTCCTCACCAGCTCTGCGGCGCAGATACGGATGCACCATGTCGCCCTGGATCGGCCCCGGGCGAATAATCGCGACCTCCACAACGAGATCGTAGAAGCATCGAGGCTTGAGCCGCGGCAGCGTGTTCATCTGTGCGCGGCTCTCCACCTGGAAGACGCCGATCGTGTCCGCTGCAGAGAGATCGTCGTAGACGGCCTGGTCGGTGAAGTCGAGATCAGCGAGATCGATGGTATGTCCGCGCGTCTCACGAATGTACTTGAGACAATCCTGAATCAGCGTCAGCATTCCCAGGCCGAGCAGGTCTATCTTGACGAGACCTGCCGCCTCGACGTCGTCCTTGTCCCATTGCACGACGGTGCGGTCCGCCATGGACGCCGGCTCGATGGGGACGACAGTAGCCAGCGGCTCCTCCGTGAGCACGAATCCGCCGACGTGGATGGACCTGTGCCGCGGGATGTGTCGCAGGCCGCGCACTATGGCGGGTATCAGACGCACACGCTTGTCGCTCGGATCGAGCCCGGCGTCGCCGCTACTATCAGTATCCCCTGCCTCCCCCTTCTCTGCCCTCAAGTGCGTACCCGTCCAATCTGCAGTCCCCAGATCGTTTTCTCCCGTTCCGACTTCCCAGACTCCACGCGCAAGCTCGTTGGCCTGCTCCACGGAGAATCCCATTACCCTCGCCGTGTCGCGCACGGCGCTCTTGCCGCGGTAGCAGATCTGCTCGCACACCATGGCCGCGTGCTGCCGCCCGTAACGCTCGTACACGTACTGAAGCACGATCTCGCGGTCGCGGTGGGCAAAGTCGATGTCGATGTCGGGCGCGCCCTGGCGATCCTCACTCAGGAATCTCTCGAACAGGAGCTCGAGCTTGATGGGATCCACAGCCGTGATTCCCAGGCAGAAGCAGACAGCGCTGTTAGCTGCGCTTCCGCGTCCCTGGCACAACACGCCGGCTCGACGCGCGAAGCGGACGATGTCCCAAACGATGAGCAAGTATCCCGCGAGACCGAGCCGGCAGATGATCTCGAGCTCGTGCGCTATCTGTCCCGACTCCCGACTCCCCACTCCACCCGCCCGCAAGCGGGCACCCGCCCGACTCTTGATTCCCCATCTCTCGTGTGCGCCCTGCTCCACCAGCCGTGCCAGGTATTCGTCCGCACTGACGCCGGGCGGCAGGGGGAAGGCAGGGATCGTCGGCTTCACTTCACAAAGACGAAACGCGCACCGCTCCGCGATACTGAGCGTCGCTCCAATACCTTCGGGATGTGATTGCCAGCGCCGCCGCATCTGCCCGGCGCTCTTGAGGTACCATTCGCCGTTGGGCCGGAGATGAGTTCCCATCTCGTCGAGAGTCTTCTTGTGACGCAGACACGAGAGCACGTCGTGCACGACACGGTCCTCCGGATGCGCATAGTGGACATCGTTCGTGACCACCCATGGAATGTCGAGAGCGCGCGCGATTGGTATGAGACCGCTGACGATCTCGTGCTCCTCCGGCAGACCGTGGTCCCAGCATTCTATGGCGACCCGCCGGTCGAAGATGTCGATGAGCACGGCAGTGGCCTCGCAAGCGCTGTCGGAATCTCCTGCAGCCACCAGCGATGGGACCCAACCACGAATGCCGCCCGTGAGAGCGAACAGACCGGTCGCATGTCGGGCTAGCGTGTCAAGTGAGACGCTCGGCTCGCCTCGCGGATTGTCCATCCTGGCACGGGTGATGAGGGTCGAGAGGTTCCCGTAACCCTGGCGCGATTCGGCGAGAAGAACGAGGGTGTTGTCGTCCACCCTCACCTCCGCTCCGATGATTGCTCCGATGCCACGCTCACGCGCGGACTCGTCGAACGCGACCACACCGCCGAGATCGTCATGATCGGTGAGCGCAAGCGCCGGATAACCGAGAGTTGCCGCGCGCTCTACCAGCGCAGCTGGATGCGAGGCGCCGTCCAGCAGCGAGAAGGCGGAATGGCAGTGAAGCTCGATGTAGCCGGTCATCGCGCTCAATCTCTCCAGCCATGCAGAAACCAGCGCTTCTCGCTCTCACCCTCTTTGTCCCCTTCCTCTCTCCGGGAGCGATCGAGGAAGATCAGGAACTCGGCGGAATCAGTGTCGCACCGCCAGTAGTCGCGTGCGTAGCCGTCCTTCCACCAGTCCCCGGACAATCTTTCCGGCCCCGATACGTGAACCAGGTCGACGCGGCCACCGCGCCACCACATCGCGCACGGGATGCCGCTGCTCTTTTCGACCTCGATAGGCTCAGGAGACTCGAGCAGGCGGAGAGCAGAACAACACTGATCATGAGGACACAAAGTGCTCGGTGCACATTGCTCACTCTGTGTCCTCATGCTCAGTGTTGTTTCCTCCCATTTCCCAGCGGATTCAGGCCGATGATCATCTCTTGATACTGGCCGCACGATCACATCCGGACCCAGCGCCGCGCGAAGCCGGGCGAGTGCGGCATCGACGGCCGCGGGATCACGCCACCCTGACGAGAGCGCGTCGCCCTGCTCACCGGCAGCGGGCGCCGTCGCGATCACTGAGAGCGTTACTCCGCAGGCAGCCGCGGACAGCTTGAAGCGCTCGAGCAGCGCTCGGCAATGGTCGAAGAGATGTGGCGCGCGTGCGGTGGGCCGTGAGAAGCGCGTCTCTCGCGTAACGGTGTGCGGTTTGCCGCCCGAGGGGAGTGCGCTACGTGTGTTATCGAGGGTCAGTGTGATAGAGATTGCCGCCGCAGCACGCCCCTCCCGCACGAGATCGCGCGAAAGCCGCTCCGCGGCCGAGCGCAGCAGAAAGAGCACGGGCTCCATGGTGGAGGCCGGGGCAGGGAGCTCCACATCTACAGAATATCTGGGCTGTGCTCTGGCGAGCACGGGCCGGCGGCGATCCTCACCTCGCGCAAGTTGCCACGCAGAGAGTCCCTCGATGCCCCAGCGCCGCTCGACATCCTCCGCTTCCAGCGCCGCGAGTGCGCCAGCGGTCCGTAAACCGAGCGCGTGAAGAGTGGCACGGAGCTCGGCGTCCATGGGGACGAGATCGAGAGGCGCGGAGGCGAGGTAGTGGGGATCCGTACCGGAGGGGAGAATGGTGTAGAACACGGGAATCGGGAATCGGGAATCGGGAATCGGGAGTATCGAGTCCCGACTCCCGACTCCCGACTCCCGAGCCTTTCCCCCCCACGTCGCAGCGCGTGCCGCGACGCATGAATCGGCGACCGCGATACGCGGGTGAGGATGCCAGTCGCGCGCGATACGTGCGAGCGCACGAACGAGCTCTTGCTCGCCCCCAACTCCTTCCAATCCGGTGGCCCCGATCCACCAGATACCTGGCTCGCCAGCGGCTGGTGTTACCTGTGGGCTGCCGGCGAGGAACGCGGCGCTGGCCTCGGCGATCGCTCTATTGATGGAGACATCATCCCAGAGAAGAATCTCGAGGTCGGCACAGAGAGCGCGCGCGGCGACAGGAGTCATCCCGATGCTCACTCTCGATCGGGCGGCGGCACGCGATATCGCGCGCAGTTTGCCTGCGTCAACCAGGGCGATGTGCCGTTCATCCCACAGCGGCATCGCGAAATCGTGCCGAGGCAACGCAATCGTGTGTCCGTTTTTCCCATTTCCCGAAACCAGGCTCCGCGAATCTCTTTCTCCGCGGCGGGTGCCCGCTTGCGAGCGGATTCCGAGCGCCAGGCTGAGCTGTTGATCCGTACTCTGTTCTTGTCTCTCTCTCAGGGCCGCGGCGATCGGGAACCTCGGGATGCGTACACAGGCGATTCGCCATGTCGATTGCATTAGCTCACCTCGGATGGTTGTGAGAGCAAGCCGACCGCAGCATACCGAATAAATACCGAATTACAATGGTAAGCGAAAACCCCATTTTTTTCTTGACTACCATAATGCATTTTCAGTGCCGAATAAAAACCGAAGCTACAGCGCAAATATGGGCCGGAACTGACTGATCCGCAAGAACCATCTTGGTGACTGTGCCTACTGGCGCGCTACTCAGCGATGCGACCCGAGCTCGAGCGGCGACCACATCGGGCAAGGTTGCTGGGGCTTCCTGCCACTGAGCAAAAAGGCGCTGGTACGCCTTCATCCCCCGCGCAGAATCTCCCTGCGCAACCAGGCGACACACCGAAGATCAGGGGCGCTCAAGCCAGTCGTCCTGGCCTTCGAAGCCTCGATCCAGAGTCCGCCGAATGTCTAAGGCTTAAGAACTTACGACAAGATGATAGTGAGATGAGAGCGACTTGAGGGCGACATGACACTTCGCCATAATATCAACAGCCAATTTTGGTCCACCAGCGAACCACCTTCAGGCGCGATTGTCCCGCCTCAGTTGAAATGTGACTCCTACCGCCCCCACACTATGCAGTGGGAGCACGGAGGAGTCTATGAACGAATCGAGCGGAAGGAACCGACGGCGTCGGCAGTTCACACCTGAGGAGAAGGCGACGATCCTCCGG